>JAISAI010000067.1 GCA_031266795.1 Eubacteriales Family XIII. Incertae Sedis bacterium
CGCGCCAGGCTTCAGTCATCCCACCGGCCGGAGATGTTTCTTCTATTGTATATGACCCGCTTTACCGTGACCGCGCCTTCCCTTATCGAATAAAAGAGATAGTAATTCTTGACCGGCGCTACGCGCACCTTTTCGGCTTCGTTGTCGAGACGGTCGTATACGCGAAAAGTGAACGGGTTGTCGGCAATCATGTTTTGCACCCTGTCCAGTTCGTCGAGAAAAGAGCCTGCGGCCGTCACATTGCTTAGATTGACGGCAATGTAGTCGATTATTCCCGCGATGTCGGCGTTCGCGATGGGAAGATAACTGACTTTATACATTGGAGACGCCTTGCAGCCTTTTTCTCATCCGCGACATCACTTCGTCGTGAGAGTAGCGGACGTCGGTTCTCTCTGCCTCGATTTCCGCCTCCGTCAATTTCAATTCGATTTCCAAACGGCCTATGAGCCCGGAGTATGTCTCCATGCTCATGAGCACCATCTCGCCATGCCCGTTTTTTGTTAGAAAAACAGGAGTAGAATCCTCTTTCACCAACGCGGAAATTTCACCGAAACTATTCTTCAAATCCGAAACAGGCCTGATTTTGGGCACGATATTAACCATAATTCACCTCATTATTTCAGCCATTATTATGGAATAATTATAGCATTGATTCATAAGCGCGGACAAGGAGAATATTTCATCTTTTTGTGTTAAAATGATAAATATATGAATAAGACTATGAATGAGATCACAAAGACTACGAAGCTCGATAACGTGGGTTATGACATCCGGGGGCCTGTCGCCGAGGAGGCCGCGCGCATGGCCCGCGAGGGCATCGACGTCATCGCGCTCAACACGGGCAATCCGCCGACGTTTGGTTTTTTCGCGCCCGAGTCCATCGAGAGGGCTATATGCGACAATATCAGGGATTCCGAGGGCTATTCGGATTCGTACGGCATCCCCGAGGCCATCGACGCGATCAGGGCGTACAGCGAGAGCAAGGGCATAGAGGGGCTGGGCTACGGCGACGTGTTCACGGGCAACGGCGTCAGCGAGCTCATCAGCATATCGCTCCAGGCCCTCATCAATACGGGCGACGAGATACTCGTGCCGACGCCGGACTACCCGCTCTGGACGTCGGTGACGACGCTCTGCGGAGGGAATGCCCGCGGCTACATCTGCGACGAGAGCGCCGATTGGGCGCCGGACATAGCGGATATAAAACGCAAGATCACCCCGCGCACGAAGGCCATCGTCGTCATAAACCCGAACAACCCCACGGGCGCGCTGTATTCGAGGGACAATATAGCGGAGATCATGAATGTAGCGAGGGAGCACGGGCTCGTCGTGTTCGCGGACGAGATATACGACAGGCTCCTGTTTGACGGCGCCGTGCACCATTCCTGCGCCGCCGTCGCGCCCGACGTGTTCACCGTGACGTTCAACGGCCTCTCGAAGTCCCATATGCTCGCGGGCTTCAGATGCGGATGGATGGTAATATCGGGCGACAGGGAGCGCGCCGCGGACTACATAGAGGGCATACGCATGCTCTCGTCCATGCGGCTCTGCGCGAACGTGCCGTCGCAGTCCGTCGTCAAGGTCGCGCTCGACGACGCGTATTCTGCGGCGCCGCTGCTCCGCCCGGGCGGCAGGCTGTACGAGCAGCGCGCGTTTATTTACGAGGCCATGAACGAGATTCCCGGCCTCAGTTCCACGAAGCCGAAAGCCGCATTTTATCTCTTCCCGCGCATAGATATAAAGCGCTTCAATATCCGCGACGACGAGCGCTTCGTGCTCGACTTTCTGCACGAGCACCACGTGCTCGTGACGCACGGCCGGGGCTTCAACTGGCCCGAGCCGGACCATTTCCGCATAGTATACCTGCCGCCTTTGGAGGATCTCTGGTCCATAGCCGGCAAGATGAGCCGTTTTTTATGCGAATACGTACAGGAATGAGTGTGATAATATTTCACACCCAGTGTGGGACAAAGGATGGAGGGTACGATGGACACTCTTAGAAACATGGGGTTGAGGCGCAGGATGTTTCTCTCATACACGATCATGACGCTTGTCACCGTGGCCGTCAGCGTCACGAGCATCGTGTCAATGCTCGTGCTTGAGCGTATGAGGAACGAGATGCTCGTCAGCGGCGCTACGAACAACGAGATCATCGCCGCCAGCCAGCAGCATATCCTGTTCACCTCCTGCGCGGTGCTCGCCATCCTCGTTATCGGCGTCGTCATCGCGCTCGTGCTCGCGAGGCGCATATCGCTGTCGGTCCGCATACCGATACAGAGGATACTCGATGTCATAGGGCAGGTGGGCGAGAGCGGCGACATGGGATTCTCTGAGGAAGTCAGGCAGGGAATCCGCGACGACAGCAAATACCCGGACGAGATAGGGCGGCTTTCGCGGGATTTCTTGAACATGATGGATGGGATATTGGCAAAGGCGAGGGTTCTCGAAGTCGCCGCCACGGGCGATCTGACGCGGCGCGCGCCGTCCGCTTCCGAAAACGATACGCTCGCGAACGCCACGAACGCGCTCATAGGAAACCTGAACGTCATGGTAGGGGAAGTGCGCGCGGCCGCGGACCAGCTGAGCGTGGGCATATCACAGATCTCGCAAGGCGCCCAGTCCTTTTCACAGTCTACCATGGAGCAGACGGTCACGATGGAGAGCCTGCTTGGTACCCTCGGCGAGATTTCGACCCAGTCCAAGGACAACGCCATGCGCTCGAAAGAGGCTGCGGACATAACAAGCGCCATATGGAGCAGCGCCGAAGAGGGCCGCGGCAGCATGGACAAGATGACGCAGGCAATGAGAGAGATCAACGAGGCGAGCCGCTCTATCAACGTCGTCATGAAAGCGATAGACGACATAGCGTTCCAGACGAACATCCTGTCGCTGAACGCCGCCGTAGAGGCCGCGCGGGCGGGGCAGCACGGCAGGGGCTTCGCCGTCGTCGCAGACGAGGTCAGAAACCTCGCGACAAAGAGCGCGTCTGCGGCGAAAGACACGAACGAGCTCATCGCCGACACGATGAAGAAGTCGGATATGGGCTCGGATATAGTCAAGGACACGTCGGAATACCTGAATAAGATAATGAACGGCGTGAGCGAGAACACGTGGATATTGAAAAATATAGCCATGGCCACGGCCGAGCAGAACGAGTCCATAGACGCCATCAAGGGCGGCTTCGGCCAATTGTCCGGCGTCGTCCACCACAACAGCGCGACGGCGGAGGAGAGCGCCGCTGCGACTCAGGAGATGAGCTCGCAGACGGATCTGTTGATCGAGCTCGTCAGAAGATTCAAGGTAGGCGAAAGCGGCGGATACGGCGATATGCAGAGTTTTCGCTCGTCCGGCGGCGCTCAAGTAAAAGGGCCGGACGACGAGGGCGCTTTCATATCGGACTTCGTCGAGAGCGCCGCGCCTGTCGAACCCCCCGCGCACGCAGATTTCGCCGCGCCTGTCGAGCCGGCCGCGCCTACCTATCACGCCTCACCGGCCGAGCCGGCGGCCTATGGGACCGAACAATGGAAAGACGACGAATCAAAATACTGATGGGAACCTCTAAAAACCCTATGCCTGCCCCGGCCGGAGAGTTCATGCCTTGCGGATACTTGGGAGAATAATTACGATAATCATAGCGGTAATAGTCACGATAGCCGCGATCGCGGCCGGCTATATGATTTACCTGAACGTAAACAGCAAGCGCCTGCCGGACAGGTCGGAGCTTGAGGTCACGAATGTCGCGGGGGGCCTGACGGAAGGCGCCAGTCTTCCCACGCTCGAAACGGGACGGGAGTACAGCGCACTCACATACAACATCGGCTTCGGCGCGTACGGCCACGAATTTTCATTCTTCATGAGCGAGGGCAGGATAGCGGGCGGCGAAGAGACAAAAGGGCTCATGAGCCGCGCCGCCAGCGAGGATTCCGTGAATAGCAATATGGACGCGGCCATGGCTGTAGTGATGGAGCGGCGACCCGACATAGCCGTCTTTCAAGAGGTAGACAGGAACGCGGGGCGCAGCTACAAGATCGACGAGCTGAAGATGATCAGCCGCGCGTTCGGGGAGGGCGGTTCGTTCGCGGAGGCCTACGCGACGAACTTCCACACCGGTTGGCTGCTCTGGCCCCCCGCGCACCCCATGGGCATGGTCAAGGACTCGGGCATAGCGACGTACAGCCGCTACGCGATAGATGGGGCGGAGCGCCTGAGCCTGCCTGTCGCGCTGTCGTTCCCTGACAAATTTTTCGACCTCGACCGCTGCTTCACGGTCACGAGGATGCCCGTCGCCCGCGCGGACGGCACGGATGCCGGCGCGGGCTCCGACGCGGATGCCACGAACCCCGGCTCAGACGCCGGCGCGAGCGGAGCGAGCCCCGAGCTCGTTCTCATCAACGTCCATCTCTCCGCGTACGAAGCCGGCAAGGCGATGCGTGACGAGCAGATGAAGAAGCTCGCGGGCGTCATGAGTGAAGAGAGGGCGAACGGAAACTGGGTCATAGCAGGCGGCGACTGGAACCAGAGCTTCCCGGGCAGCATAGGCGCTTTTACCGGGAGAATGGAAACGCCGCCGTGGGTGCATCCCTTCGACGAGGGGGAGTTGCCGAACAACTTCTCGATTGTAAACGCGGACAACGCGGACGTCATAGCCACGTGCCGCGACTCGAGCATACCATGGACGCCCGGCGTCAGCTACGAGACCATCATGGACGGTTGGGTCGTTTCGGACAACGTGACGGCGACGGCGGACAATACCGACACGGACTACGCGGCATCGGACCACAACCCCGTGCTGCTCACGTTCACTTTGCGCTGAACGAGAACGATCGGTCAAGCGCGATTTTTCCCATCATATCGGATTGCAGATTCCAGTTGCGCCACGAATACTCGTCCAAGTTCATCTTGGCGTCTCCCTCGCGTAGATACAGCGCCAGCTCCGCTTCGTCGCGCACCTTATAGTCCGGCGCGTTCTTTTCCAAATCAACGAGGTACGGCAGCACCGCGTCCGACATATGCGTCAGCGTGTCCGTATCGACCGTCTCAAGGGCGCCGGCCTCGTACCGCTCCACGTTGTACTTCGCGATGAGCCCGTCCGTATTCGCAAAGAAGAGCCCGAGCGTGAGCAGGGTGAATACGATCACTATCGGCCTCCCCGCATTGATCGGGCGTATGTGCCATAGTACGACGATCGCGAACACGCAGAGCAGCAGCAACATGAACCACAGCGTATAGACGCGCAGCCTCGTCAGGCCGTACATACCCACATAGAGCAGCATCTTGCTCGCCGCCGTCAGTATGAGCAGGATGGTCATCGCGGAGATCGTGGCGGTGAGCGCGCGCAGGGACCCCGGGTATTCGCCCTTGCCGCGCTTTGCGAAC
>JAISAI010000008.1 GCA_031266795.1 Eubacteriales Family XIII. Incertae Sedis bacterium
CGGTCGGCAAATAGACTGCCTAAGGCGAAATCAATGACTGGGGTGAAGTCGTAACAAGGTAGCCGTATCGGAAGGTGCGGCTGGATCACCTCCTTTCTAAGGATATGGTGCTTCTCCAATAATGCGCATAGCGCATTATTGGCAAGAAGACCTGATGCGACCGAAGGTCGTAATGACATGCTTCTCTCTCTATGTTTGTTTTATATTATGGGCTTGTAGCTCAGGTGGTTAGAGCGCACGCCTGATAAGCGTGAGGTCGGAGGTTCAAGTCCTCCCAAGCCCACCAATTCAATCAGCTAAGGTTGAACGTGAGTCTACAACGTTACTACGTGAACCCATAAGACTTGAACCGATAGGCGCGACCGTCGTGAGAACGTCCGGCGGACGTTCGAACAGGGAGCGGGTCAAGCCGACCGTAAGGGGAGGCGCGACCAGCAGACTTTGCGAAGCAAAGGCTGCGCAAGTCCTCCCAAGCCCACCATTGTAGTTCCCCCATCATTTTATCTATACTTCTTCTTATTTTTACAAAAAACACACCTCTTATCTGATACACTATAAGTGGCCGTTTACGGGCGGTCTGCTGTATATATTCAATGCCCACAAAAGTTTGGGATGGCATAAGACGGAGGACGCTCTATTGTCGGATAGTATCAATGAGGAACGGCGTAGCGTGGATTTGCAGGGGAGGGCGCTGGCTGTCGTTCAGGAAACGAGGAAAGTCATCATCGGGAAAGACGACGTCATCGCGAAGGTGCTGCTCGCCATCCTTTCGCGGGGCCACATCCTGCTCGAGGACGTTCCGGGCGTGGGCAAGACGACGATGGCCGTCACGCTCGCTTCCGCGATGAATCTTCACTACAACCGCATACAGTTCACGCCGGAGGTGATGCCGGCGGACGTCGTGGGGTATTCGGTCATCGACAAATCTACGGGCGCTCTCTCGTTCAAGCCGGGCGCGGCCCTGTGCAATCTCCTGCTCGTGGATGAAATCAACCGCGCGAGCTCAAAGACGCAGAGCTCCCTGCTTGAGGCCATGGAGGAGAATGCCGTGACCGTGGACGGCGTCACGCACAGGATAGAGCCTCCGTACACGGTCATAGCCACGCAGAATCCCGTGGGTTCGGCGGGCACGCAGCTTTTGCCGGAATCGCAGCTTGACCGGTTCATGGTGCGGCTTTCACTCGGCTATCCCGCTATGGAGGACGAGGTTTCGATGCTGAAGCGCAGGGGCGGCGAGAACCCGCTCGAGTTCGTCCGCCATGTGGCTGACGCGCGGCACATCCGCGAGATGCAGAAGGAGGCCGAGGCCGTGTACGCGGACGACGACATATACGCCTATATCGCGCAGATCGCCAAGGCCACGCGGGAGGACGCGAGGCTGCACACGGGCGCGAGCCCGCGCGCGTCGCTCGCGCTTCTCAGCATGAGCAGATCCGCCGCGTGGCTCGCGGGCAGGGACTATATCGTCCCAAAGGATATAGATACCGTGATCCTCGATGTCCTTGAACACCGCATCGCGATGAACCCGCGCGCGTCGGCCGAGGGGGAGACGGTTCGCGACGTCATAACGGATATTGTCAAAAAGACGCCCCGTCCGCAGATTATACAAAAAAAGACCGGGGCGCTCCATCGGAGCCTCGGCGCATGACGCGCGACAGGCTGAGGTATCTTCTGCTACTTGCCGGCGTGTTTGCCCTCCATATCATGCTGGTCGACTATCTCTCGTATTTCGTCCTTATTTTTTGCGCGCTGCTTCCCTGCGTCTCGATGCTCATCACCGCCGCGTTCTGCCGCGGGCCTGTCGCCTCTATGAGAGTCGGCGTTTCTGTGGCGGCGAAAGGCGAGGACGTGACCGTTGAATTGCGGGTAAGTAATCCTTCGGCGATACCGGTGCGGACGAAAATAGAGCTATTGATGCGTAATGAGTTGAGCGGGGAGGAGGCGCGTGAGATCTTCGTGCTCGCGGCGGGCAAGGGGGGCGGCGTCCTCGTTCAGCCCGTTTCGTTCGCGCGGGCCGGCAAGATCCTGATCAGGATGGAGAAAACGGGGGTATACGATCCGCTCGGCCTCATCTGCCTGAAAACGAAGCGCGACAACAGGGCGAGCGCGGGGCTGCTCGTCATGCCGGGCATAGTGTCGCCGCTGCGCGTCGGTACGGGCGGCGGGGCTTCCCACGATACCGAGAACGACGGGCGTATGCAGGTGGTGAAAGGCGACGATCCGTCGGAGCTTTTCGACATCAGGGAGTACGAGCACGGCGACCGCGTGACGCGCATACACTGGAAGATGTCGGAGAGGATAGGGCGGCTCATGGTGAAGGAGTTCGGCCGCGTGCTGGCCGGCGACGCGCTCGTCATGTTCGACCTCAACGGCGGGGCGGACGAGGCCGATGCGGTTTTGACCGCCCTCGCTTCCGTGTCAACGTCGCTTGCCCGCGCGGGCATAGCCCATGATGTCGAATGGTACGCCGTGCGCGGGAACGCGTTCCATCGGGATCATATCGCGCAGGGCGCCGATAGGGACAAGGTCATGGCGTCGATCCTCAGCGGCGGCGGCCTGATGGCGGAACCGTTCGTATTGAAAAACAAACTGCGTAGTACGGGGCGCAATTCGTACTCGAGGGTGATATATCTGTGTTCGCGGGCCGGGATGAGTGACGACGATCCGGCCGCGCTCATCGCGAAGATGGCCGCGGCGGACATGAGCGTCATGATCGTGTCGGGGCAAGGCGCGCCGGACGGCCCTGATACGGCGGCCACCGCCGTCCCCGTGAGCTTCCCGTCGCGCGTGTTTCGCGCGAACCCGTCGGATATTGAGGCGACGCTCAAAGAAGCGGTACTATGAGCATCCGGAAACGCCTGAAAAATGCGCATAAGGTGTTTAGGGATTCCCGTAAGGGGAACAGGATCGTGGAGTCCGGCGTCACGCTTGGCAAGCCGGGCTACTCCGAGGCCGAGCCGGCCCGGCTTGAAATATTCGTCGTGTTCGCCCCGCTCATGCTGCTTGGCATGCTCGGCGCGGCGTCAAGTTTCTACTCCGTGTTTCGCGTGCATGTCGATGTCGGGGCTCTGGTGGTTTTCATCGTCTGTACCTCCGTCGGCGTGACCGCGCTCTATATTTCGAAACATTGCCGCGCCATCCTGCTTGCCGTGCTCGCTACGCTCGGCGCGATAGCCGCGGTATGCCTGCTGTCGTGGGAGAGGCTGCGCACGCTGCTACTTCAGGGCGCGCTCGACACGCTCAACGTCGTGATTTCCACGTACGAAAGCAGGGCTAACGTGGATTTTTCGCTCATCCCCGTGGAGCAGCTGGGCGAGGACGAGATCCGCCTGTCGTCAACGGTGTTCGTCATGTCGCTGTCGCTACTCGTGACGCTCATTCTCGGTTGGATCCTCGTGCGAAGGCGCAGCGCGTTCTTCGCGTTTCTGCTGACGGTCCCGTTCCCGGCCGCGGCGCTTGCCTACACTATCATCCCGGACTACAAGTCGCTGATGGTGATCGGACTGTACTGGCTGTTCCTCTTCCTGTTCGTTGCGCCGCTTCGCGGGCGCGACAGGTTTTTTGAAAAGCGCTCGCGGCGCGCGGGTGCGCGAAGCGTCTATATCGACGGCGGGCGGCTCTCACTGCGGTCTTCGGCGCTTGTGGTCATCCCGGTGTTGGCGCTGTGCCTGATTCTCGTCGCCACTATCTTTTCGAGCGAAAGCTATGTGCGCCCGCAGGTATCGAATGACCTGCGCAGCGGCATCGTCAACGGGAATTTGGGATTCGCGATATTTCGCAGCGGCGGCGTCGCGGGAAACACGAATCGCGTCGATCTGCGCCACGCGGGGAATCTGCGCTACCGGAACGAGACGGCCATCCGCGTGAAGAGCACAAAGGGCGTCCCCGACTACCTGAAAGGCTTCGTGGGCAGCGTATATACCGGGGCGGGGTGGGAACAGTTGCCCGAATCCGCCACGGAAGAACTCTCTGGGCTGGATATGGATACAAGGCCGCAAAACTACGCCGCGACATTATTCGACATATTCAACATAGGCTTCGGGCAAGAGGACGAGCCCCCCTACGAGCTGACCGTCGAGAACGTGAACATAAACCCGCGTTGTGTCTACGCCCCTTACGGGCTTTCGTCTACGCCGGGCGCGCTTGAGGGGATCACCTTCGTCTCAGACGGGTTTTTGCGCTCCTCAAACAACATGTCCGGCCTTGGCGGGTATACGCTCGACGCCATTTCCGTGCCGCCGTACAGCGCGTATTTTGAGTTCCCCGATTTTGCCGCGCTGCCGGACATTGTCAAAGAGTGGCTGTCGCCGGAGCAGACGTCGTTTTTTGAAAGGCAATCGCAGTACAACGCGTTTGTGTACGAGCATTACACGGAGCTGCCGGATGGCCTGAAAGCGACGTTGAACGAGTATCTCGACGAGCGCGGGCTCGATCCGGCGAATTATCCCGATACTACTGTGATGATGAGATCCTCATCCACTGACGACGTGTACCTATCGAGGCGGTCTCCCGTGGATTTCATCCTCGACGTCGTCAGGCAGGTGCAGAGCGAGAACGCCTATACGCGAAGCCCAGGCCAGACGCCGGAGGGCCGCGATTTCGTTGAGTATTTCCTGGCGGAAAACCATCAGGGCTACTGCGTCCACTTTGCGACGGCCGTCGCCGCGCTCCTGCGCTCCGTGGACATCCCCGCGCGCTACGCCGAGGGCTTCGTCGTCTCGCCGGACGACCCGAAGACGGAGGACGGCTGGACGGCGCTCTCTGATAGCCGCGCGCACGCGTGGGTCGAGGTATACGTGAGCGGGATGGGATGGATGCCCGTGGAAGCCACGCCCGGGAGGCAGAGCGGCGTAGAGGATCCGTGGCGGGCGAGCGCGATCGGCCTTCTCGCGTCGGAAGCTCCGACGCCGGTCATTGCCGACGCTACGAGCGCCGGGGCCACGAGCGGGCCCGCGACGAGCACAACCGCGGGCGCCGCGACAGGGGACGCCATTGACTCATCGGGCGGCGGGAGAGCGGACGAAGCAGGCGGGTCTTCGAGTAATAACGCGCCGGGCGGCGCGCCCGGAACGATCGAAGTGCTCGGCTCACCCGTCACGTTGCCGGCCATAGCCGCTATACTCGCGCTGATCATCTTAGCGCACATCGTCAGGCGCCGGCGCGTCTTAAGGCGAAAGCGCTGTTTCGAGGGTGAAGACCGGAAGCAAGCCGTGTTGGCCGCATACGCTTACATCGAGGATATGCTGGCATTCATGGGTGAAGGGGAACACCCGGAGGAAAGCGAAGGGGCGCGCTCAGAAGGAGCCCCGGGCTCCGGCCTCGTTCCGCGGGAGCTCACGGACATCGCGATGGAGGCGAGGTTCAGCCGGCATGAGCCCACGCAGGACGCGCTGGGCACATTGCTCGCCTACGCGGACGGACTGTCAGCCCGGGCCCAAAGAGAGGCCGCGCCTCTCAGGCGGCTGCTTGGCAGGTATGTGTATGGGCTGTTTTGAGGTGAAGCCCGCCGTTTCCCTGTTGACACGCTCCCGGATTCGATGTATATTTTCGATGACGGGTGTTCTGTCACAATTAAAGGCAGGGATAGTGCTGAAGCTGGGTCATTTGAAGACATGATATACAGACGCATAGGAAAGACGGATATGAACGCCGGCGTTGTCGGTCTGGGCTGCGAGTATTTGGACAACAAGCCCTACGAGGACGTGGCGCGCACGATACACGCGGCGGTAGACGCCGGCGTGAATATAATGGATGTATTCATGCCGGGCGAGGAGGTCAGGGCGAATATCGGCAGGGCGCTGAAAGGGAAGCGCGGCGATGTCCTCATCCAAGGGCATTTCGGCTCCGTATCGGAAAACGGCCAGTACGCGATAAGCAGGGATTTTGGCGTATGCAAGACGGTTTTCGAGGAACTGTTCTCTTTGCTTATGACCGATTACATCGATTTCGGGATGCTGTTCTTCATGGATACGGAAAAGGAGATGGACGAGTTTCTCAACGGGGAGGCCATGAATTACCTGACTGCGCTCAAGCGTGAGGGAAGAATCAGGGCGATAGGCGCCAGTTCCCACAATCCCTTAGTCGCGAAGCAGATCGCGCGCAGCGGCGCTGTGGATCTCATCATGTTCAGCGTCAACCCGGCTTTCGACCTGATGCCGTCAAATCTCAGCATAGAGCATATCTTAGAAAACGACTTCACCTCGAACGCGGCTGTCGCAAATCCGGACAGGCGCGAGCTGTATGAGGTCTGCGAAAGGGAACAGGTTTCCATTACCGTAATGAAGGCGCTCGGCGGAGGCAAGCTCCTCAGTGCGGAGCACACGCCGTTCGCGAAACCGCTGACTGTCGCGCAATGCATCAACTACGCCCTGTCAAGGCCCGCCGTGGTGAGCGCGCTCGTCGGATGCAAGTCGCCCGAAGAGGTCTCGGAATCGGTGGGGTATCTCGAGGCGGACGACGCGCAAAAGGACTACGCCTCAATTACCGCGACGTACCCCGGCGGCTTCGAGGGGAGCTGCGTATACTGCGGCCATTGCCAGCCTTGCCCCGCGGGGATAGACATCGCTTCGGTGAACAAATATCTGGACATAGCGCTGGTGGACGAAGACAATGTCCCGCCCGGAGTCAAGTCCCACTATCTTGGCCTCGCGGCCAGAGGAGACGACTGCATAGGTTGCGGGAGCTGCGAAGAGAAATGCCCTTTCGGCGTACCAGTCATGGAAAACATGCGCAAGGCGGATATTGTTTTCAGGCGGTGACGGCTTAGACCGCATGAGCGCCCAAGGCCCAGACAACATTTCCCAAAAACTTTTGATTGACACAGGGGGTCAAACCGACATATAATAAACGTCGGCTCTTTTAAAAAGAGAGCCAACGTCTGCACCTTGAAAACCGAATAATGATAAACCAAAAACGAAGACGAAATCGAAGTATAAACCACAGAACAGAGTTTTTTCGAAAGCAGAAGTTCGGGCTATACTATGGTTTCAACCGAGAAAACCAGACAAAAACCGAAATGACAATAGTCAAACCCCGGCATAACGCAATGCCGGACTGATCGAAAGGTCAAGTGAAGAAGAGCATGAGGCGGATGCCTTGGTACCGGGAGCCGACGAAGGACGTGACAAGCTGCGAAAAGCTGCGGAGAGGAGCAAATATCCATCGATCCGCAGATATCCGAATGAGGGAACTCACCCGTGGCAATGCGCGGGTACCGCACGCTGAATAAAATAGGCGTGGCGGAGGGAACGTGGGGAACTGAAACATCTAAGTACCCATAGGAAAAGAAAGAAAGATCGATTTCCAAAGTAGCGGCGAGCGAAATGGAAAGAGCCCAAACCGAGCCTACGGGCGAGGGGTTGCGGGCTGCCATAAGCGATCAG
>JAISAI010000025.1 GCA_031266795.1 Eubacteriales Family XIII. Incertae Sedis bacterium
TCCGCCGCGATGTCCCAGGCGTCCCCGCCCCAGCCCATGACGCCCGTCCAGAACACGGGGTCCATGAAGCCGGGCCCGGCCATGGCGCCGTCCGCCTCCACGCCCCCCTCCGTGTAGCCGAGGCCGTCCTTGCCCGCCGGCGTCGCGTCGCCCGCCCCCTCTGTAATGGCCTTCGGCGTCGTGGAATATATGACGGGCGTCTCGTTGAAGGCCGTAAGGCCGGTGAGTGTGTTGTTTGTACCGATAAGGTAGCCCACAGCGCGGCCGAGACCCGCATCCGTGGTGGCGGACGTGTTTACCCCGATGTTCAGGGCCGCGCAGGAGGTGACTGTGCTGTTGCCAACATATCCCGCAACGCCGCCGACATATATTGTCGTCCCGCTGACCGCGCCTGTCGCGTAGCAGCTCTCCATAGTGGAATAATCATATACATACCCCGCAACGCCGCCGACAGATTGACTGCCGCTGACCGCGCCCGTCGCGTAGCAGTCCTTTACTGTGGAATAAGCAAAGGCTGCCCCCACAACGCCGCCGATAATGTCATCGCCGCTGACCGCGCCCGTCGCGTAGCAGTCCTCTACGGTGGAAGTATTATCGGCTGATCCCACAACGCCGCCTACATAGCCTACCGTTCCGCTAACTACGCCTGTAGCGTAGCAGCCCTCTACGGTGGAATTATTATATACAAACCCCACAACGCCGCCGACATAGTTTCCCGTGCCGCTGGCTGCGCCCGCCATATAGCAATTCTCTATCGTAGAGTATCTAACTATATACCCCGCCACGCCGCCGACGTTCCGATTGCCGCTGACCGCGCCGTCCACGCCGAGGTCTTTCACCACGGCCTTGTTCGACGCGTCTGTCCCGTAGACGTAGCCGAACAGGCCGGCGTAGCTGATGGCGGCATTCGAAATGTACAGGCCTGTGACCTTGTGGCTATCACCGTCGAATACCCCTCTGAAGCTGCTGTTATCGCCTATGGGTATCCAACCCCTGCCGCCGTTGAAGCCCGCGCCGTAGGCTGAGAGGTCTATGTCGTTCATCAGCTTGTAGCATGCGCCGGCGCTTGAGTAGGGGGCTGTGTTTGAGTTCACGAGCCGGGCGAGCCGGGCGAGGTCGGCTGCCGTGCTGATCCGCCAGGGGTCGCCCCCTGTGCCGCTGCCCACGAAGTCGTAGGCCGCGCCGCCCCGCAGGTGGGGCGGCATGTCTATGGCCTGCCCTGTCCCGTCCGGGCCGGGTAGGCCGGGGAGCTTGTCCGCGTCCTCGTCGCCGTCGGTGTAGACCCAGGGGGGCTGCGTGAGGGAGGCGGGGAAATCCGGGGCCGTATGCAGGTTTTGGAGGGCGGCTTTGTCGACGCTTGCGCCGTCTTTCAGGTTCGCGCCGGGGTTCGGGGTGACGTCACCGTTGCTGTCCTTTAGCGCCATGCCGGAGAAAGCGGCGTTGCCGGAGAGGATCGCGCCGTCTTCGAAAAAGCCCACCACACGGCCGAGATCCGTGGTATTGGTATTTACCGTCACGGAGGGGTTCAGGGCCGCGCAGGAGGCGACCCTGCCGCCAGAAGCATATCCCACCACGCCGCCGGCATCTCCTTCCGTCCCGCTGACGCTGACCGCGCCCGTCGCATAACAGCCCTCTACGGTGGCAGTAAGGGCTACTCCCACCACGCCGCCGGCATCTCCTACCGTTCCGCCGCTGACCGCGCCCGTCGCATAACAGCCCTCTACGGTGGCAGTAAAGGCTACTCCCACAACGCCGCCGACATAGCATTCCGTGCCGCTGACCTCGCCCGTCGCATAGCAGTCCTTTACGGTGGCAGTACGATCGGCTGCCCCCACAACGCCGCCAACAAATCTAACGCCGCTGACCTCGCCCGTCGTGTAGCAGCCCTCTACGGTGGAAGTAAAGGCTACTCCCACAACGCCGCCGACATAGTTTCCCGTGCCGCTGACCTCGCCCGTCGCATAGCAGTCCTTTACGGTGGAAGTATCATAGGCTGCCCCCACAACGCCGCCAACAAAACTAACGCCGCTGACCTCGCCGTCCACGCCGAGGTTTTTCACCACGGCTTTGTTCGCCGCGCCTGTCCCGTAGACGTAGCCGAAGATGCCGGCGCAGCTAGTGGCGGCATCCGAAATGTACAGGCCCGTGGCCTTGTGGCCTCCGCCGTCGAATACCCCCCTGAATCTGCTGTTTTCATCGAGGGTATGGTTGTCGCCTATGGGTATCCAACCCTTGCCGCCGTTGAAGCCTGTGTTGCCCGCGCCGTAGGCTGAGAGGTCTATGTCGTTCATCAGCTTGTAGCATGCGCCGGCGCTTGAGTAGGGGGCTGTGCCGTCGTTTACATAGTCCGCGAGCAGGGCGAGCTCGGCTGCGGTGCTGATCTGCCAGGGGTCGGGCTCCGTGCCGGCGCCTTTGAAGCCGTGGAGGAGGTGGGGCGGCATGCCTATGGCCCGCCCTGTCCCGTCCGGGCCGGGTAGGCCGGGGAGCTTGTTCGCGTTCTCGTCAGAGGCGTTGTAGACCCAGGGGTCCCGCGTGAGGGAGGCGGGGAAGCCCGGGGCCGTATGCAGGTTTTGGAGGGCGGCTTTGTCGACGCCCACGCCGTCTTTGCCGCTAGGGTCATCGGGGGTCGGGGTGACACCGCCGCCACTGTTCTTTAGCGTCATGCCGGAGAAAGCGGCGTTGCCGGAGAGGGTGGGGGTGGTGAAAGTGCCTATCACACGGCCGGGATTCGTGGTATCGGTTGTCGTCACGGAGGGGTTCAGGGCCGCACAGTAGGTGACGCTGCTGTTGGTATTCCCCACCACACCGCCGACACTTCCAGAGCCGTTGACTGCGCCCGTCGCATAGCAGTTCTCCATTCTTGAGTTTGCTTGGACATACCCTGCAACGCCGCCGACATTGCTTCCTGTACCGCTGACTGCGCCTGTGGCGTAGCAGGACGTGACGGCGGAACTAGAAAAGACATATCCCGCCACGCCGCCGATAATGTTTCCCGTGCCGCTGACCGCGCCCGCCATGTAGCAGTTCTCCATCACGGCGGTATATAGCATCCCCACCACGCCGCCGGTAGCGCCTCTGCCGCTGACCGCGCCGTCCACTCCGAGGTTTTTTATCACGGGCCTGTTCGCCGTTCCTGTTCCATAGACGTAGCCGAAGAGGCCGGCGTTGCTACGGTCCGGATCGTTGATGTACAGGCCCGTGACCTTGTGACCCCCGCCGTCGAAGACTCCTTTGAAGGCGGCGCTATAGTAGCCATCGCTATTGTGCCCTATGGGTATCCAGCCCTTGCCACCGTTGAAAGCTACGTCTTTTCCATAGTTCGCGAGGTCTATGTCGTTCATGAGCTTGAGGTATATCTTTCTCGTATCCGCCCTGACGCCGAAGACGAAGTATTCGAGGGCGTTTGGCGCCTCGCTTGTGCCTTTGTTCACGAGGGCGGCGATCTCAGCCAGCTGGTCGGCGTTTGTGATCTCGAGCGGGCTTTCGGCTGTGCCCAGGCCCTGCACGCGGCCGAATGAAAAGAGCCCCACGAGGCCCGTGGGTTCGGGTTCCGTGATGAAAGCTGTGACTCGGGGGAGTTCGACGCCGTCAGATACACTGTAGCCGGTGCCCGGGGTGGCTATGAAGACGTGGAGGCCTGTGTCGCCCGGGGCGTAGCCGTCGGCTTTCCAGGAGACGGGGACGGCCACGGTTTCGTTGGATTCTATTGTGGCTTCCACTGTTTCGGGTAGGCTTGGGGCTTCGCATCTTTGGTAGCGGACTTCGTCCTCAAGGGGAGTGAACGCCAAGATCGTGGAAGTTACTGGGTTTAGAGGGGGGGGGCTGGAAGTTTCCTTGTTTGCGGGGGCGGTCTCTGTTGCGCCGTCAGCCTGGGGGGTGGATTCCGGGACAAGCCCGGAATGACTGTCTTTATTGGGGGTGTTGTCGCCGGTTTTGTCTGCGGGGGTGTTGTCTCCGGTTTTGTCTGCGGGGGTGTTGTCGCCGGTATTGTCTGTGGGGATGCCGTCGCCGGTTTTGCCTACTGAAGTGTTGTCGCCGGTTTCGTCTGCGGGGATGCCGTCGCCGGTTTCGTCTGCGGGGGTGTTGTCGCCGGTTTTGTCTGCGGGGGCGGTTTCTGCCGCGCCGTCAGCCTGGGGGGTGGATTCCGGGACAAGCCCGGAATGACTGTCTTTATTGAGGGCGGGATCCGCCGCGCCGCCCCCATCCACGGCAAGCGTCGCCTGCGGGATGACAAACGCCGCGACAAGCAGCGCCGAAAGCGCGAGCGCCCTGATCTTCCTCGCCCTTGCTTTTGTTTTCAATGTATTCATTACAGCTATTTCACCCTATATCCATTCCATATGGCATTCCATATATCGTATACTTGCACCCGTACTTATTATACCCACTTTTTTGTGGTTTATTCATGCTTTTTTTGTAATTCATTAATTCATTAATCGGGTAGTCACCATAAAGAATTACGCTACCGGAATATGTTGCCGGTAGCGCCCTTTGAAAGGTGTATTGGGAGGATGTACTTTATTTATACCCCTCCCACATTAAATTAAACATAAAAACGGAAATTTTCCTTTTCCTTTTCCTTTTCCGTCACCGTGGTTTCTATTTTTTTCGTTGGAAACACCGTTGTCTTTTTGTTATACTATTCCCAAAGGAGACGCACAACGTGTTATGGCTAAACTGAGATACAGATTCAACAACGATATACTGTTCAAAATGCTGTTTGTCGAGCATCAGAATTTGCTGAAAAGCCCCGTAGCGGCAGCCCTCGGTGTAAGGGAGGATAGTATAGATAATCTCGATGCCGTGAACCCGGGCATCCCCCCTTTTTTGCGGAATAGGGCCATCCGCGCCGCCGCCGCGCTTACGCTTGCCGCCCTGCTGGCCCTGACGGGCCCTGTCGCCGCGTTTGCCGCTACGGGTCAGGCGTCGCCCGCCGCATTGGGCGCGCCCGATTCCGACGACGCCTCTCTCACCATCTCGCTTGCGGGCGACACGACGCTCGGGAGCGATGTGGGGCGCGATTTTTTCTCGGGCGTGTACAAGGAAAAAGGCGCGGGCTGGTTCTTCGGCGGTGTGAGGGCGGTATTCGCGAACGACGACCTGACCGTCGTGAATCTCGAGGGCGCGCTGACGGACAGCAAGAGCCACATCAGCAAGCCGGGGAGCCCCGTCTTTTATTTCAGGGGCAGCCCGGGTTACACGAAAATACTTGAGAGCGGCAGCGTCGAGATATGCAATATAGCGAACAACCACAGCATGGACTACGGCGAGCGCGGCTACGCCGACACGAAGAAAGCGCTGAAAGCGGCGGGGATACGCTACTACGGTGGCAGCGCGATCACCGTCGCTGAGGTGAAAGGCGTGAAGATCGGCTTCGTCGGCGTGCAGTTCACCTCGTCGAAGAGCGAGATCACGTCTCTCATAGACAAGGCGAAGAAAAGGGGCGCTGACGTCGTCGTCTTTACGTCGCACGACGGCGTCGAGCGCAGCTACACGCCGTCGGCGCGCCAGAGGGAGGCGGCGAAGATTGCGATAGACGCGGGCGCGGACGCCGCCATCTTCCACCATCCCCACGTCATCCAGGGTACGGAAACATACAAGGGCAAGCCCATAGCGTGGTCGCTCGGCAACTTCTGCTTCGGCGGCAACAGCAACCCGTCCGACAAGGACTCGATGATCGTACAGCTCTTCGTAAAAAAATCAGGCGGCAAGATCGGCATCTCGTCGAAGGTGATACCGGCGCGCATATCGTCGCAGGACGGCCGCAACGATCTCAGGCCGACGATAGCAAAGGGCAAAACGAAATCCCGCATAGAGAAGAAGCTCAAAGACATCGGCGGGGATTATTTGGATTGATACACCGCCGGCGGCGCCTAGAGCGCGCCAGGCGCATCCGGAAGCGCGGGCCGGGCGGAGACGACGCTACGACGAGACGCTCGCCAACGCTCCCGCGACTTTTTTCTTCATGCGCTGCAGGGCGTTGTCTATCGCCTTGTGCGAGCGGCCGAGCGATTTCGCGATGTCCGTATACGCGACGCCTTTCTTGTATTCGTTCCACACGTCGAGCTCGAGCTTGCTGAACCTGCGCACGCTCTCCGCTTCAAGGCGCTCCATCTCGTCCTTCATGAGCAGCGCCTCCTCGGGTGACGCGCCCGCGTCGGGGAGCGTGGCGCCGAGGTTGGCCCCGCCCGGCGTTCCCGTATTTTCGCCGGCGCCGCCTCCGCCGCCGCCCGTGAGCGGCTCCGCGTCGAGCGACAGCGACGTGTTCAGCGGCCGGTGCTTGAGGCGGTCGGCCGTCCTGATCGCAGTGATCATCTGCCGCGCGATGAGCAGCTCCGCGTAGGTGCGGAACGACGCCTCTTTCGAGGCGTCGTAGTTCATTATCGCATGGAACAGCCCTATCATGCCCTCCTGCACGAGGTCGCCCGTGTCGCCGCCCGCGAGAAAGTACAGGCTCGCCTTGACCCTGATCGTGTCGCGGTATTCGCGGAACAGCATGTCGAGGGCGGCTTCGTCGCCGCCGCGCGCGATGGCCGCGAGCTTTTCATGGCTCAGTTTTTCATAGCCCGGGTTCATGGGCGATCCTTCGCCATCTCGAACAGCACGACGGCTGCGGCGCACGACGCGTTCAGCGAAGAGAGCTTGCCGCGCAGGGGGATGCTTACTATGCGGTCGCACTTTTCGCGGACGAGCCGCGAGATACCGCTGCCCTCAGAGCCTATGACGAGCGCGGCCGCGCCCTCGTAGGTCAGGGAAGCGTAGTCCTCCCCGTCAGCGTCCGCTCCGTACACCCACACGCCGCGTTCTTTCAGCTCGTCTATGGCGCGCGCTATGTTCGTGACGCGCGCGACCGGCGCACGCACAGCGGCCCCCGCAGATGCTTTCACGGCGGCGGGCGTCACCTGCGCCGCCCTGTCCGCGCGTATGACGACGCCGTGCGCCCCCGCGCCGTCCGCGCTCCGTATGACGGCGCCGAGATTGTGCGGGTCCTCTATGCCGTCGAGAATCACGATGAACGGCGCCTCGCCGAGCGCCGCAGCGGCCGCGAGGATGTCGCCTATGCCCACGTAGTTGAAAGAGCTCATGACAGCGGCCACCCCCTGATGCGCGGCCGTCCCGGCCTCGCGGCTGAGCGCGCGCCTGTCCAAGGGCGCGACGGGTATCCCCGCTTTCTTCGCAAGGGCGTATATCTTCTTGC
Organism: Eubacteriales Family XIII. Incertae Sedis bacterium; assembly: GCA_031266795.1. GTDB lineage: Bacteria > Bacillota > Clostridia > Peptostreptococcales > Anaerovoracaceae > JAIRPC01. Next base: position 7,199 of record JAISAI010000025.1, read on the forward strand.
CGGCCCCCTCAATATCCTTTTGAATATAGATGCGGTCGATCTCGGCGCCGGACGCCAGAGCCTCAAGCACGGGATTCCTCCCGTACACGATCCGCCTGTCGCCTGATTTACTCTTATCACCCATATCACTCATATTTTATCACGAATACAGTTGACCGTCGTACTTCTCTTTCATGACACTATCATACTCTATATGTCATTGCGGGCACGGTAGAGTGCCACGCGCTAAAGCGCTGCACTCCTCGATGTGCGAGGTACGACGGAGCTAAAGCTCCTGTACCTCTGCCTTGACCCGCAATCTCATGTACTGTCGTTTCAAGATTGCGGCTCGGAGGCCGCAATGACGGGTTGGGATGAACAGTATTTTCATGACATTTGTCATGGGCGTTTTTGTGCGTCTGTCACTTCCCGCAGCGCGGCGCGCGATGTACTATACTCTTAAATACATCACACCGCCGAACGGCGTCACAGGAGCAATGCCACAGGCGCGCTCTCCACAGGAGGACAAAATGACGAACTACGTAACCGTCGAAAAACTCACAAAGAAATACGGGGATCTCGTCGCCGTAAACAGCCTCAGCTTCACGGTCGAGCAGAACGAGATATTCGGGTTTCTCGGCCCGAACGGAGCGGGCAAGACTACGACGCTGAACGTCATCTCCACGCTGTCGGACTACGACAGGGGCAGCGTTACCATCGCGGGATACGACCTCGCGAAAGAGCCGGGCAAGATCAAGGCCCTGCTCGGCATCGTGCCCCAGGACGTGGCCGTGTACGGCTCGCTCACAGCCGCCGAAAATATCGCGCTGTTCGCGTCGCTCTACGGGCTGCGGGGGAAGGAGCTGACGAGCGCAACAGACGAGGCCCTCGATTTCGTCGGGCTCGCGGACGAACGCAAGACGCGCGCGGGAAAGATGTCGGGAGGCATGAGGCGCAGGCTGAACATAGCCTGCGGCATAGCGCACAAGCCGAAGCTCATCATCATGGACGAGCCGACCGTCGGCGTGGACGCGCGCAGCCGCGAGACCATACTGCTCTCCATCCGCAAACTGCGCGACGGCGGCGCGACGATCATCTACACATCGCACTACATGCCCGAGGTGCAGGAGATAGCGGACAGGATCGCCATCATCGACAAAGGGCGGCTCGCCGCCATCGGGACGGAGCAGGAGCTCATCGGCTATGTTACCGACAGAAAGACGATCCGCATAGTGACGGGCTCCGGCGCGGCCGAGGACATACGCGCCGCCGTGGCGGAGATGGCAAACCTCGCGGGGGTCAAAAGCGCGAAGTACGGCGGCGAGCGCGGGGAGATACGCGTGGACGTCAGCCTTGAATCCGCGAACATCTCGCCCATACTCAAGACGCTCATGGCCCGCGATGTCGCGATCAAGTCATTCGACGAGGAAGCCCCCGATCTCGAAACCACATTCCTTGCGCTCACGGGCAGCGAACTGCACGCGGGCGATGCGAACGGCGAGCCCGCCGCGCCCGCAAAGAAATAGATGAGGAGACGGCCATGCTAAGAATCGCGTTACAAGGAATAAGGGACTATTATCGGGACGGGTCAGCGATGTTTTTCAGCCTCATCTTCCCTATAGTCATGGTGGCATCGCTCGGCAACATACTCGCGAACCTTGACAACCCTGACAGCAGCATAGGCGAGATCAAGATCGGGTACTACGCTCAGGCGGGCGCGGAAGCCGCGAGCTCCGCCGAGATATTCGTAAGCGCGCTCGGGCAAGCGGACGGCATAGTGTTCACCGAGGAGAAGAGCGAGGGCGCGGCGAAGCAAAGCGTCGCGGACAAGGGCGCCGACGCCGCCATGGTCTTTACGGGCGGCGACGGAGTGAAGGTCTACGAGGGCGGCGACGATGTCAAAAACCGTACGGTCAGCATGATAGCGAAAGGCTTCGCGCGAGAGAGCGCCGCCTACGCTACGGCGTATGGGACGGTCGCGGCGGAGAACCCGCAAAACATACCAGGCCTCACGGACAGGCTCAACGCGCGCGCTGCAGACGGCGAAACCCTGACGGCCGACCGGAAGTTCGACGGCAGGACGCAGAGCATGATGGACTTTTACGCCGTGACGATGATCATCATGATCTGTTTCATGGGCGGCGGCATCGGCGGCGCTTCCACGATGTACCTCACGAAGAGGGAAGGCCTGCTGCGCCGCCTCGCGGCGTCGCCCACGCGCGGCGGCGCGATCTTCATCGCAAACATCTTCGTCTATATTCCCGTCAGCATCGCGCAGTCGCTCGTCATCATGCTCCTCTCGACGCTGCTGTTCGGCGCGCACTACGCGGCCACATTCGCGGGGAACCTGCTGTTCTTCGCGTTCTCCGTCCTGCTCGGCATGACGGTCGCCGCCGTATGCATGCTCATCGGCATGTTCGTGAAAGCCAACCCGTACATGCCGTTCATGGCCGTGCTCTGGACGCTGCTCTTCATCTCAGGCTCGTTCAACAGGGAGATATTCATACCCGGATTCAGCGAATACCTGCCGATGAACATCATGAACCGCGCGGCCTTCGAGCTCACGCTGTTCGGACAGTCCGGGCTCATGCTCACGGCCATGGCGGCGCTCGCCGCCATCCTCGCGGCCACATGCGTAGCCGGCTCGCTTGTACTCAGAAGAAAGGAGAGAGCGCTGTGAAAAATTTCGGAACCCTCTTCCGCGGCGGTCTGCTGCGCTCAAGGAGAGCCCTCGTTCTCATACTCATCGTATCCGTAGGCGTGATATTCATTTCGTCCTTAGCCGTCACGCTCTCGTCAGGCGGCGCCGATGATGATAAAGATGAGGTAAAAGAAACGCAGCATGTCCGGATAGGATTTATAGACCGTGACGGCTCAGCCGCTGTTCGTGACATGGCGTCGTACTTCGAAGATACACTCGGCATCGGGCTCGTCAGGAGCGACGACAGGGGCGAGCTTGACAGCGAGCTCGTGAACAAGCGCATCTCCGGCATAGCGGAGATACCCGAGGGATTTCAGCGCGACCTGCTCGAAGGAAGCCCGAAGCCCGTCGAGCTGACATTCCTCGACGACTACACGAACGAGGCCTTCATCAGAGGCTACTTCATTTCGTACACTGATTCCCTGTCCGTGCTCGCCACAGCCTCGGGCGCGGACGCGGGCGTATTTGAAAACATGCTCGCCGAGACAGACCGGCGGCAATCGGACGTAGTGACGGAGTCCAAGGACACGGAGCTCGCGCGGCAGGAGGCGGACAAGGAGGGCTACAGTTTCATGCTCGGCTTCTTCATGATGTTCAGCTTCATGATGTCGATCATCATATCGCAGATGCTGCACACGGACAAGCTCGACGGCACGTTCCGGCGCATCAGGGCGAGCAGCGCCACGTCGCTCGAATACGTCGCGTCCGTCGCCGGCATAGGCTTCGTCATATCCCTCATCATCGAGGGCCCCGCCATGCTCATCTGGCATGTGTCGGGCTCGTATTCGATCGTACCGCCCGGCATGACCTTCCTCATGCTCTTCGCGTTCGCGACGCTCGTGAACGCCGTCAGCATATTTGTCGGCATAGCCATGCCGAGCTTCAGCGGCATCATCGCCGTCATCATCGCCGTGTCCACCATCACGTCCATGCTCGGGGGCGCGTGGTTCCCCATGGATATAGCGCCGCCGGTATTCCAGGCCATATCAAAATTCACGCCGCAGTACTGGATGTATGAGATAGTGGGCCACTACGAGGACGGCTCGGGGTCGGTCGGCGTACCGATGGCGATCATACTGCTCGCCGCCCTGCTGTTCCTCATACTCTCGGGTATAATGTTCTCGAGCAAGAGGAGCGACATGCGCGCCCTCGCAAGGTAACTACAAACGGGCGGAACAGAACCACGGGCGGAACAAGAACCACGGGCGGATTGCCATCCGCCCCTACGGGGGAAATCCGTTTCAAATGTGTCATGGGAACGTATAAATCGTAGGGGGCGATGGCAATCGCCCCGTCCCCTACGATCATTGTGGTACAATTTCTCTATGAAAGAACGTGACCTATTTCTTTGCGTGGCTACGCTGGCCTCGGCCGTCCTTGGATTTGTCCGCGGCGGCGGGAGCGCCCTCGCGGACGGGAACCGTTCGCCGTTCGTCACGTCCGGGCCCGGCGTCGTCATGATGCTGCTCTGCGTCGTGCTCGTCTGCGCCGCGCTCCTGTCCCGCTCCCTGCTCGCGCCGCGCCCCGTGGCGAGCGCGCTGTCCATCCTCGCGTGCGTGAGCGCTACGCTCTGCTCCCCGCACACGGCGCTGCCCATGATAACGATCTCCGCCCTATCCGTGTGCTGCGACTACGTCGGCGCGCCCTTGCTCATAGCCGTCACCGCCGCCTCATGCATGGCGGGGCTGTTCATAGACGCGGCCGACGATACGCTCGTTATCGCGTCGGCGCTCATCGGCGCGGGCGCCGTGTATATACTGACGCTCCTGCAAAAAAAGAATGAGGCCCGCAGCGACGCCGACACGAGGGGCGAACGCGTGGAGGAGCTGCGCGAACGCATAGGCTCGCGGGACAGGCTCGCAAGCAGCATAGCGCGCATATCGAGGCTCGAGGAGCGCAACAGGCTCGCCGCGCGCATACACGACGAGATCGGCCACGGCATGTCCGGCAGCATACTGCTGCTCGAGGGAGCGGACGCCATCATGGACGACGACCCGGCCGCCGCGCGCGCGACCCTGCGCCGCGTGACCGAAACCCTGAGGGGAAGCACGGACACGATCAGGGCCGTGCTGCGCGAGGAGCGCAGCGCCGCCTCCGTGGTCAATCTCGCGCGCGTGCGCGCGGAGCTCGCCTCGTTCGAAGCGGGCCACCCCGGCATACGCACGGAGCTCACCACGGAGGGCGACACGGAGAGCATGACGGGGCAGATATGGACGTGCGTCGCGGACAACATGACGGAGGCGATGACGAACACGCTGAAACATTCGAACGCGACGATATTCAAAGTAACGGTAACGAACAGCAACAAGCTGCTGACCGTGGAATTCGCGGACAACGGCGAGGCGGGCCAGGCGGGCGGCGGCGAGCGGCGCTTTACGGACGGCGCGCGCGAGGGCATCGGGCTGCAGAACATGGAGGAGCGCTGCGCCTTAGCCTACGGACGCTGTTTCTTCCGCAGGGGCAGGGACGGTTTCCGCGTCGTCATGACATTCCCGCTCAAAGACTGACGGAGGCCGAAAGGATTATCGAACGATGAAAGAGCATACGCCCATCAAAGTGATCATCGCGGACGACGACCCCGTCGTCATCCAGGGGCTCTCGATGATACTGTCCGCGTGCGGCAACATAGAGGTGGCCGCCGAGGCGCGTGACGGCGCCGAAGCCGTGAAGCTCTGCCGCGAGCTGCGCCCCGACGTCGCGCTTCTCGACATACGCATGCCCGGCGCGGACGGCATCGAGGCGGCGGAGACGATCATAGCGTCGGAGCTCGCCGCTCCCCTGCTGCTCACGACCTTCGACGAGCCGGAGCTCATCAGCCGCGCGCTCAAGGCGGGCGCCCACGGCTACATATTGAAGAACAGCCCGCCGGAGCGCATCATCTCCGCCATAGAGACCGTCGCGAGGGGCGGGACGGTGTTCGACCCCGACGTCATAGACTATATACGGGGCGCGCTGAACATGCCGGCCGCGGGCGAGGGTATATTCGGCGGCCTGACGCCGCGCGAGCGCGAGGTCGCGAGGCTCGTAGCCGAAGGGCGGTCGAACGCCGAGATAGCGGCAGATCTGTTCATCTCGAACGGGACGGTGAGAAACCACGTATCGACGATACTCGAAAAGACGGGGCTTGATCACCGCACGCAGATCGCCGTGCGCTATTACACGGATAACAGGTAGGGGCGTCAGTACGTTGCGCGGTACTCGCAAAACCGGTACGTGACCGCGCGCCCGCTCGCGAGATCGTTCTCCGTGACGGCGGCGCTTTCGCTCGCGAGGACGTAGCGTTTTTTCTCCCCCGACGGGCCGGTGAATACCTCCGCGTTGAGATCGGGAAAAAACGCGTCCGCGCCGAACGAGGCGTCCACGCGCGTGATGAGGCAGGTTTCGGTGTACGGCATGAGCAGCCGGTATATCTCCGCGCCGCCGCACACGTACACGTCCGCGGCCACGCCGCAGGCATCGGGGGATCCGGCGCGGGGGCCGGACGACGCAGACGATGCGGATGGCGAAAGCCGCCCCGCCCCGCCCACGAGGCCGATCAAGTCGCCTATGGAGCGCGCGACCGTCACGCCGTCCGGAGCGTATCCCGCGTCCCGCGTGAGCACGATATTCGTCCGCCCCGGAAGCGGCGACGGCGACGCGCCGGGAGAGAGCGACTCGAATGTGCGGCGCCCCATGACGACGACGCTACCCATAGTCTGTTTTTTGAAAAAAGCGAGATCGCCCGGCAGACGCCACGGCAACAGCCCGTCCCGGCCTATTCCCCAATCATTATCGACGGCCGCTATCGCTCTCATGCGAAACGCTTTCATGCGAGATTCTACCATACGAGAGGGAGACCCGGCGGGCGCTACGGCCGCCACACCCACTTGCGCAGCGCTTCGTCGAGCTTGCGCACGTCTATCGGCTTCGCGAGCAGGCCCTGGAAACCGTTTTCCATGAACATCTCCTCATTGCCGACTATCGCGTTGGCCGTCAGCGCGATGACCGGCGCGGAGCGGGCGTACTCCGAATCCTTTCCGAGCTCATCCCTGATGATGTGCACCGTCTCGACACCGTCGAGCCCAGGCATCATGTGGTCCATAAATATCAGGTCGTAGCGCGGTTCACCGCCCTTTATCAGATTTATCGCCTCCTCGCCGGAGTCCGCCTTATCCACCGTGATCCCATACGGCGTCATCATACCGGCCGCGACCTCGAGATTTATCTCTATGTCGTCCACGACGAGGACGCGCCCGTAAGGCATTTTCTCGTACTCAAAGTTCAAGTTGCTGCGCGCCGATACGGATTCGTGACGGAACTGCTCGAGCCTCCGCGCGACTTCTACGCCGATGGCGTCCTCGCCGACGCGCCCCTGCAGGAAGCTTACCGTGAACTTACTGCCCTTCCCCGCCTCGCTCTCTACGGAGATCGATCCGCCCATGAGCTCGGCGAGGCTCTTCGTGATAAAGAGGCCGAGCCCCGTACCCTCTATCATGTGGCTCGACGAATCCTCTATCTTGTTGTACTTCGTGAAAAGCCCTTTCAGCTTCCCGTCGGGTATGCCCCTGCCCGTGTCCGCCACCGTGAACGTGAGGCGTATGCCCTCCCTTTCCGGATGTGCGGCGTCGTCTTCGCCGGCGGCACGCGGCGCGGCAGGCTCGTCCTCGCCCGAGAGCCCGGCCACCGGCTCGAACCCGACCGTCAGATCGACCTGGCCCTCCTCCGTATACTTGAAAGCGTTCGACAGCAGGTTGTTCAATATCTGTTTGATGCGGAGCTCGTCGCCGTAAAGCAGCGCCGGCAGGTTTTCATCCACGGAGAGCTTGAAGTTGATTTTTTTCGAGCCTATCCTCACGACATTGAGGTTGACCGTGTCGTTTATCATGCTCGCGATGTCGTATGTGTCGGGCAGTATGGCGAACTTGCCCGACTCTATCTTCGATATGTCGAGCACGTCGTTGATAATCCCGAGCAGGGAGATCGCGGAGGAGTGTATCTTCTCGAAACTCGCCATCGTTTCGCCGCCATGCCCCTTTCGCAGCTCGATCTCCGTCAGCCCTATCACGGCGTTCATCGGCGTCCTTATCTCGTGCGATATGTTTGCGAGAAATTCATCCTTGGCTTTCAGCGCTATCTCCGCCCTGCGGTTGGCGTGGTTGTATACCGAGCCGTAGAATGTTATCATGAGGCCGAGGGCTACCGAAGAAACGGTGATGCTGATGATGATGTCGGCGTACAGAGCGGCCTTTGAACTTATCGGGTTCAGTATATCCGGATAGAAATAGGTCATTACCATAGTGCCGATATTCGCGATGAGGTATGCGCTCACCATGACGGCGCAGTCCCTTCCCTTGAAGAGCATGAACGTGACTACGGCCCCGAGGATGATATATCCCGGCATACCGCTTTCAGCCCCGCCGCTGACGCAAAATATGACGGGGATGCCGATGCAGCCGAAGAGGATGATGAGAAAAAAGGCGCCAAACCTGTACCGGAGCGTCTTATTGACGTACCACATGAGGAACAGGGCGACCACAGGCAGCAGCAGGATGACGAAAGCCATGACAAGAGACGGGGCCGTGAACAGCGTGGAAAAAAATCCTACGAGCCCGGCCACGACGCACAAAGTCATTATGAGATTGAATATCCTCCCCTGTAGCGGAATATCATAGGAAAGCACATACTTTTTGAGATCGAGCAATCTTTTCAATTAAAACTCCATACCTAATCGCGAGAGAACCCCAAGCATCCGAATACCCGATGCTCTTATCTCCTACCATTATACCGCAACCGGGATATTTTTTATCTGTTCGCCCGGATTATATTTTTCGAGCCGGACGCTTTCGGGCGTAAAATCGTAGAAGCCCGTCACGGAGCCGTCTATGACGAGTGACGGCGCGGGCCCCGGCTCACGTGAAATCAGTTCCTTTATAGCCGGGATGTGCCGGTCGTAGATGTGGGCGTCGGCTATGACGTGCACGAGCTCGCCCGCCTCAAGGCCGCTCACCTGCGCGAACATATGCAGCAGCACGGCGTACTGGCAGACGTTCCACGCGTTCGCCGTGAGCACGTCCTGCGAGCGCTGGTTCAGCACAGCGTTCAGCCGCCCGCGCTTCCCGGCGGAGGCCGCCGCCGTGACGTTGAACGTCATGCTGTACGCGCAGGGCTCAAGCCCCATCTCCGCGAGATCGGCGAAGTTGTATATGTTCGTCATGATGCGCCGCGAGTACGGCGTATTCTTTAGCTGCCACAGCACGTTGTCCACCTGGTCCATGACGCGCCCGCCGCCGAAGTCGTACTCCACGCCGAGCTGATAGCCGTAGGCCTTGCCTATGCTGCCGGATTCGTCGGCCCAGCTGTCCCATATGCGGCTGCCGAGATCGCGTATGTTGTTCGACTTGCGCTGCCATATCCACAGCATCTCGTCGACGCAGAGCCCGAACGGGACTGGCCTGAGCGTGATGGCGGGGAACCCGTCAGAAAGGTCGTAGCGGTTCACGACGCCGAAGCGCTTGACCGTGTGCGCGGGCGCGCCGTCCGGCCACGTAGCCCTGACGTCCTGCCCCTCCGAGGAGCAGCCGTTATCGAGTATATCCCTGCACATAGCTATGAATATTCTGTCGGCCTTGCTCATGATAGCTCCTTCGTAGTTTCGATTTAACTCGTTACGGCGCCCTCTATTTTGTTCAGCGCGAAAAGTATCACGTCCTCGAGTTTGCGCGTCTGCTCCGTCAGGTAGTAATACCCGAGCAGCGCCTCGAATGCCGTCGCCCATTTGTAGTCCATCGGGTCGGCGTTCTTCGGCTTGCTCGCGCTCTTCCTGTTGCGCGCCCTGCGCACGAGCGAGCGCTCGTCCCCGTCCGCCACGATGTCGTCCGCGTCGAGCATGGCCTTCATCACCGTGGCCTGCGCGCCCGCGTTCACAAACCTGACGGCCGCCCGGTGCAGGCTGTCCGCGTGCGCTATCCCCGCGTCGACGATGTACTTCCTCACGTACAGCTCATATATCGCGTCGCCGAGGTACGCGAGCGCCGTCGTGTTCATCCTCAGCGCGGCGGCCTTGCCGGCCGGCTCTGGATACGGCGGCGCGCAGGGGCCATGTATATCGCAGGGGCTGTGCCTGTCCTCAGTCATATCAAACGGACTCCGTACCCATTACGCACGCCTGTCAACATCCTTTCCTTTCAACCATATTACCACACTGCCCGCCGCCACCACCACAATTCCGCCGGCGATCTGTAGGGGCGCTATCATCTCGCCGAGGCAGAGCCAGCCGAAGAAGGTGGACGTCACGGGAAGCATATTCGAAAAAAGCGCGCTCGGCGTCACCCCGAGCGACCTGACGGAATTGATGTAGACGAGGTAGCTGAAAGCGCCGCCGAGCAGCGCGAGGTAAAGCACGTCGTATACGAACTGCGCGTCAATGGCCGACGCGGGCGGGAGGTTGAACAGCGTGTACGGCAGAGAAACGAGGACGGCCGCGATGAGCTGGTATATCGTCACGTCGAGAGGGTTGTAGTCCCCGCTCAGCTTGGCCGTGAGAAAATTGTATATGTTCCACGAGACGACGGCGACGCCCGCGAGCAGAAAGCCGAGCAGCTTGCCGTTCATGAGGGCCGCCATATCCGCGCCGACCACGAGCGCCACGCCCACGATGCAGACCGCTATGCCAAGCGCTACCGCCGGCGTGGGCCTGACCTTGTAGATGAAGATTTCGAGGATGATCGAGACGGCCGGCACGAACGCGAGCACGATCGTGACCAAGGAAATCTGCATGTAGTGCATCGCGCCGTATTCGCCGACCCAGTACATGATGTCGCCGAAGACCGCGCACAGGACGAAGAAGCCCACGTCCCTCCCTCGTATCGTGAAGCGCCGGTCCATGATCAGCTTGTACGTCAGGAGAACGACTATCGCGACGCTGTACTTGAAGCACACGAGCGTGATAGGCGCGACCGTCTCCATCGCGTCCTTCGCCACGATATACTCGTAGCCCCACACGACGACGAGCGCCGTCATGAGAACGTAGTTCACGGGTTTTGACATCCAGTTGATTTTTTTCATATGTATAATTATCGTGTAAAAAAACCGCTCTGCTTGTTTTGAAGCGTGAGAGAAAGGCGCCGGTGGGCCGCCCGTCAGGAGCGCAGTATCTGGACCCCTTGCGGCGTATCTTTCAGCGTGACGCCGCGTGCCGCGAGCTCGTCCCTGATCTCGTCCGCCCTCGCCCAGTCCTTTTCCGCCCTCGCCTCCGCGCGTTCATCTATGAGCCGTTGCACTTCGTCGTCAGCGCCGGGCCCGCCCGCGCCCTCGCCGTTCCCCGCCGCGTCTCCCTCTTCGCGGCTCATGAGCAGACCGAGCACGTTCGCGAGCTCGATCAGCTCCGCGAGAGCGGCTTTCGCGTACTCCTTCGACGCGCCGCCCGCGGCAACGCCGTTCACCTCGGATATGAGCTCGTAGATCGCGGCTATGGCCTCCGCCGTATTCAGGTCGTCGTCCATGGACGCGATGAACTTTTCGCGGTACGCCCCGAGGCCCGCGAGCGATTTTTTCTCGGCGCCCGTGGGCTCGTCCCATCCCTTTTCCGACAGATGCTCGAGCGTGCGCTTCGCGTTGTATATGCGTTCGAGCGCGCTCTTCGACTGCTCCATGAGCCCGCGCGAGAAATTGATCGGGCTGCGGTAATGCCCCGACAGCAGGAACAG
>JAISAI010000036.1 GCA_031266795.1 Eubacteriales Family XIII. Incertae Sedis bacterium
GAGGTCACGCTCGACCCGTTCAAGGCTATCGATCTCGGCATACAGACCATCTATCAGGAGCATACGATATTCGCGCCGCTCAGCGTCACGGAGAACATATTCGTCGGCATGGAGATCACGAAGGGCGGCGTCATGCAGTTCGGCGAGATGCGCCGGCGCACAAAGGAAGTCCTCGAATACCTGAACAGCGACATCGACCCGGACGAGATCACGGACAGGCTGTCGTCCGGCGAGCAGAAGATCGTCGAGTTCGCGAAAGCCCTCATATTCGACCGCAAGGTCATCATACTCGACGAGCCGACGGCGTCGTTCTCCGTGACGGAGATCGAAAACCTGCTCGAGATAGTCAGGAAGATAAAGAGCCGCGGCATAGGCATTATCTATATCTCGCACCACCTTGACGAGGTGTTCAAGATCGCGGACCGCATCACGATATTCCGCGACGGCGAGTTCATCATCACGTCGGACGTGGCGGGCATAGACGAGCCGCAGCTCATCCGCTACATGGTGGGCCGCGACGCCTCCGCGTTTTACAGCAGGCAGTTTGGCGAGCCCGGAGAGGTCGTGCTGAAAGCGGAGGGCATGACGGGCAACGGGGTGAGCGACATATCGTTCGAGCTGCGCCGCGGGGAGATACTCGGGTTTGCGGGCATGGTCGGCTCCGGCCGCAGCGAGCTCATGTCGCTGCTGTTCGGCGGCGCGCCGAGGACGTCGGGCAAGCTCACGATTTTCGGAAAGGAAGCGGACATACGTCGCCCGTCGGACGCGATAAAACACAAAATGTGCTTTATCACGGAGGATAGGCAGGCGAGCGGCCTTTTCCTCATCCACACCATAGCGCGCAATACGATCATAGCCAACCTGAACAACGAGAAGAGGTTCCTGTTCACGCCGCAGTACGAGGAGAAGATCGCGGACGGCTATATAGAAAGGCTCGGCACGAAAGCGCCGAACAGCGCCGTGCTCGCGGGCTCGCTCTCCGGCGGCAACCAGCAGAAGGTCGTGCTCGCCAAGTGGTTCAACACGAACGGCGAGATATTCCTGTTCGACGAGCCGACGAGGGGTATAGACGTGGGGGCGAAGCAGGAGATATACCAGCTGATGATGGAGCTTTTGCGCGACGGCAAGGCCATCATCATGGTGTCCTCAGACACGCCGGAGGTCATCTCGATGAGCGACAGGATACTCGTGATGAAGGAAGGCCGCATCGTGGGGGAATTGCCGAGGGAGAAAATATCGGAGGAGAATGTGCTCGAATTGTCGATAGGAGGTAAGAGGATATGACTGATTCCGGCGTAAGGTTGGGGGAGAAGAGAAGACTCAGGCTCGATTACAACCTGATAGTCCTTATCATATTGGTCGCGTTTATCGGCATCGTCACGATCATGCAGGTGACGACGATCACGCCGGGCAGGTTTCCGACGATGATCGCGCCCGCCAATCTGACGAACGTGCTCGCCCAAGTCTCGGCGACGGGCATCATGGCCATGGGCATGGCTATGGTCATGATCGGGGGAGGCATAGACCTGTCCGTGGGCATGCTGACGTCTTTTGTCGTCCTGCACCTCGCGAAGAGCTTTATCGACCCGCTGTACGGCCAAAGGCTGCCCCTGATTGTCGCTATACTGCTCTCCATAGCCTTCGCCGTGCTCCTCGAAACGGGCATGGGCTGGATCATATCGCGCTTCAAGGTCGAGCCCTTCATCATCACGCTCGGCGGCATGATCTGTTTCCGGGGCATAGCGCTCCGCATCGTCAACTCGCAGGAGGTCAGCATGACGATAGACGGGGTGCAGCAGCTCGGGGACGGGGGCCAGTTCAACCTCAAGGCGTCCATCATGCCCGACGGCATCGTGGACGTGGCCGGCCTCACCGTGTACTTCCCGATATACATATTCGTGTTCATAGGCATCACCGTACTCGTATGGGTCATCATGAAGTACACGAAGTACGGGCGCCGCATCTACGCGGTCGGCGCGAACCCGCACGCCGCGTACCTCGCGGGCATCAACGTGAAGAACATCATACTGTCCACCTACACCATCAACGGGCTGCTCGTCGGCATAGCGTCGGTGTTCCTGCTCTCGCGCGTCAATACGGCCATCATATCCACGGGGCAGAACAAGGAGATAGACGTCATAGCCGCCGCCGTCATAGGAGGGGTGGCGCTGTCCGGCGGCAAGGGCAGCATATGGGGCGTGTTCGTCGGGGCCATACTCATGGGCGCGATAGAGAACGGCCTCACGATCATGCGGCAGAAAGCTGAGATGCAGTACGTCGCGAAAGGGCTTATAATAATAGGCGCCGTCGTCGTCGGCTCCATCATAGAGACCATGGTGAGCAGGAACCAGATGAGGCAGAAGCGGCAGGAGATCGAAGCGATCTCGGACGCGGCGGCCGAAGTCGCGGACGAAGCGTCGGGCGCCGAGTGATAGTTATGGACGCGGGCGCCGCATAGCGCCGGCTTTCATATAATAAGTTGTAGCCAACACATTTATCCCAATAAGTTATCGTAATAAATGAACTAAGGAGGAAGAATATGAAACAAAAGAAAATACTGATGATAGTTCTCTGTATCGCGATGGCGCTGTCGATGACGCTCATGGCTACGGCCTGCGCGCAGCCGGCGGCTGAAGAAGAGCCCGCGGCTGAAGAGCCCGCCGCCGAGGAGCCGGCGGCCGAAGAAGAGCCCGCTCCCGCAGAGGATACGACGGCGGAGGACGCGACCGGTGAAGTGCAGACGAAGACGATAGGCTTCTACGCCGACGCGGCCGATTCCTACTATCAGTTGGTCAACGACGCCCTTACTGCGCTCGCGGCGCAGGATCCCGAAACGGAATGGACGATCGAGTATAAGGTCGGCCAGAGCACGGCGGACGAGCAGCTGAAGGCAGTCGAGGACTTCATCACGGCCGGATACGACGCGATCATCGTCATCCAGAACAACCCGAACACGACGAGCGAGTGCATCGAGAAGTGCAAAGCCGCGAATATCCCGTATTTCGGGGCGGCGCATTACTTCGGCCAAGTGGCTAACGCCGGCGATTCGGCGGGTTCCACGAACTTCGACTTCAAGGCCTGCGGCGTAGCCGCGGGTGAGGACGCCCTCGCGAAAGGCGTGAAGAACGTCGTCATGATCGAAGGCGTACTCGGCCAAGGTTCGGCTTCCGACCAGTCCCTCGGCTTCCTTGAAGCCTATGAGACCGCGGGCAAGAGCCTCGGCGAGAAGGCTGACGGATCCAAGTGGACGGCCGAAGAGGTCGCCACGGAGAAGCCGGCTGTCGGAGACATCAAGGGCAGCCCCGATGTCGTGATAGTGCAGTGGTCTTCCGGTAACTGGATGGCCGAGCCCGCCCAGAACGAGATGTCGAACGCGATCTCATCGCTCGGCAAGGACGGCTGGGACGGCGCGTACGTGCAGAACAACCCGATGGTCGAAGGCGCCATCGCGGCCATGACGGACGCGGGCCTGACGACAGACGACTACTGGCTCGGCAGCAGCAACGGCCGCGAGATCAGCTGGCAGTGGGCGAAGGACGGCGTCATATCCATGGACGTCAACCAGCCTCCGACGCTTGAGGGAGCGATCCTCTATCAGCAGATGAAGGCTTACTTCAGCGGCGCCGAGTATCGCAAGCACCTGCATCCGTATATCACTCCTTACACAAAGGAGAATATTGCGGAGCTCGAGCCCACGCTCGTACCGATAGAAAATGTCGATAACTTCATAGCGAAGGTCAACGACGGCAGCCTCGTCTGGGACATCAGCGATCCGAAGTTCCTCGACGTCGAAGGTAATTGGTAAGCGATAATTATTGCAACAGTCTAAAAGAGTATCTTAAGTTCGACTCAAGACGATTATTGGGATAAAAATTGCTTCCGGGGAGGCCGCGTCCGCAGCCTCCCCGGAGTACAGAAGGAGGATATAAAATGGGTAGACCTGTAACTCTCATGACGGCGCAGTGGGGCGATCTCGACCTCGACGCGCTGTGCAAACTCGCTAAAGAGATGGGATATGACGGCCTCGAACTCATGGAGGGCAGTCATTACGACGCGAAGAAATGCGCCGCGGACAAGGCTGAGGCCGACAAGGTGCTCGCCACACTTGATAAGTACGGGCTGAAGACGTGGGCCGTGGCCGCCCACGTGGTCGGGCAGTGCGTAGGGGACAACTGGGACCCGCGCTTAGACAACTTCGCGCCGAACGCTCTCGCCGGCAAGCCTGACGACATCAGGGCGTGGGCCATCGAAACGATGAAAGTCGTGCCCGCGGCGGCGAAAAACCTCGGCGTCGACATCGTATCCGGTTTCCTCGGCTCGCCGATATGGGCGTACTGGTACTCGTTCCCGCAGACATCCGAGCAGATGGTCGCGGAGGGATTCGCGAGGATAAAGGAGCTGTGGACGCCCATATTCGACGAGTTCGACAAATACGGCGTGAAATTCGCGCTCGAGGTTCATCCTACGGAGATCGCTTTCGATTACTATACGGCGGAACGGCTGCTCGAAGAGTTCGACTACCGGCCGACGCTCGGCTTCAACTTCGACCCGAGCCATCTGCTGTGGCAGGGCGTCAATCCGACGATATTCCTGCGCGACTTCATCGACCGCGTCTATCACGTGCATATGAAGGACGCGGCCGTGACGCTCGACGGCAAGGCGGGCGTACTCGGCTCGCACATCACGTTCGGCGACACGCGCAGGGGGTGGAACTTCCGCTCGCTCGGCCACGGCGACGTGAACTTCGAGGAGATCATACGCGAGCTGAACGCCGCGGGCTACACGGGCCCCCTCTCCGTGGAATGGGAGGACAGCGGCATGGAACGCGTCTACGGCGGCACGGAGGCGGCGGCCTTCGTACGGAATGTGGATTTCGAGCCGTCGAACGTGGCGTTTGACGACGCGATGAAAAACGAATAGAGCCGCCGCGCGTCGGCGACGGGTATAGGTGGATAAGGAGGAGGCGAAAATCTTATGGCTGACAGACTGAAATATGGAATGATAGGAGGAGGCCCCGGCGCGTTCATAGGGGCCGTGCACAGGGCGGCCATAAGGCTGAACGACGAGGCCGACATCGTCGCGTGGGCGCCGAGCTCGCGCCTCGGCGCCGGGCATATCGCCGCCGGCGGGGCTATGGGCATAGCCGAGGACAGGATATACGCGTCGTTCGAGGCGATGGCCGCGGCGGAGGGCGCGCGCGAGGACAAGATAGACTGGGTCGTCGTCGTGACGCCGAACAAGTACCACGCGCCGGCGGCGAAGCTGTTTCTCGAACAGGGAATCAATGTCGTGTGCGAAAAGCCGCTCTGCACGACGGTCGAGGAGGCCCTTGACCTCACAGAGACGGCGAAAGCGAACGACTGCCTTTTCGCCGTGACGTACACGTACACGGGCCATGTCATGGCGCGCGAAGCGCGTCAGCTCGTGAGGAACGGCGTCATAGGCGACATCCGCATGGTGATGGGCGAATACCCTCAAGATTGGCTGCTCGATACGCTCGAGACCATCACGGAGGACAACAAGCCGTGGCGCGCCGACCCGGCGCTCTCGGGCAGGGGCGCGGCCGTCGCCGACCTCGGCACGCATATAGAGAACTGGGTGAACTATGTGACGGGGCTGAAGATAGACAGCCTTGCGTGCCACTTAGACGTGTTCGGCGAGGGCGGCGTACTCGACAACAACGTCGAGGCGCTCATACGCTTTGAGAACGGCGCGACGGGGATCTACTGGACGTCACAGGTCGCGATAGGCTTTGACAACGCGCTGAAGATACGCATATTCGGCGACAAGGGCACGATAGAGTTCGTGCAGGAGGAGAACAATTATTTGAAGCTCTCCCTGCGCGGCGAGCCGCCCCGCATCTACTCGCGCGGCGCGGGCTATCTTACGCCCGAAGCCTCGGGCTACGTGCGCGTCCCCACGGGGCACCCCGAGGGGCTCACGGAGGCCTTCGCGAACATATACAAGGACTTCGCGGCGGCCGTTAAAGACAAGAAAGCCGGCAAGCATGTGGTCGAAAGCGATTACGGCTACCCGACCTTAGACATGGGGCTCGCCGGCGTCGAATTCTTCAACAAATGCGTGGATTCGAGCGAAGCGGGCGCTGTGTGGGTCAAGGTAGATTACTGAGCGCCACACGCGATATAGAGGTTTTGATTTAAATTTTTAACAGGATCATATAGCGTAGGGTAGGAGGCAAAAAATGAAATTCGGAATGAACTCTCTCGCCTGGTCTTCGCCGTTCACGGAACCGAAAAAATGGTTCGGGCTTGCGAAAGGCTTTGGCTGCGACACATTTGAGATAGCGCTCGAGGACTTCTCCGTGCTCGACCCGGACGAGATAAACGCGGCAATGGACGCTACGGGCATAGAGGTGCACACGGTCTGCGGCGCGCACGGCGACACGAGGGACGTGTCATCGGACGATCCCGCCATCAGGGAGTCGGGCATACAGTACATGAAGGACATGGTTGACTTCTGTAATAAGATTGGCGCGGACGTCATAGCCGGGCCCGCCTACTCCGCCGTCGGCAAGGCGCGCCAACAAACGCCTGAGGAGGTGGCGAAAAAATGGGATATTGGCGCGGAGAACCTGAAAATATGCGCCGACTACGCGGGCGAACGCGGCGTGAAGCTCGCGCTCGAGCCGCTGAACCGTTTTGAGACGGACTTCATCAACACGGTAGCCCAAGGCGTCGAGCTCATAGAGCGCATCGGCGAGGGCAACGTCGGCTTCCTGCTCGACAGCTTCCACATGAATATAGAGGAGAACGACATACCGGCGGCTATCAGGCTCGCGGGGAGCAAGGCGAAGATATACGACTTCCACTCGTGCGCGAACGACCGCGGCACGCCGGGCAAGGACAACTTCGACTGGCCGTCCATCGTCGCCGCGCTGAATGACGTGGGCTATGACGACTATATGCACATAGAGTCGTTCACGCCCGACTGCGTGGAGATCGCAAAGGCCGCGTCGGTATGGCGCCCGTTCTCGGAGTCGCCCGAAGCGATAGCCCGCGACGGCATACCATTTTTGAAATCGTTATTTAGCTAAATGTAGAGGTTATTGCTAAGTATTTAAATCGAAACTACTAAAGTAGTAACATTTATAAGGAGGAGAAAATGGCTAAGAAAAAGGTATCTATCGGAAGCTGGGCGTACGCGTTTCTTGAAACCCCTATCCTATTGCCCGAGGTCGTGAAAAAGCTGTCCGATCTCAAATACGACGGCATCAGCATGGGCGGCTTTGAGCCGCACGCGAGCCCGGGGCTCTACGACACGGACGAGAAGCGCGCCGAGCTCGCAAAACTTCTCTCCGATAACAATCTTGAGGTCGCCGACTACGCCGTCGACCTGTGGAGCGTAGACGCCGTGACGGATCCGGACGCGTGGATCGCGCTGTTCAAGGAAAGCAGCGACTTCGCCGCGAAGATGGGATGGGATACGATACGCGTCGATACGGGCAGCAAGAACGTGGTCGTCCCCGAGGGCATGACCTACGGGCAGGTGCGCGACCTCGTCGTGAAAAACTTCAAGGCCATCGCGCGGTACGCGGCCGGAAACGGCCAGAAAGTCGTCTGGGAGTTCGAGCCGGGCTTCATCATCAACGAGCCCAAGTACATACTCGAGACCTACGAGCGCGTGAACGAGCCGAATTTCTCGATATTGTTCGATACCTGCCACGGCTATATGTGCGCGAAAGGCGCGAACCATATAGAGCCGTCGCCGCTCGAGGGAGGCGTGCTCGAATTTATCGACATGCTGAAAGGCAAGATAGGCTTCGCGCACGTGATAGACTCGGACGGCACGCTGAACAGCGACAACACGAGCACGCACGCGCCCTTCGGCACGGGTATCCTGAACTTCGATGAGATCATCCCGGCCCTGCTCGCCGCGGGCTTCGAGGGCGACTGGTGGGCGATAGACCTGTGCGAATGCCCCGACGCGTGGGAGGAGACGGCCGCAAGCAAAGCGTTCGTGGACGAACACATCAACAAGTATTCGTAAGGAGGCTATTCAGACATGCTTGTCTTTTTTCCGCATAGCACGCACTTTCGCACAGAACCCGTGCTCACGTACCTCGAAGTACGCTCCGCGCGGAACCTGCGCAAAAGTACGCACTCTACGAAAAAAATCCTGCGCATGTCTGAATAGCAATTATAAAGGAGACTATACTCGCCATGTCAATATCATATACAAAACTCTCGGGTATCCTCGCCAAGGGTGACGGTATCCTGAATCTCACGCCGACATGGGTCCCAAGACCGTTCAACAGGCCGGGTAACCGCCTGAGGCTGCATCCCGACGACACGTACGCGATGGGCATGAAGCGCGGCGCCATAGTCGAGCGCTGGCTCTCGTCCGTGACGAAGGTCGAAACGGAGGGCGCTACGGAGCACGAGGGCTTGTCGTTCGTGAACGCGGACGGCGACCCCGCCCATACCGTGCTGTTCGACGACTTTGTGACGGGGCTCGGCCCGGAGCTGTACGGGCAGGCCCTGCACGACAAATACGGCGCGTGGCCTATGTACAGCAAGTTCTACGACTACAACGAGCCGCTGTTCCATCACGTCCATCACTCGCCGGAAGCCTGCGCCAAGGTGGGAGTGACGCCGAAGCACGAGCATTACTTCTTCCCAAAACAGTACAACAACCACCTCGGGACGAGGCCGACGACGTTTTTCGGCTTCGACCCGTCCGTGACGAAGGAGGAGGTGAAGGCGCGGCTCGCGGGGCATGAGGAGCGGAACACGAGGATACTCGAGCTGTCGAGGGCGTTTCAGGTGGAGCTCGGCACGGGTTGGTACACGCCGGCCGGCGTCGTGCACGCGCCGGGCTCGCTCTGCACGTATGAGCCGCAGTGGAACAGCGACGTCATGGCGCTGTGGCAGAACGTCGTCGGCTCGGGAGAGGTATTCGGGCGTGACTGGCTGTACGGATATCTGCCCGAAGGCCATGAAGACGATCTCGACGCGGTGATGGACGCGATAGATTGGGAGCTTAACACGATACCGAACTACCGGGAGACGTATTTCCGGCCGTCCATCGATGAAAAGAGCGGCGATGGGTGGAAGCAAAAGTGGATATGCTACGGCAACGAGTACGTGGCGGCAAAGGAGCTGACCGTAGAGCCGGGCGTCGCCGCGGTGGTGAGCGACAACAACGCTTACGGGTGCCTGGTCGTGCAGGGGCACGGCCGCATCGGATCGTTCACGGCCGAATCGCCGACGCTGATCCGCTACGGGCAGCTCTCGGCCGACGAGTTCTACGTGTCGCACAGCCGCGCGAACGCGGGCGTGGCGGTCTACAACGAATCGCCGGTCGAGCCGCTTGT
>JAISAI010000117.1 GCA_031266795.1 Eubacteriales Family XIII. Incertae Sedis bacterium
AACGCCACCCCCTTAAAGACAATCACGCTAAAAAAAGCGCCAAACTCACTGAAAGTCGGCAAGGCGAGATTATTATCGGTCAAGACCACGCCGTACCAAGCGACAAACCTGAAAGTCACATTCAGTTCCTCGAACAGGAATATACTGTCGGTGGACAAAGCGGGAAAGATCACCGCCAAAAAGAAAGGCACAGCCAAAATCACGGTAAAAATAAACGGCAAGAAGCACGCAAAGACGATCACAGTGAAGTGACAAAATACGGCGGAAATCGGCGTAGCAGGGAGTGTCAAGGGAAGTTACTGTTCACTCCTACGATAATTTTTTCTTGACTTCGGCCACGCAGTGCGATACTATTTTCATGAAAAACCGACCGAGGGGTCGGAAATCACCGGGTTCTACTAATTGATCGGCTTTGGGAATATTATTTGGGAGGAGTGAATGCCATGAACAAATTGATCTACGCCTCGAGAGGCGGGAATACGAAAAAACTTGCTCTTGCCGTCGCGAAAGGCGCGGGCGTGGCCGCGCTGCCTGTGGGCGAGGCGGGCGAAATCAGCGGGGTCGATACCCTTTTTGTCGGCGCGTCCGTCTACGCCGGCAAGATAGACGGCTCGTTGCGCGGGTTTCTGGGCAAAATCAAGCGCGGGGACGTAGGGTCGGCCGTGGTGTTTGGATCGGCTGCCGGGAACAAATCCGCGGCGGATGAAATCAGGGAAATACTCGCGGCTCAGGACATCCCCGTGTCGGATAAGGTGTTCCAATGCAGAGGGTCGTTCCTGCTCGCGAACAGAGGCCGCCCGAACGAAGAAGATCTCGCAAAGGCCGAAGCGTTCGCGCGGGAGATCGTCGAAAAGGGCTGATCTGAACAAGGGCTTGCATGCATTCAAAACGCCCGACAGGCGACACCATCGGGCGTTTATTTTACATTTACCGCATCTACTGCATCGGTTTAAATCATGTATGCTTTTCTTTCAGTAATCCCTTTTCCGCCCTGATCTCTTTCATGCGCTGTACGTACGGCGGGTTGTAGACGGCGCAGCCTACGTTTTCTTGGCGGATGAGGAACTCTATGCAGTTGTCGCAGGCCGTGCACCACTTGATCTCGTCCTCCCTGCCCTCGCGGAATTTCTTCGCGACGGCCGGGTCGGCGAACGACTGCCGGCCGAGGCATACCATGTCCACGACGCCATCCCTGATGTTCTTGTTCCCCCAGAACTTCAGGCTGTTCTCCTCCGGATATACGCCTTGGAACTTCTTCGCGCCCGCGCTCTTGCCGCTGCCGTATATCGTGTAGTCCGAGCCGATCACGACGGTTTCGGGCTTGAGGTTTTGCCGGCAGACCCATTGGAAATAATGGTGGAAGTAGCCGTGATCAGGGATGTTGCGATCCGTCTGCGACAGGGCCAGCGTGTGCGACGGGCTCCCCGCCGACTGTAGTATGTACTGAGCGCCGCGTTCCTCGAGGCCCTTGATGAGGTCTATGGACTCCGTCAGATCCATGAGCGAGCTGTCGGGGCCGGCCGTACCCTGCCCTCCGGGAAAGCCCTCGAAGATGGAAACCTTCGAGCCAACGACGAAGTTCGGGTCGTTCACCTCCTTTACGACGCGCTCCGTCATGTCAAACGCGAAGCGGCGCCTGTTCTCCCACGGGCCGCCGTACTTCCAGTTTTCGCGGTTGTACGGCCTCAGTATCTGTGAGCCGAGATAGCCGTGACAGAATTTCAGATCCACGCCGTCCGCGCCGCAGGCGTGCGCTATCTTGGACGATTCCACGAACATGTCGATGATCTTGTCGACCTCGTCCGCGCCGATGAGCTCCGCGTCCTCGTAACCGTACAGCGGCTTCTTCGTGACGCGGCAGCGCTTCGAGAAGTTCGGCTCCGAGATCTCGCCCGAGTGCGTGAGCTGGAACACGAACACGGTGTTCGGGTTGATGGCCTTGAGATGGGCGACAAATTTCTCGAGCGCCTTAGCGTTGTGCCCCATGATGCTGAGCTGATGCTCGCGCGAGATATAGTCGTACTGCACGGTGATGGCTTCGAGATTGATGAAGCTCGATTCGCCGTTAAAGATTTTTTCGTATCTCTCGTACGTGCGGTCTGACGGGTTGCCGTCCGCGTCAGCGTCGCAGCACTCCATGGCATTGATTGCGAACCTGTTCGGCACAGTATGCGCACCTATCTTGATCGGCGTGAGCAGTAGATTTTCTCCTGACATTTTCATTACCTCCTCTGACGCATGCACTGGCTATACAAGGTGCATATTGGTATTATTCAATATTTTATTTCTTAAAAATGCTGAAATCAATGGTTCTTTGCTACAGTTAAGTTGTTATCATTTGACCTTTGTGTCGGGTTGGGACTCACTGGAGCCCGATGCTGACCCCTTTTCATGAATCTCTAATTTCATCTTGAGCAAACTATGGCGCCTGCCCCTCAATTTTCCGCTTTACTGGCGGGGCTTCATCATGTAAAATGTATGTAAAGCGGCGGGGGCGTCATGGGGCGTGCCGCCGCGGTGTGGCCTTGTGGGGGCGGAGAAGGAGTAGTATATCGCGTTATGATCGGAGTGAAAAAGAAAGAGGACGAGTTTTACGTCCTGCTCAGGGAGTTCTCCTCGAAGATCGTCGTCGTCAGCGAAACATTGCAGGATTTTGTCAACGACTACACGGATGTGGAGAACAAGGCGGCGAGCCTCAAGCTGCAGGAGACCGAGTGCGACGTTATGACACACAATATCCTCACGGCGCTGAATGGTTCATTCGTGACACCGTTCGACCGCGAGGATATTTTTGAGATCACGAAGGGGCTCGACGAGATCGTCGACCTCATGGAGGAGGTCGGCAGCCGTTTCATCATATTCGACGTGAGGGAGATGCGCCCGCCGGCGAGGGTGATCGCCTCGCTCATCGTCCAATGCGTGAAGGAGCTCGACATCCTGTTCCGGCACCTGCACGAGATCAAGAAAAACAATATCGCGCGCGAGCAGGTCATAGAGATCAACCGTATCGAGAATGAGGGCGACGTCATATTTCGCTCGACGATACACGACCTTTTCAGCCATGAGAAGAACCCTATCGAGCTCGTCAAGTGGAAGCACCTCTACGAGCAGCTCGAGGGCTGCCTCGACGCTTGCGAGAATGTGGCGAACAACATAGAGGGAGTGGTAGTGAAATATGCTTAGCGGCATCATCGTCCTCGTAGTAGTCGTCGCGCTTTTATTTGAATTCATCAACGGTTTTCACGATACGGCCAACGCCATAGCCACGTCCGTCTACACGCGCGCGCTGACGGCGCGGCGCGCGATACTGCTCGCGGCCGTCATGAATTTCGTCGGGGCGCTCACGGGCGACAAGGTCGCGGACACGATCTCCCACGGCTTAGTCAGCGCGAGCCTCGAGGAGTACGTGATACTCGCCGCGCTCGTCGGCGCCATCATCTGGAATCTGTTCACGTGGTGGAGGGGCATACCGTCGAGCTCGTCGCACGCGCTCATCGGCAGCCTCATCGGCGCGGCCTGCGTGTACTCTATGAGCGTGGAGGACATCATATGGAGCGGCCTGCTCCAGAAGGTCGTGCTGCCGCTCATCTGCTCCCCGTTCATCGGCATACTCATCGGCATGTTCGTCATGAAGATCGTGTTCAACTTCTTCGCGAACTGGTCGCCGCATCGCGTGAACAAGATGTTCCTGCGCCTGCAGGTCGTATCCGCCGCGCTCGTCGCGTTCGCGCACGGCACGAACGACGCGCAGAAGACGATGGGCATCATCACGCTCGCGCTCGTGACGGCGAACGCCCTGCCCGAGGACTCCCCCGTCCCCGTGGAGGTGAAGCTTGCGTGCGCCGTCATGATGGCTATCGGCACGTCCGTCGGCGGTTGGAAGATCATGAAGACGATGGGGCGCGGCGTGACGAAGCTCGAGCCCGCGAGCGGCTTCGTGGCCCAGGCCGCGTCGGCCGCCGTCATCGAGATCATGTCGCGCATCGGCGCGCCCATCAGCACGACCCACGTCATCACGTCGGCCGTCATGGGCGTGGGCGCGGCCAAGCGCGCCTCGGCCGTCAAATGGGGCATCGCGCAGGACATCCTGCTCACTTGGGTCATCACGCTGCCCATCTCCGCAGTCCTCGGCGGGGCGAGCTGCTTTATTATTGAACGAATAATCGAAGCGGTTTAGCGTAATGGTATCGGTAGAGCGTCTGTGCCGCTCAGAAAACCGGTAGGTATATCTTCTCGCCGCCCGCGAGCGCCGACTCGTGCCCGAGTATGCCGGCGGCCGTGATGTTGGCCGACGTCGCCGCGTCGAGTAGCGGCGCCCTGCCCTCCTTTATCGAAGCGACAAACTCCTGCACCAAGTGCGGGTGCGAGCCGCCGTGGCCCGCGCCCTGTATGAACGACACGTTGTCCTTGTTCAGTATGACCTCGCGCTTCGTGTAGGGCTTGAGTTCCTCTATGAGCAGCTCGTCCGTGTCGGGGGCGAACACGCGGCGGACGCTCTCGCCGCCCTCGAACAGCGCCGCGCCCTCGTCGGCTATCTGCTCCCACTCGTAGGCCATCTTCGTGCCGTAGACATCGAAGCTCTCGCGGTACTGGCGCACCGTCTCGTAGAGCGAGCGCGTGGCCTCGGCCGTGACGTCGCTGTCCCTGAGCTTTATCGTCACGCTCTCGACGGGGTACGGCGATCCGTAGCGGCCCCTGAGGTTCTCGCTGAGCGTGCCGGAACCGTGGCCGACGACGTACTCCGCGGGCTTGCCGCTTATGATGATGAGCGGGGAGATCGCGTGCGTGCCGTACCAAAACGGGGGGAAGCCGAGCCAGTATTCCGGCCAGCCCTCGAGCCCCATATCCTGCATGTGGCTGCCGCGCACAAACTGTATCTTGCCGAGCCGGCCCGAGTCCACGAGATTCTTCACATACAGAAACTCCCTCGTGTATACGGCCGTCTCCATCATCATGTACGTGAGCCCCGTCTTTTCCGTCAGCATGCATATGTCCTTTAGCTCGCGCACGGACAGGCCCATGGGCACGGTGCTCGCCGCGTGCTTGCCCGCGTTCAGGGCTTTCAGCGTGTATTCCGCGTGCGTGGCGGGAGGCGTCACGATGTGCACCGCGTCCACGCGGTCGTCTTTCAGCACGTCGTCGTAGCTCGTAAATTGCAAATCCGCGGGGATGCCGAGCTCGTCGCCGGCTGCCTGCAGCGCCGCGCCGTCCCGCTGGCATATGGCCACATCGCCGACATCGGGATGGCTCTGATACAGCTTCACAAACTCCTTGCCGAAGTTCATGCCTATAAGGGCTACGTTGATCTTGGACATGGTTTTTCCTCCTATCCTCTTACCTGAGCCGGGAACCTCTCCGGCAGCGTTGACATACTCCGGTTTGCGCTTTATGATTAGTAGAGTGGATGCGCTTGCAGCAAGTTCATTTTACCATGAAACTACTGCGCAACAACATAGCTATCGGACAGTTGGGAGGAGAATATGGGACTACTCGACGGATGGCCGTTCCGCAGCAAGGAAGATATAGAGAGGCGAAACCGCGAGTTCGACGAGCGCGTGATCCCGCTCGGCCCAGAGCAGAAGGATATGGCCTTGGCCGTCCTCGACGAGCTGAAGCCTCCCGGTTCGCGCAACGATAGCAAGGAGCTGCTCTTTGGCTATCTCGTGGGCAAGGACAAGTACGTCATGAAGGGCAAGGGCGACGACGGCATGGCGGCGATGGCCGTGGAGCTGAACAAGCTGAAATTTCTTTCCGAAGGGGAAAAGCGCATCATAAAAGCCCTCGTAAAATACGATTCCGACATCATCAATATAGACTACTACCCGTCGGCTCAGAAGATCCGCGCGGCTATCGAGATGAATTTCGTCTAATTACGCCAGATTTGCGTACCCGAGCTGCCCCATGATGTTCTTCATGATGCGGGCGGCTTCGTCTATATTGTCGTTGATGTACGCCGTGGCTTCCGTGGCCTCGAAGTCGCCTTCCGCAATCAGGCTGCTCCGCTGTTCGAGCCGCGCGGCGGCGTATCTGCCGGACTCGCGCACTATGCGCGTCCACATATTCACGCGTATGACGCCGTCCTCGCTGAATCCCATGATATCTTCGTCCCTCAGGCTCGAAACGCCGTGCAGCACGAGCATGGGGCGCCCGAGCTTCGCCGTCAGGGTCTGCGCCCTCTCCTTCAGGTATTTCGCGCCTGTCCCGACTGACTGCTGCTCCGTCCCGAGATCGGCGACGAGGAAATCGACGCCTGTCCGTTCGATGAAGTCGACGGCTTTCTCCACGTAGTCGTCGCGCTGCGCCGCCTTTGTGCCGTCGCCCACCGCGAGGCCCTCGACGATGCCCTCGACGAGTACCCTGTCGCCGTACGCTTTCACATACTTGCCCGTCATCTCGACGTTTTCCTCGTACGGGTACGTCTGCGCGTCGAACATGACGCTCGACAGCAGGTCAGCGCACTCCGTCATCTCCCATACGTCGGCCTTCGGGTCGCCGTGGTCGAGGTGGGCCATGGCGGCGACGTTCGGGTACGGGGCGTACGCGCCCTCCGTCAGCGCGCGGCAGTATTCGAGCATGGAGCGGAAGCCGATGCGGTGGCCGCCCGACCTCGTCATCCTCGTCGTCTGCTGCATGTGCGAGTAGTGCGAGGTCATGGCGACCACGACCGGTATCCTGCCGACGCCGTATTCCTTCGCCACGGCGTCGGCGGCTCTAAGTATGGCCTCCGTGTTCCAAAAGCTGCCCGTGCAGAACAGCGCCACGCTCACGCCCTTTGCGGCCGCGTCCGCGATGAGTTTTCCGGCTTCGTCCCTATCTGTTATGTATGACATAAATTCTCCTTAATATGTTACTGCAAAAATATAATCGAAACTACTAAGCGGTCGCGATAGTTTTGATGGAGTTCGGGTCCAAATCTGATTTTGGCTCACCGGAGCGTACTCAAGTACGTGAGGAAGCCAAAATTGGATTTGGATCCCGAAATACGCAAAAGTAGCGTGACCGCTTAGTAGTAACCTTCAGTCAAATATTACTACTCCTTTGATCTTCGGATCCTTGCTTTCCGACATGAACTTGATCGCGTCCTCGAGCTCGTCGAGCTTGAAGCGGTGCGTGATGATCGGGCTGAGATCTATCCTGCCCGAGCCTACGGCGTTTATCACGTTGTCCCACACGAGCGGGGCGAGCCACGCGAAGCGTATCGTGCGCTCGGACTGTATGGCCTCGAGCACGGGGATCTTCAAGAGGTCGTCGGGCGACGGCAGGCCGAAATAGACGATCGTCGAGCACGCCCCCGTCACGTTCAGGGCGTCCTGCAGGGCGTCCATATTGCTTGTGGCGACTATGCAGCGCTGCGCGAGCTCCCCGCCGTTCAGCTCACGTACCTTGTCGGCCGCGCTTTCGGCGTAGTAGGCTGAGCCCTTGTCGCGGATGTTCAGCACGTGGTCCGCGCCGTGCTTCTTCGCGACGTCGAGGTTGTAGTCGCGCGTACCGATAGTGATCACTTTCCCCGCGCCCGCGGCCTTCGCGAGCTGCGTCTGGAACAGGCCGATGCCGCCGGCGCCGTATACGACGACGGTCTGGCCGAGCTTGACGTCGAGGTCGAACACGCCGTGCGTGGCGCAGGCGAGAGGCTCGAAGAGCGCCGCGTGCTCGAACGCTATGCTGTCGGGTATCTTATAGGCGTGCGTGTACTTGACGCGGACGTACTCGGCGAAGCAGCCGTTGACGGACACGCCGATCACCTCGCAGTTCGGGCAGGTGTTGAACTCGCCGCGCAGGCAGGCGGGGCACGCGTTGCACTGCTGCACGGGGTTGATCGTGACGCGGTCGCCCTCGCTGAACAGCCCGAGCGTCTCGGGTATCTTGCCTATCTTCACGACGACGCCCGACGCCTCGTGGCCGAGATACAGCGGGCCCTTGCCGTCTATCGTGTCGAGCGGGCTGTGGCCGTAGTAGTATGAGATGTCGGAGCCGCAGATGCTGACGGCCTTCAGCTTGACGAGTACCTCGTTGTCCATGATCTCGGGGACGGGGACGTCCTCGTATTTCATTACGTGAGGCTCGTAGAAGACTTGCGCTTTCATAGTATTTGACATAATAATACCTCCTCCTATTGATAAGTTGTTACTAATAAGCGGTCACGCTATTTTCGCGTATTTCGGGATCCAAATCCGATTTTGGCTTCCTCACGTACTTGAGTACGCTCCGGGGAGCCAAAATCAGATTTGGACCCGAACTCCATCAAAACTATCGCGACCGCTTATTAGTTTCGATTAAAATAACAAATATTAAATTTGCTTTTCAGGTGCTCCGCTGCCATACGCTGCGAAGTGTTTTAATATCACGAGGGGCTCCACAGGCGATTCGTTCACCACAGTGACGCCTTCGTTTGCGCGGTCGTACGACACGTAGAACTCGTCGGCCGTGAGCTGCCCGTAGCGGATGAGCGTCGGCGACTCGGCCGTGAACGACCCGATCTTGCCGCGCCCCTGCACGACCAAGCAGCCGTAGGCCGTGACGTCGCTCACCTCCGCCGTCACTCCCGGCTCCACCGTCAGCTCCTTCGCGGCCACGTATTCATTACCGTAACATATCCACTTTTGAGCCCAGCCGTCGCCGCTCTGTTCGGCAACGTTCGGCCGGAAATACGTCTCCCGGTAGTTCGGTATCGTGTTCATGCCCCAGTCTATCGCGTCCATGACGGCGTCGAGATCGTCCTCGCGGCCCTCGGGCAGGTAGCCGTATAGCCAGTCGCGCCCGAATATCTCTCCCGAGCCGACGACGTTCTCCCACAGCGCCATGACGTCGCTGTTCCATTGCGGCTCGTAGGTGCAGAGCGAACCCGGCGCGTGCACGACGCCCGCCGGCGTGTACCAACCCGTGCCGAGCTCCACCTGAAAGGCCCTCGACAGCTCGAGGATCTTCGTGTTTCTTTCCTCATGTCCGGCAAGCCGCTCCATTACTTCTTCCCTTGTTACCGACGGGTCAAAACCGAAGAATGTGGTCGGTCTCGTTCCGAGGTGGTTGTTGTATTGTTTCGGGAAAAAGTAATGCTCATGCTTGGGAATGACGCCTACCTTGGCGCAGGCTTCCGGCGTGTGATGAACGTGATGGAAGAGCGGTTCATTGTAGTCATAAAACTTGCTGTACATCGGCCATGTGCCGTATTTCTCGTGAAGGGACCGCCCGTACAGTTCCGGGCCGAGTTCCTTCACGAACTCATCAAACAGCACGGTATGGCCGGGATCGCCGTCCACGTTTACGAACGACATGCCTTCATGTTTCGTCGCACCCTCGGTTTCGACCCTCGTCACGGACGAAAACCATAGCTCGACGATGGCGCCGAGCTTCATGACCATCGCATAGGTGTCGTCGGGATGCAGCCTGAGGCGGTTTCCCGGCCGGTTGAACGGCCTCGGCACCCATGTCGGCGCGAGGTTCAGTATCCCGTCGCCTTTGACGAGAATTTCCGTGAGTTCTGTATAAGACTTCGACATAGTGAGTCCTTTCTACGAATACTTGTTGATGTGTTCGTCTACAAACGCTTTGCTTGCTGCCGTCTCCTCCCACGCGTCGGGGCATTCGCACAGGTCGATCGCCCACCAGTCGCCCTCATAGCCCGCCGCGAGCAGGGCCGGGATGATCTCGTCGAAATTCAAAAGTCCCGTGCCGAAAGGAGCGTGAGTGCTCGTATTGTCGTTGTTCAGCGTACCGTCCGAGTCGATCACATGGACGAACCCGATCTTGCCTTTCA
>JAISAI010000083.1 GCA_031266795.1 Eubacteriales Family XIII. Incertae Sedis bacterium
TGCACGATCAACGACATCGTGCGATTTCTGTCCGGCAAGGGTATTAACATCTCTCGCGGTACAGTCATCTGGAATGTAAACGAGTCTGTGTTGCGTGGAAAGGCTATCCGCGTCGGGCGGGGCGTATACAGTTTTACCCCAAAGCCTATTTTTGAGCCCAAACTTGGAGTTTCAGCCTTGAAGGCTATCGATGCGCTTAGAAAAAATCTGAAATACCTCGACTTGGTAATCACGGATACAGGCGGACTCGGACAGTTCATGAATCTATTGCCGTTCTCGAGTTTGATCGTGATAGAAGTCAGGAAACAGTCGGTGGGCGCCGTGGTGTCAAATCTACGGAAAAAGGGTATTGAGGCAATCGAAAAAACTGACTATGTGAGTCTGGAGAAATATATCGAATCTAACGAACCGGTTGTCGTACGTTCGATTCTGTCAGTCAATCCACCGCTAAAAAAGGGGCATGGCATCACGATAGCGAGCCTTGAAAAAATGCTCGTGGACATTGTCTGTGACGCGGGCATCTACGGACAGTACCAAGGAGAAGAGTTGGTTGGGATTTACCGTAATGCGACAGACCGTTACGCGATAAACTATTCTCGCATGCTCAGATATGCTTCAGGCCGGAAACGCAAGCCGGACGTGACCGCAATATTATCGGAGACAGATGAATACAGGAAAGTGAGGGATTTGCTATGATTTCAGATCGCACATTTTCAAAAGACTGGCTTATAGAGGTGAACAGGTCTCTCGGATGGAACAGAAGCGACGCACAGCTCGGAAACATAGAGAAAGCTATTGTTGCGATGCATCTGTTAGAATGTTTGTCTATAACCGAAGCCAAGTTCGTGTTCAAAGGCGGGACGTCCCTGCTTCTACTGCTTGGTAAGATATATCGGCTGTCTGTAGATATAGACATCGTTGCCGAGCAGGTGATTGACGGCGCTATTCTCGAAAGGGCGTGCACCGCGAGCAAATTATTCACCCGTTGGGAAGAACGAAAACGGAGTGATGCCTCTCATAATGATATGGGCCACTTTATGTTTTACTATCCATCTTTTTTGGATGCAGGAAGAGAGTCATATGTTATTTTGGATGTTTACAACGCAACAAATCCTTACGCAAGTATAGTGGAGTTGGAACTCGCCTCCGATATACTTTGCTCGTATGGAGAGAACGTCACCGTGCGGTTACCCGACATCGACTCCATCATTGGGGACAAATTGACCGCGTTCGCGCCTGAGACGATTGGAATCACCTTGACAGCGGAAACGAACCGTCGTCCGAAGCGCGTAGAAGCAATCAAGCAACTATATGACATCGGCAACTTATTTGACTACAGCAAGAATTTTGATAATTTGCGGAGTACCTATTTTGAGGTCGCAAATCGCGAGATCGATATGCGGGGCCTATCCATTGAACCGATTGACGTTCTGGACGATACGATGCGTTATGCGACTATTATCGGATATATGGGTGCAGTTGACAAAGATAAGTACGATTTGATCGCCAAAGGATTTAGTGATTTCCGTAAATTTGTCGCAGATCTTAGGTTCGACGAAAACGACGCTGTGCTTGCCGCGTCAAAAGCGGCCTATCTTGCTTCGAGCCTCATTCAAATGACTGAGGGCATAGAGAAGTACGATGATAATGCTGATATACGGCTATGGGAGATAAAGGCAGATGGGTTTGCCGCGTTCAATGAATTAAAATACAGCAATCCGGAAGCGTTTTTTTATTGGTTCAAGACTCTTGAGTGAATGGAGTTTGCACCCAAATAGCATAAAATGTGTAGATCCTCCCATTACATTTAATATTACACTGTTGACATTTACGGTCGACGGTGTATAATTAAAAAGTGTTAGCACTCACCATGCGAGAGTGCTAACAACGGAGACAGAAAGCGACGATGATAGACCTTACGGAAAGAAAACTGCGAATATTACAGGCGATAGTGTCCGACTTCATCCGCACGGCGGAGCCGGTGGGCTCTCGCGCCCTCTCGCGCAAGCACGACATGGGCGTGAGCCCGGCGACGATACGCAACGAGATGGCGGATCTCGAGGATATGGGCTACCTGACGCACCCGCATACGTCGGCCGGCCGCGTGCCGTCCGATCAGGCGTACCGGCTGTATGTGAACCGGCTCATGGACAAGTACGAGCTCGCGGAGAAAGAGAAGAAGAGGATACGCAAGGAGCTGCTGTCAAACATAACGGAGCTTGAAAAAACCATAAAGCGGGCGTCGGAGCTGCTCTCAGAGCTGACAAACCTCACGTCGTTCGCGACGCTGCAGGAGGATATGTTCCGGGTGAGCCTCTTCCTCGAGGGCATGACGCGCATATTCGCGCACCCCGAGTTCAACAACGTGGAGCGCGCGCGCAACTTCCTCGAGATGGTCGACCACAGGGACGACTTTACGGCTACTATTACCGAGCGCGACGACGGCATCACGATCACTATCGGAGGTGAGAACCCCGGCGAGATAATGCCCGACAGCAGCATCATATCGGCGACGTACCACGTCGGGGGCCACTACGTCGGCAAGCTCGGCGTCATAGGGCCGACGCGTATGCGCTACGGCGAGATCACGTCCGTGATCGACTATATGACGAAAAATATTGACCGCAGCTTTGATTTGATTGACGACAGAGGCGGCGCGGACGGCGCGGACAGCCAAGGCTGAGACGCTTCGCCCCGCATATATGATAATGTTTGCCGCCGTCCGGGATGAATGCTTCCCGTAGGCGGCGCGGGAGAGGGAAATATGAGTGACAAAAAAACGAAGAAAGATATGAAAGTGAAGGATTTGAATAATGGGGACGGCGCGGAGGTAAAGAAAGGTGATGAGGCCGACGCTTCCGGCGAGCAGGCCCGGGACGGGCGCGACCCGGACGAGGCCGGCGTTCCGGATGAACAGACAGAACCGGCCGCGGACGGGCCCAAGGAGGACGAGAGCGCGCGCTACATGAGGCTCGCCGCCGACTTTCAAAACTACAAGAAGCGTACGGAAAAGGAAAAGTCCGATATATACGCGTACGCCAACGAAAAGTTCGCGGCCGACCTTCTCGACGTGATAGACAACTTCGAGAGGGCGATAGCGCAGGACGCCACTACGGGCGCGGACGAGCAATTCCTCGAGGGCATGAGGCTCATCATGGAGCAGCTCGTGGGCGTACTCGAGCGAAACGACGTCAAGGAGATAGACGCCGCCGGCGGCGAGTTTGACCCGAACCTGCACCACGCGGTGCAGATGGAGGAATCGCCGGAGCATGAGAGCGGCAAGGTGACGCGCGTCATACAGAAGGGCTATATGATCAGGGATAAGGTCTTGCGCCCGGCGACGGTGATAGTCGCGAAGTGACGCGCACGGACGCATTAAAACAGATATGGACGGAGCCATCCGTTTATAAATAAATAAAAAACAGTCTGGAGGGACAAAGATTATGGGAAAAGTAATAGGAATAGATTTAGGGACCACGAACTCGTGCGTAGCCGTTCTTGAGGGCGGCGAGCCTGTCGTCATCCCAAACGCGGAAGGAAACAGGACGACGCCGTCCGTCGTCGGGTTCGCGAAGAACGGCGAGAGGCTTGTCGGGGAGACGGCCAAGCGCCAGGCGATCACAAATCCCGATCGCACCATATCCTCTATAAAGAGGGAGATGGGTACGGACTTTAAGGTGGAGATAGACGGCAAGTCATATACGCCGCAGGATATTTCCGCTATGATACTCGGCAAGCTGAAGACCGACGCCGAGGCGTATCTCGGCGAGACGGTCACGGAAGCCGTCATCACGGTGCCGGCCTACTTCGCGGACAGCCAGAAACAGGCGACGAAGGACGCGGGCAGGATCGCGGGGCTCGACGTCAAGCGCATCATCAACGAGCCGACGGCGGCGTCGCTCGCGTACGGGCTCGATAAGGATACGGAGCATCACAAGATACTCGTCTACGACCTTGGCGGCGGCACATTCGACGTTTCCGTGCTCGAGCTCGGCGACGGCGTGTTCGAGGTGCTCGCGACGAAGGGCAACAACAGGCTCGGCGGCGACGACTTCGACGACGCGCTCATGAACTTCATAGCGGACAGCTTCGCAAAGGAAAACGGCATAGACCTGAGGCAGGACAAGATGGCGCTGCAACGCCTGAAAGAGGCGGCGGAGAAAGCGAAAAAAGAGCTTTCCGGCCAGCAGCAGGCGAACATCAACCTGCCGTTCATCACGGTCAGCGACGCCGGCCCCCTGCATCTGAACATGGATGTGACGCGGGCCAAGTTCGACCAGCTCACGTCGCACCTTGTCGAAAAGACGATAGATCCGATGAAAGAGGCCCTTTCCGACGCGGGCGTCACGTCGAGCGACATCAGCAAGGTCATACTCGTCGGAGGCTCCACACGCATACCCGCCGTGCAGGAAGCGGTAAAGAATATCACGGGCAAGGATCCTTTCAAGGGAGTCAATCCCGATGAGAGCGTCGCCATCGGAGCGGCCATCCAGGCCGGCGTCCTGACGGGCGAAGTGCACGACGTGCTACTTCTCGACGTGACCCCGCTGTCGCTCTCCATCGAGACGCTCGGCGGCGTTGCGACGAAGCTCATAGAGCGCAATACGACGATACCGACGAAGAAGAGCCAGGTGTTCTCGACGGCCGCCGACAACCAAAACGCGGTGGACATCCACGTCATGCAGGGCGAGCGCGAATTTGCGAGCGGCAACATCACGCTCGGGCGCTTCCAGCTCACGGGCATACCGCCCGCTCCGCGCGGCGTGCCTCTGATCGTGGTCGCGTTCGACTTAGTCGCCATCGGCTTTGTGTACGTGAGCGCGTAGGTTATCGGCACGGGCTAGGAGCAGAGCATATCCATCACGTCCTCGAACAAGCTGTCCGAGGATGAGATAAAAGCGAAAGTCAAGGAGGCCGAGCAGTTCGCGGACGAGGACAAGAAACGCAAGTCCGAGGTCGAGACGCGCAATCAGGCCGAAGCCTTAGTGTACGAAACGGAAAAGGCGCTGAAAGAGCTCGAGGGAAAGATCTCCGAAGAGGAGAAGTCGCGCGTGACGGCGGCGAAGGACGATCTCAAGTCCGCGCTCGACGGCACGGACATCGAGGCGATCAAGGCCAAGAACGAGACGCTCATGAACGAGTTTTCGGCCGTCAGCCAGAAGCTGTACCAACAGGCGCAGGCGCAGGGCGCGGCTCCGGGCCAGACGCCCGGCGCGGACGGTTTCGGCACGGGCGCGGCCGCCCCGGGCGCGGGAGCGGATCCCTCCTCGGGAGGCGACAATGTGGTCGACGCGGACTTTGAAGTCGTGGACGACGATACGGATGAGCAGGAGTAATGGCGGATAAAAGGGACTATTACGAGGTTCTCGGCCTCCATAAGGGGGCTACCGGGGACGAGATAAAGAAAGCGTTTCGCAAGAAAGCCATGCAGTATCACCCGGACAAAAATCCGGGTGATAAGCAGGCTGAGGAGTCGTTCAAGGACGTCAACGAGGCCTACGGCATACTGTCGGATGCCGAAAAGAAAGACCGGTACGACAGGTTCGGCCACGCCGGCGTAGACCCGAACTCGGGCTTCGGCGCGGGCGCGGGGGGCTTCGGCGGCGTCGAGTTCGATTTCGGTGATATAGGCGATATATTCGGGTCGTTCTTCGGCGGCGGCATGGGCGGGGGATCGTCCCGCCGCCGCAACATGCCGCGGAAGGGGCAAAATCTCCAAGTATCGCTGCATATCACGTTCAACGAGGCGGCTTTCGGCACGACGAAAAAAGTCAAATTGAAGAAGATGGCCGAATGCGCGTCCTGCCACGGCACGGGCGCCGAGAACGGCACAGCCAAGAAAACCTGTCAGGCCTGCGGCGGCTCGGGCCAGGTCCATACGCAGCAGAACACGCCGTTCGGCGCGTTTTCGAGCATCAACACCTGCTCCGTATGCCACGGCACGGGCGAGGTCATCGAGACCCCGTGCAAGGACTGCGGCGGTACGGGCCGGATACGCACGGAGTCCACGATCCCCGTGGATATACCCGCCGGCGTCGACGACGGCATGGCTATCACGATACAGGGCGAGGGGGAGCCGGGTACGAACGGAGGCCCTCCGGGCGATCTCTACGTCATCATTTCCGTCGCGAAGCACAAGCTGTTCAAGCGCGAGGGCGACGACCTCTGGCTCGAGATACCGATCACGTTCGATCAGGCGGCGCTCGGCACGACGATCACCGTGCCGACGCTGAGCGAGAAGGTCCAGTACAAGGTGCCGCCGGGCACGCAGCCCGATACGGTGTTCCGCCTGAAAGGGAAGGGCGTCAAGCATCTTCGCGGCAACAAGCACGGGCATCTGTTCGTAAGAGTCAAGCTTGAAGTCCCGACAAAGCTGAACGCCGATCAGAAGAAGGCGCTGAAAGAGATGGCGGTCAAGGTAGGCCCGGAGGCGTATTCGCGCAGGAAGTCGTTCGCAAACGCAGTAAAAGAATTATTCAGTTAAGGTTACTATAATTTTTTGTACGAAATTTTTCGGTCGCGGAATGCCGCTATGTAGCGTAGGCCTGCGGCACGGATGAAGTTTTCGGCCTCTTTCAGGCCTGCGCCGACCTCGGCTACCCTGTGCGCGTCCGAGCCCGTCGTCACGGTTTCCCCGCCGAGCTCGGCGTAGCGTTGCAGCATACGCATGGTGGGCGTCGTGTGGGCGCCTCCGAGAACGCGGAGTATCTTCGTGTTCACCTCTAACCCCTTGCCCATATCCACGATTTTTTTAATGACGGCGTCGACGTGTTCCCATACCTCGTCCTCGTCCGGCACTACCCGCGTGAAGCGGTCGATGAAGTTGATATGCCCGAGCACGTCGAAGTCGTCGTACTCTTCGAGGCATCTGACCGTATAGTCGTAAAAGTCCTTCGCGGCTGTTTCGGGATCCCTGTTTTCGTGATACTCCGGTATGTCCACGGCGCAGCCCCACGCGCAGTGTATGGACGCGATGACAAAGTCGAAATCGTGGGACGACACTACTTCGGAGTTTTTTATATTGGCAGCGCCCGTCTGTAGGCCGATCTCTATGCCGCGCACGAAGCGAAACCGCGAGCCCGGCGTGTTGCAGCGCGCGACCATGCTCGTGAGCGCGGCGAAATACTCGTCGACGTCGAGGTCGAAGTCGATGGATCTGTCCTTGTAGTCATAGTCGTAGTGGTCGGTGACGGCGTATTCGTCAAGCCCCGTAAACATCGCGCGCTTGACCATATCGCGGAGCGAATCATGGCCGTCGCTCGACATATCGGTGTGTGTGTGATAATCGTACATGGCTTTATTGTATCATATGGTTCCGCACGCCGGGTTTACAAGGCCCCGGGCCGGTCACATCATCGCGTGTATGACGCCTATCCACGCGGGTATCGTCACGATTGAAATGAGCGTCGACAGGCCCACGAGCTTGGAAGCGTATGCGCTTTCCACTTGGTAATGTTGCGCGAGGATGGATGTCTGCATATGGCAGGGCATGGTCGCCGACAACAGAAATACGTAGAAAGGCATGCCTTCGATGCCGAACAGCTTTAGCAGGCAGATCATCACGAGCGGGCTGATGACGAATTTCCCGATCATGATCCACCATTCGTCCGCCGTTATCCTCGGGACGCTGCCCGCGAAGATAGTCAGGTTCGCGCCGATGACGAGCAGTGACAGCGGTACGGTCAGCCCCCCGAGATAGCCGAGCGCTGTGTCAAGCACGGAGGGCAGATGCAACCCCGCCTGCACGAGCCCCGCGCCGATAAGCACGCCGATAAAGCCCGGATTGAAAATCCTCGAAGGTGAGAAGGAGAACTTACGTCGTACTCCGTCGCCATGCGGCGCCGCGCCCGCCGCCGCGATCTGCGCGACGCCAAGACTCCAAAAGGCTGCGAGGATCACGATATAGTACGCGAAGAGAAAAGGCACTCCTTCGTCGCCGAATACGATTTGGTTGATGGGCAGCCCGATAAATATGATGTTGGAAAACGTATACGTGACTTCATAGATCGTTTTCTTCCCGCCGTCAAGGCGCAGCATGCGCGAGGTCAGCTTGCCGAGCAGGAAATTCGCGGCGAGGTGCAGAAACGCGATGAGCAGCAGGATCAGCGACGACGCGAGCAGTTCCCTGTCAAAACCCGCCGTGATGCTCGTGACGGCCAGGCACGGGGCCGCGATCCGAATGACGACGGTCGAGAGCCCGCCTTGGGTATTATCCGGCCAAATCTTCTTGTACGCAAAGAAAAATCCGACAATGATAATCAGAAATATTACGCCGATGCTTTCTAATCCGCTCCACATGCGCTCCATTATACTATACATCCACAAGGAATGATTTCATTTGGATGTGCTTTGCCATAGGCGTGGGATTGGTGTACGGCATCATGGCCTTGGCCTACGGCAAGCCCAAGAAATGAGATAGTACCGCCTTGTCTGCGCCGGGTAAGGCGCGCAAACGGGAAGGGGGCCGCGGCGACGGTTCCCTTTCTTTTGTGCGTCCGGCATTGCCGCCGCCTCTGCCGTGTTATACTTCTTGTAAGGAAATTTCGCGGAGAAGATGAGGAGGAGCTCCATGTCAGGCAATAACGATCGTCTCGTCATCATAGACGGGAACAGTCTCATCAACAGGGCTTATTACGCCATACAGCGCCCGATGATCACG
>JAISAI010000093.1 GCA_031266795.1 Eubacteriales Family XIII. Incertae Sedis bacterium
GCCCCGTCCGTGGCGCTGCCCTGCGGCGTGGGCGAGGGCGGGATGCCGGTCGGGATGCAGCTGATAGGAAAGAATTTCAGCGACCCGATGCTGCTCGGCGCGGCGATAAAGTATCAGGATGAGTATGGAACGGGAGGGACGAGGTGAATTACGAAACCGTCGTCGGCCTCGAGGTGCATACCGAGCTTTCCACGAAGACGAAGATCTTCTGCGGCTGCTCCACGGAGTTTGGCGGCGAGCCGAACAGCCATGTCTGCCCCGTCTGCCTCGGTATGCCGGGCAGCCTGCCCGTGCTGAACCGCGAGGCCGTGGAGAAAGCCCTGCGCGCGGGCATCGCGCTGAACTGCGAGATCCAAGCGGACAACGTGTTTGACCGCAAAAATTATTTCTATCCGGATCTTCCGAAAGATTATCAAATATCGCAGCTGTACTATCCGATATGCCGGAACGGCAGCGTCGATATCGACATGGGCGGTTACAAGAAAACGATACGCATCCACGAGATCCATATGGAGGAGGACGCGGGCAAGCTCGTACACGACGCGGGCGCGAGCCTCGTCGACCTGAACCGCTGCGGCGTGCCGCTGATAGAGATCGTGTCCGAGCCTGATCTGTCGTCGGCCGAGGAGGTGGCGGCGTACTTAGACAAGCTGCGCGAGATACTCGTGTACTTGGACGTTTCGGATTGCAGGATGGAGGAGGGCTCCATGCGCGCGGACGTGAATCTGTCCGTGCGCCCTGTGGGCGCAGCCGAATACGGTACGCGCACGGAGACGAAGAACATGAACTCGGTCAAGGCGATACAGCGCTCGATCGAGTACGAGAGGGCGCGTCAGATCGCCGTGGTCGAATCCGGCGGGAATGTCTTGCAGGAAACCCGCCGCTGGGACGACAACAAGGGGGAGGGCTACGCCATGCGCGGCAAGGAGAACGCGCAGGACTACCGTTACTTCCCCGACCCCGACCTCGTGCCGCTGCATATTGACGCGGACTGGGTAGCGCGCGCGCGGGACGGCCTACCCGAGCTCGCGGAAGACAAGAGGCGCAGGTACGCCGAAGACTGGGGCCTTCCCCCGCGCACAGCGGCCGTCATCACGGCCGACAAAGCCGTCGCCGAACTTTTCGAAAAGATCACGGCCGTGATCGGCGGCGGAGCCGCCGCCGCGCGCGAGGCCGCCAATACCGTCACGGGCGAAATACTCCGCATTGCCGGCGAGGGCGGGGGACGTTCGGATGTCGAGTCCCTCCGCGTGGACGCCGTAAAAATAGCGGACGCGATACGCATGATAACGGACGGCAAGGTCAACAGGAACCGCGGCCGAGAGATCATCGAGGCCGTCGTCAGGACGGGCGTCGATCCGTCCGTATACGCGGACGAGCACGACCTCGGGATCGTGGAGGACGAGGGCTTGGTCGCGGCTGTGGCGGCAAAGGTCATAGCGGATCATCCGGGGCCGGTCGCGGACTACAGGGGCGGCAAGGAAAAGGCATTCGGCTTCCTCGTAGGCCAAGCGATGA
This sequence comes from Eubacteriales Family XIII. Incertae Sedis bacterium, assembly GCA_031266795.1. Lineage (GTDB taxonomy): Bacteria > Bacillota > Clostridia > Peptostreptococcales > Anaerovoracaceae > JAIRPC01. The sequence goes on from JAISAI010000093.1 coordinate 1,519, forward strand.
AGGAGCTGAAAGGCAAGGCAAGCCCGCAAGCCGTGAACGCCGCGCTGAGGGAAGCGCTCGGGACACAGAGGGACGGTTCTTTCGTGCCTGCAGCACGAAAGAACCGTCCCTCTGTGTCCCCTGACGCGAACGCGCCGGAAAAAACGGGCCGCGATAGTATTACACGACAAAAAACATTCTCGAAACCAGACGGCGGCGCGTCCGCTGTTAACACCGCGCCTGTGCCTCTGTCCGGGAGATTCCGCACGCTCACGTGCGGCGATATAAATGAAGATAACGTCGGCGATGAGGTTCGGCTTGCCGGGTGGGTGCACTCGATTCGCGACCACGGCGGCGTCATGTTCGTCGACCTGCGCGACCAGTACGGCGTGACGCAGGTGGTCGTGAGCGGCGAGGACGCGATGCGCCTGCATAGGGAGAGCGTCATATCCGCCAGCGGCAGGGTGCGCGCGCGCGACGAGGAGACGTTCAACCCGGGCCTGAGCACGGGGACGGTCGAGCTCAAGTCCGAGGACATCACCGTCCTCGGCGAGTGCCGGAGCGTGCTCCCGTTTGAAATCGAATCGTCTATGGATACGAAGGAGGAGCTACGGCTCAAATACCGCTATCTCGATCTGCGAAATCCTCGGGTGCGTGACAGGATGCTGCTTCGCGCGGAGGTGATAAAGGACTTGCGGTCGCGCATGGACGCGCTCGGGTTCACGGAGATACAGACGCCGATACTCGCGAACTCGTCGCCGGAGGGCGCGCGCGACTATCTCGTGCCGAGCCGCAAGCACCACGGCGCGTTTTACGCTTTGCCGCAGGCGCCGCAGCAGTTCAAGCAGCTGCTCATGGCGGCGGGCTTCGACCGCTACTACCAGATCGCGCCGTGCTTTCGCGACGAGGACGCGCGGCTCGACCGTTCGCCGGGTGAGTTTTACCAGCTCGATTTCGAGATGGCTTTCGCGACGCAGGAGGATGTGTTTGCCGTCGCGGAGCGCGTACTCACGGATACGTTCAGGCGCTTTACGGACAAGGCCGTCACGGAGCCGCCGTATGCGCGCATACCGTACAGGGAAGCGATGCTCCGCTATGGTACGGACAAGCCAGACCTGCGCAATCCGCTCGTCATCATAGACCTGTCGGAGTTTTTCGCGGGAGCCGATTTCATGCCGTTCAAA
>JAISAI010000097.1 GCA_031266795.1 Eubacteriales Family XIII. Incertae Sedis bacterium
TCGACGGCTATCGCGGTCTTGCCCGTCTGCCTGTCGCCTATGATGAGCTCGCGCTGCCCCTTGCCTATCGGTATCATGGAGTCTATGGCCTTGAGTCCCGTCTGCAGGGGCTGGAACACGGACTTCCTCGCGAGCACGCCCGGGGCGGGAAACTCGACTTCGCGCGTTTCCACCGAGTGGATGGGGCCTTTGCCGTCTATGGGGATACCGAGCGAATTGACGACGCGCCCGACGAGGCCGTCTCCGACGGGTACCTCGACGACGCGGCCCGTGGGCCTGACTATGTCGCCTTCCTTGATGTGGTCGTCCGCGCCCATGATGACGACGCCGACGTTCTCCTCCTCGAGGTTGAGCGCCATGCCGTAGGTCTCACCCGGAAATTCGAGCAGTTCCCCGGCCATGCACCCTGTGAGGCCGAACACGCGCGCGATGCCGTCGCCGACCTGTATGACGGTGCCAAAATCCGAAACGTCGAGCTCGGATTTGTAGTTCTTGATCTGTTCGCGGATGACCGCGGAAATCTCTTCCGGTCGTAACTGCATACCTACCTCCATGCCGCCTTGCGGCACAAATGAACCACTCTCATTTCATTATCGTTTCTTTCAGATCGTCGAGCTTGCGGCGGATGCTCGCGTCTATGAATTTGCCGTCGATATAGATGCGCACGCCCCCGATGAGCAGAGCGTTCACGCTCGGCGCGAGCTTCACGCTCCTCTGCAGCAGCTTGCCCGTCTCCTTCTCGAAGCGCTCGAGCTGCTCGGCGGATAGTGCGACCGCGGATTCGATCCTGCCTCTCGACACGCCTTCCCGCGCGTCGGCTTTTTTTTCAAAGGCAGAAACGATGCCCGAGAACTGCCCGACGCGCCGCTTGTCCATGAGCACGTATACGAAGTTCAGCAATTCGCGCGACACGCGCTCGCCAAAGACCTTCGTCGCGAGCTCCTTGCGCTCGCCCGGCGCTATCGACGGCGTTCTCAGGAGCAGGAAAAAATCAGGGAACTCGCGGAACACGTCCCTCATCACCTTGACGGCGTCCAAAAATTCATCCGTCCTGCCGAGCGACGACGCCGCTTCGTACAGAGCCTCGCCGTATACGTCGTTTACCGTCAGATTTTCCACTCGCGGTTCTCCGCTTCCCTAAGCACGCTGTCGACGATGGCCTGCTGGCCCGCGACGTCAAGCTGCTTCTCGATGATCTTCTCGGCCGCGTAGACGGCAAGCATACCTATCTGCTCCCGCATATCGGACAAGGCGCGTTCCTTCTCGGCCTCTATGCGCTCGCTCGCTTCGCGCAGCATGCGCTGTGCCTTCTGCTCCGCGATCTGCATGATCTCCTTCGCGTTCTCGTCGGCCTTCGACTTCGCCTCGGTAAGCATATCGCGCCGCTCAGAGCCTATGTCCGCTATCTTCGCGTTGTACTCGTCGAGCCTCGCGTTCGCTACCCTGTTCGCCTCGGCTGCGTTGTCGAAGCCGTCGACGATCTTCTGCTCGCGGGCCAACATGAACGCCCTCAGCTTTTCCCAGAAAAACTTCCTGACGATGAAGAGCAACACCGCGAACGTGACCAAGACCATTACAAAGGTCCAGTCAAAGCCTATGAGCGGCTGTACCAACTCCAATTTGCCCATGTGAATGTTTCCCCTTACTGCGGAAGCAGGCCTACGAGCGGATTTGCAAACACCAATATGATCGCTATGATGAGAGCGAAGATGACCGACGTCTCCGTCATCGCGAGTCCGATGAACATCGTCGTCTGGATGTCTCCCTTCGCCTCGGGCTGCCTCGCTATGCTCTCCAAGGCCTTGCCTGTGGCGATGCCTTGGCCGATGCCGACGCCGAAGCCGACTATCATCGCGATGCCCGCGCCGAGCGCGGATAATCCGAGCACAAACGCCTGCGGTGAAATTCCTGATGTGTCCATATTCTTCCTCCTTACAACTACTTGAGCCGATTGCCGCCTAAGCGCTCTCGGCCTGTTTTTCTCCGTACCCTCTGACATCGCTGTAATCAGCGCCGCCGACAAACAGATCGTCTTCGTTGAAACCCTCGCCGCGTTCCGGCTCGTGGCCGGGGCTCTCGTCGTCGTCCGTTTCGGGACGCGACAATATCGCCTTCGCGATGAACGACATCGTCAACATCGTGAACACAAAGGCTTGCAATATCGGCTCGAATATATCGAAGAACAGGTTCAGCGGCAGCGGCAGCACTGTCTGAAGCAGAGGTATCGGCAGGTGGAGCGTATGGAGCGACAGGGACTTCAGGCCCTCCATCGCGAGCTCCATGATGATGACTCCGGCGAGTATGTTGCCGAAGATACGAAAGGCTAAGCTGATCGGGAAGGTGAACTCCTCAAGCACCTTGATCGGTACCATGAAGGGGTAAGGATCGGCGAAATGCTTCAGGTAGTGGCCGAAGCCGCGCGAGCGTATGGAGTTGATCTGTATGAGCATGAACACGAGCGCGGACATCGCGAACGTGGCGTTCATATCCGCCGTAAAGGGGCGGAAGCCGAGCAGCCCGAGCGCGTTGCCGAATAACAGGAACAGGAACAGCGTTCCTATGTACGGGGCAAAGGACATATTGCGCTTGCCCATGGTGTCGTGGACGAACTTGTAGACGTACTCCACGATGAGCTCGGCTACGGCCTGCAGGCCCTTCGGATAGCGTTCGAGCTTCCTCGTAGCGCAGATAGCGAAGATGATGAGCCCGATGGATACGATAACAGCCCATATCGTGGTTTCCGTGATGACGACGCCGTCGAGCGGGCCGCCTACTATGCGGAATATCACCCTCGCGCCGAGGCCTTCACTCATGAGCTGATCCCTCCTCCCGTGCCTGTGGGCGTGGGCGTCTGCCCTTTCGGCGGCCTTCCGGCGGCGTCGGGCCGCCGGCCCTGCCCGCGGGAATCCGGCGCGGCGCGTAGAGCCGCGAGCTTGCGGAACCTTCTGTGCGTCATGTAGACGCGGCCTCCGTAGGCGCGCTCCATGAGCGGACCGCGAATGAAGATGTAGCGCAGCGCGCCGTCCGCGCCCCGCGTATGGGGTTCGTATATATACTGCCTGCCCTCGTCCTCGGGCGCCCGCCCTCTCAGCCCTCGCAGCTTCGGCGCAAGTATGTTCCGGACGATGATCGCGGCCGGGGCTGTGAGGCATCCCGCCGCCGACCCTATGCCGGGCCACAGACCGAGCGCCGCCGTGACGACGGCCATGACGCACAGGTACAGGAGCATACGAACGATGACGCCGGCGAAAGCGGCGCCCTTGCTGCCGGTGGCCATGGCGCGTTCCGTAAACTTGCACGCGATAATAAGGCCAAAGGCCGACGCGCCCGTGCCGCAGAGCAGACCGACCGCGAAAGGCGGCCATAGCCCGTAGGCGAACAGGGGCAAAGCGATAGCCGCCATGACTGCTCCTATTACAGGGATGAATTTAAGTGTTCCTTTTACCAATATATCCATTCAACAGACCGGCGCATATCCTCCCGCGCCTTGATGTTTCAAATGCAACGATGCTACGACCACACCCTTATAGACCGGCGAATTAAGCCACATTATATAACATGTCGCACCTATCATGCAAATAAATATTTCGTATTTATTGTTATTGCTCAAATCGAGACTACTAAACGGTCGCGGTAGTTTTGATGCAGTCCGGGTTCAAGGCAGATTTTGGCTCCCCGGAGCGTACTCAAAGTACGTGAGGAAGCCAAAATCTGTCTTGGGGCCCGGAATGCGCAAAAATAGCGTGACCGTTTAGTAGTTACCTATCATCGATCTTTCACGTTCCACTTCCATATCAGGACTATTATGAAGAGAATCGCTACGCCGAACAGGAATATGGCCTCGAGGAGCAGATCCCGGCTCAGGAGTATGGCCGCGACGCCCATGACGCTTGTGACGCCGTACAGCATGAGTACCGTGCGGCGCTGGCCCATGCCTATGTGGGATATGAGGTGGTGCAGATGGCTCTTGTCGGCGCTGAGTATGGACTGGCCGCGCAGCAGCCGCCTGAACACGGCGAATATCACGTCGAACAGCGGCACGCCGAGCACGACGACGGGCACGATGATCGCGACTATCGTCGCGCTCTTCGTCTGGCTCATCACGGACACGGACGCGAGCATGAAGCCGAGGAACATCGCGCCGCTGTCGCCCATGAAGCTCTTCGCCGGGTAGAAGTTGAACGGGAGGAAGCCGAAGGACGAGCCCGCGACGGTGCACATGCCGAGCGTGAGGTCGTAGTAGCCGCGCAGATAGCCCGCGTACGCTATTGCGAGCGACGATATGCCCACGACGCCCGCGGCGAGCCCGTCCATGCCGTCTATGAGGTTGATCATGTTCACGATGGCGACTATCCATATGATGGTGATGATGAAGTTGGCGGCCATGTTTCCCGCCGACCCGTCCGTCATGTTCAGGCCGAGCAGCTTGATGGTGTCCATGCGCACGCCGAACAGGAACGCGACGGTCGCGCCGGCTATCTGCATGGCCAGCTTGGCCAAGGGGCGCATGCCGCGCACGTCGTCTATGACGCCCGCTACAAATATGACGGCCCCGCCCGCGATAAGGCCGTTTATCGTGTCGGCCGATATGCCGCTGTAATTTCCAACTATGAACGTCCTCGGAAAGAGCTCCGCCTTGATGAGCAGCAAGGTCACGACCACGCCCGCGAAGAGCGCCATGCCGCCGAAGCACGGCACGGGCTTGTCGTGCATCCTGCGCTTGTCACTCGGGACGTCTATCGCGCCTATCGCCTTCGCCACGCGCATGCTCACGGGCGTCGCGGCGAACGTGACGACGAAGGGGATGACGATGCACGCCGCCGTTATGATTCTCAATACCTGTAATTCCGTCATGATCCGTCTATTGCTTCATGCTGACTATTTTCAGGCCGGCCTCGTCCAATATCTCCACAGCCAGCTCGTCGGGATACCCTTCTTCCACGATGATCTTGCGTATGCCCGCGTTGATGATCATCTTCGCGCAGATGACGCACGGTTGGTGCGTAATGTAAATGGTCGCGCCCTCTATGCTCTGCCCCGATGTGGCGGCCTGTATGATAGCGTTCTGTTCCGCGTGCAGCGCGCGGCACAGCTCATGCCGCTCGCCCGACGGTACGCCCAACTTTTCGCGCAGGCAACCGCCCTTTTCGTCGCAATGGGCTATACCCTTCGGCGCGCCGTTGTAGCCCGTCGCGACCACTTGCTTGTCGCTCACGATGACGGCGCCGACCTTGCGCCTGAGGCATGTGGACCGCTCAGATGTGAGCTTCGCGATACTCATGAAGTATTGATCCCAACTCGGCCTTTCCACTACATTATCCTCCTCTTCAAGTAGGCGATCATGTCTGGCGTTGTCCCGCAGCAACCGCCTACGAGCGCCGCCCCCGCCTCTATCATCTTGAAGACGCCGTCCGCGAACCCCTCCGGCGTCACGTCGTAATACACCTCGGCCCCTTTGCCCATCCGCGGCTGCCCTGCGTTCGGCTGCACGAGGACAGGCGCGCCGCCCGCTGCTTTCACGATGGCCTCCGCTATGGGCAGCATCTCGTCAGGCCCTACGGAGCAGTTCGCCCCGACCGCGTCCGCTCCGGCCTCAAGCGCCGCCTTCACGAACTCGTCAGGCGACACGCCCATGAACGTGCGGCCCCCCGCGTCGAACGTCATCGTGCATATCACGGGCAGATCGCTCTCCGCCCTCGCCGCCGTGATCGCGTCCAAGGCCTCCGCTATGTCCGCCATCGTCTCTATGAGGATGAGATCCGCGCCCTCGCCGGCCCCTATCCCCACGGTTTGCGCGAATATCTCGATCGCCTCGTCGTGCGTCATGTCGTTCGTCATCCCTATGATGCCGCCCACGGGGCCTATGTCGAGCGCCGTGAATACGCGCCGGCCCCCGGCCGCCCCGCCCGGCGCCATCGCCTCGGCCGCGGCCTTCCTCGCTATCCTGACGCCCGCGCGCAAGGCCTCTTCCTCCGCGCCGGGATCGCCTGCGCCCCCTTCGCCCCCGGGGTGCGAGCCGAACGTATTCGTCGTGATGACGTCGCAGCCCGCCTCGATGTTGCGCAGATGTATGTCCTTTATCACGCCCGGCGCGTCCACGTTCACGCGCCCCGTGCTCTCACCCAGATTCAGCGCGCCGGCCGCGATGATGGACGTCCCCATCGCGCTGTCAAACAACACCACCCCCTCGCCGAGCAGCGCCGTGAGCCTATTCCCGCCTATATTATTGCTACTATTATTATTCATGCCATTCAAATGCCCTCCGACTTATCCATCGTGTAATAATGGGCGCCTGTAGTTTTTTCCGTGGGAGTGGATGCGGCCGGCGCTCTGCTCGTCGCCGGCAATCTGCCCGTACGCCGACTCAAACGCCGGGTCCGCCTCCCTGAACTTGTGGACGTGCTCGCCGAGGTCGCGCGCGGAGAGGGGCTTCGCGAACAGATAGCCCTGGAAATAATCCGCGCCGCTCTTCATGAGCTCTTTCATCTGACCCGGGGTCTCGACCCCCTCCGCGATGAGCTTCATGTCCGCCGCATGGGCCAGTTCCACGAGGACATACGAGAGGAATTGCTGGTACTCGTCCGTCACGATGTCGTCTATGAAACGCTTCTCTGTCTTGAGTATGCCGACGGGCATGAACTTGAGGTTGTTGAAATTCGAATACCCCGTGCCAAAGTCGTCGAGCGCGATATTGACGTCGAGCGCGCGAAGCCTTTCGAGCATCGGCCGCGAGTAACCGCCTTCGTCGACCTCCTCGCTCTCCGTGATCTCGAGCGCGAGGCTGCTCCCCGGGAACCCGTGCTTCTGCAGCGACAGCAGGACATTGGACACGAGCTTCTCATCCGACATCTGCAGCGGGGAGAGATTGACGTCGAGAAAGAAGCCGTCCGCCTCATGCAGCCTCAGGCCCGCGCACACCCCGATAGCCGTATCGAGCACCCACTGCCCTATCGCGTTGATGAGCCCCGTCTGCTCCGCCATCTTTATGAACACGAGCGGCGGGATCCGCCCGAACTCGGGGCTCGTCCATCTCGCGAGGGCCTCCAAGCCCTGCCACAGCCCTTTTTTCGGGTCGACTATCGGCTGGAAAAAAACCTCGAAGCCGCGCATACCGTCCGTCACGCTGTTTTTCAGGTTCACCTCGAGTTCGATATCCTTCTTCAATATGCGGTCCATCTCCTGATCGTACACGGCGACCATGCCGAACCCCTTCGATATGTGCAGCGTGCGCTCTATGATGGACAGTATCTGCGCCGGGCTTTCAAACCCCGTACGCCCGTCTATGACGCACACGGCCACGCGCGTCGTCACGAACGCGCCGTCGCCGGGCGAGCCGACGCTCCACGGCTCCTGAAACCGTTCGAATATCCGGTCCGCGAGCCCCGCCGCGCTCATCATGTCGGCGTTGTCGAGCAGGATGCAAAACTGGTCGCCCTCGATGCGGTACACCTCGAAGCCCGCTATGTCGAATCGCTTTATCCATTCGACGACATTCTTCAAAAGCGCATCGCCCGAGGGGCGCCCGTACGCGTCGTTGATGTATCTCAACGAAATGTAGTCGAACGCGATAATGCAGTAATTCCCGCCCGGCCTGTCCCCGAGGTCGTTTTCGAGTTTTGTGCGGTTCGGTATGCCTATCTGCCTGTCGTAATAAGCGAGCCGGAGAAGGTCTTCGCGGAGCAGCCTCTCGTTGCTCTCGTCCGTCACCGTGATGATATGCGCCATGCGGCCATCCGTCCACTCCACGACCTGCGCCGTGACATTGCTGTATATGCCGAGCGTCGGATTGTACGCCTCGCTTGAGTGTGGCTCCGGGTCGGGAACGCCGTCCGCGCCGACGTCAAACGAGCGCGGGCAGAACGGGCAGCGCCCTTCCCCTTGACCCATCACGAACTCCCAGCACAGCGAGCCCTCCATGCGCCCTGTCGCGACGCCGAGATGCTTCGCGTAGTACTCGTTCGCCAGAAGTATCTCGTCCGTGTGGTAGTCCACGACGTAGATGTACACGGCCGCTGAGTCCACAAGTGATCTTGGCGCCTGGGTTGAGTCGTATGTGTCAGCCAAATACTCTTCTCTCCTCTTTATATATGGTTAATAATAAACCGTTTCGAGATACAGCCCCGCCGCCGGCGCCCTATGCCCCGCGTCAGCCCTTTCTTTCGACCTTATCGCGGCGGCCACGCTCTCCAAGCCGCGCGAGCCGAGCCCTATTTCGACGAGCGTCCCGGCTATGATGCGCACCATGTTGTACATGAACCCGTCGCCGGAGACGCGTATATCCGTCTCGCGTATGGGGCCGCCCTTCGTATCCGTGGCGTCATGCTGTTCTATACCTATTTCCGTGATCGTCCTGACGGTGTCGCCTTGCCCTGCGCCTCCCATCGTGCGGAAGGCCGCGAAGTCATATGTACCGACGAGACGCGCTGACGCCTCTTCCATCTTACCTTTATCCGGGCTTTCGTTCAACAGGTAACGGTAGTTTCGTAAAAAAATATCCGGCTCGCGGCTAGCGGCTATGCGGTAGAGATAGGTCTTGCCCCTCGCGTCGAAGCGGGCGTGGAAGCCCTCCGGCGCGTCGTCGGCGACGGTCACGCGCACATCGTCCAGGAGATCGTTTGCGGCTATCGGTATGCGGCCAGCCGGTATGCCGAAGTTTCCCGTGAACGAGGCCGACTGGCCGAGCGCGTGCACGCCCGCGTCCGTGCGCGACGCCCCGTTCAGCCTTATGTCCTCGCCGCAGACGCGGGAGAGGGCCTGTTCGAGCACGCCCTGCACCGTGCGGCTCCCCGGCTGGGCCTGCCATCCCCGGAAAGCGCTTCCGTCGTATTCGACCGTGATGTGTACGTTCCTGCTCATAGGCCGGTATCCCCGTCCGGCGCGGCGTCCGGCGGGGGGCCTATGGCGGCGGCGCCCGCTGGCGCCGGAGGGCCGCCGAGCATCGCGTTCACCTCGGCCTCCGTGATGATCTTCACGCCGAGCTGCTTCGCCTTCTTGTTTTTCGACGACGCGGAGTGTATGTCGTTGTTTATCAGGAAATCCGTCTTTTCGCTGACCGAGCCCGTCGCCTTGCCGCCCGCGTCCATGATGCGCTCTTTCAGCCCGTCGCGGTTCGCGTAGGTTTCGAGGCTGCCCGTGATGACGAACGTCAGGCCGCCTAATGGCGGAGGCGCCGCGTCGCCCGTAGCCCCGCCCGCGCCGCCCGCCGGGCCCGCGCCTTCCGCCGGATCGAAGGCCATGAGGGAGGCGACGTCGTCCGCCGCGCGGCGGTTTCGCTCGTCCGCCCACCATTTGACGTAGCCATACGCGAGCACGTCACCGATACCGTCCATGCTGACGAGCTCGTTTATATCAGCGTTCGTTATAGCGTTCCAGTCCCATCCCATAGAGCGGCATATGACGCGCGCGTTCGCGGCGCCGATGCCGGGGATGCCGAGGCCGTTCAGCAGCCGCGCGCGGCTCGCCTTTGCCGCGACCGCGCCCGTGGCCGCGATGAGGTTTTCGTACGACTTTTCACCGAGGCCGTCCATCCCCACTATGCCTTCGCGATGCTCAGCAAGCCGGAAAATATCGGCGAAGCCGTGGATGAACCCCGCCGCTATGAGCTTCTCGAGCGTCGATTCCGACAAGCCGTCTATATTCATGGCCGATCTTCCCACGAAATGGCCGAAGGCTTTCAGCTTCTTCGCGGGGCAGTCGGGGTTTGGGCAATGCAGGGTCTTGACGCCTTCCGTGTCCTTTGTCCCAGTCTGCGCGCCGCAGACGGGGCAGACGGCGGGCGGGCGGATGGAACCGCTCCGCGTCAGGTTCTCCGCTATCTGCGGGATGATCATATTCGCCTTATAGACGCGTATCGTATCGCCGGCGCCGAGCGCGAGTTCTTCCATTATACTCACGTTGTGCACGCTCGCGCGGCTGACCGTCGTCCCTTCTATCTCGACGGGGTCGAAGACGGCGATAGGATTGATGAGGCCCGTGCGCGACGCGCTCCACTCGATCTGGCGCAGCGTCGTGTCCGCGAGCTCGTCCGCCCACTTGAACGCTATCGCGTCGCGCGGGAACTTCGCCGTGCGCCCGAGGCTCTCGCCGTAGGCTATGTCGTCGTAGATAAGCACGAGCCCGTCGGACGGCAGGTCGCCGCTCCCGGCCCGCTCCGCGAAGCGCTTCACCTCGCCCTCCACCGTGGATTCGTCCACGCCGTACGCCTCGACCGTCTCGAAGCCCTGTTTTTTGAGAAAGGCCATCTGCCCGGCCCGCGTGGTGAAGACCTTGCCTGCCGAAACGAGGGCGAACGCGTAGAAGCGCACTCTCCTGCTCGCCGTCACGGCGGGGTCAAGCTGGTGCACGCTGCCGCTCGCGAGATTGCGCGGGTTTTTGTACTTGCTGTCCGCGTCCTCTATCTCCTCGTTTATCTTCTCGAAGTCCGAATACCGGATGACGGCCTCGCCCCTGAGCAGCAGCTCGCCGGCGTAGGGTATGCGCAGCGGCACATTCTCGAATGTCTTCGCGTTGTTCGTGATGACCTCGCCGACGGCGCCGTCCCCGCGCGTCACGGCCTTCACGAGCCCGCCGCCGCTATACGTCAGGGCGACCGTCAGCCCGTCGAGCTTCCACGAGAGCAGGCCGGCCTTTCCCGCGAGCCAGCCCGCAAGCTCGGCGGGGTCTTTCGTCTTTTCCAATGAGAGCATGGGGACGGCGTGCGTCTCCTTCTCAAGCTCGGACGCGGGCTCGTACCCCACGCGCCGCGTCGGGCTGCCCGCGAGCACGACGCCCGTCTCCGCCTCGAGCGCGGCGAGCTCATCGTAGAGCCTGTCGTACTCAATGTTCGGCATTATCTCGCGGTCCTCGCCGTAATAGGCCCCCGCCGCTTCCGTAAGGACGCGCACGAGTTCCCTCATGCGCGTGTTCCCGCCGTTTTCACCGTTCGTATCCATAGGGCTATTTTATCATAGGGCGCCCAGGATTGCTCAAACAATACAGGCTCTATTATTGTAATTAAATGTGTAATAGAGGGCGGCCCCAAGAATAGCCTGGAAATAAGCCAAAAAAGGCCGCCGCCGGGAGGCGCGCGCTACCCGGCGGTTCGATATATCTATTCCGCGCGGCGGATTGCCGGTCCGCAGCGCCGCAACGAGTATTCAGGATATTCTTATCGGCCTTCCGTATTCAGTCTCTATCCTTATCCTTCGCGCTATCGACTGCGTCCGTCCGCCGCGCGGTAATATCATGATACATGCTCCATATGTCGCACTCAACATACCGCACGGCCACTTCTGTAAGGCAACGACTCAATTAGTTTCGATTTAAATTCAATCACACAATCGCGCATTACTGATTGTTTTACCGGGGCGAGTGCGCTAAAATATCATCGAAGGGTTTCATTTCCAGAGTGCGCTTTATGGAATCGGGCGCCGGCACGCAAGCTGGCGGGGCGGACGGCGCGTGTTGGAGGGAGATAATGCTGAAAAGAACGTGTATCATTTTGTTTCTCGCGGTCGCCGTGACGCTGCCGTTTGCCGGGATATTCCCGGTTTTTGCCGCCGATGGACAGCGCGGCGACAAACAGCGCGACTGGGAGGACTTCAAAGGGAAAACCACGGCTGTAATGACGGGCAGCGTGTACGACGCTATAGCGGAAGACATTTTTGACGCCAGCGAAGTGCTGTATTTCGCGAACCAGACGGACGCCTTCAACGCCGTCAAGGAGGGCAAGGCTGAGATCGCCCTTTACGACGACTATGAGACGATGCTGGCGTTCATGGGCGGGGACTACGACGACATGGAGATCATCTCCATCCCGCTTGACGTCGTGCATTATGAAAAGGCGGTGTTTTCCACCGATCAGCCGCTCATCGACAAATACGATGAATTCCTCGAGGGAATCAGGAGCGACGGGACGCTCGACGCCATGGGCGACAGATGGCTGTACCCCGAATCTTCCCGCGAAATGCCGGACATCGACCTGGGCGGCGGGAACGGGACGCTCACGGTGGCGACATCGGGCACGCGCGTACCGTATTCGTATGTGGGCGACGACGGCGAATTGGCGGGCTTTGAAATTGAAAACGCGACGCGGTTCGCGGCATATCTCGGCATGGACGTCAAATTCGAGACCATGGAGTTTGCCGGGCTCATACCCTTTGTGCTTTCCGGCAAGGCGCAGATCGGCGCAAACTGGGTGTCCATCACGCCGGAGCGGGCGGAGTCCGTCATATTTTCCAAGCCGTATTACACGACCGGCGCGTGCCTTGTGACAAAGAAGCTGGCGGCCCAGGCCGAAAGCGGCGAAGAGGGCTCCGGCTTTGTAGCATGGCTGAAAAACGGCATACAGAAAAATCTCGTGCAGGAAAACCGGTGGAAGCTGATCGTGAACGGCCTCGGCGTGACGCTGACGATCTCCGTGTCGGCGCTCATCGCCGGGACCATACTCGGATGCTTCGTGTGCTTCCTGCTCGTCCGCAGGACAAGGTGGGCCAGAATCCCCGTGAAAATCTACAACGCCATCATCCACGGGCTGCCCATGGTCGTATTGCTCATGGTCTTTTATTACATAGTATTCGGGAAAAGCAGCGTCTCGCCGATCTTCGTGGCGATCGTGGCGTTTGCGCTCGTGCAGGGCGCAAATATCGGCGTCATCCTGAAAAACGCCATCGACACGGTGGATACCGTCCAAATCGAAGCGGCGCGGAGCATCGGCTATACCGCTTTCGGCGCGTTCAGGCGCGTGACACTGCCGCAGGCGATCAAGGTCGCCTTGCCCGGCTACCTGAACGGGTTCGTGGAGTTGGTCAAGGGCACGGCCATCGTCGGCTATATCGCCATCCAAGACTTGTCGCGGGTCGGGGATATCATAAGGAGCCGCACCTACGACGCGTATTTCCCGATCATGTTTGTAGCGCTCGTGTATCTGGCGATCATACTGATCATGGTCGCCGTGTTCAAACTCATAATCAGGAGGGTGACTGCCGGGAGGGTGACGGAATGAAGATACTGTCCGCTGAAAATATAATGAAGCGTTACGGCGAAAAAACCGTCCTTGAAAACGTCAGCTTCCACATCGAGCAGGGGGAGGTCGTCTCCATCATCGGCCCTTCGGGCACGGGCAAGAGCACGCTTCTAAGGGGGCTGAATTTTCTCGCTCCGCCGACGGAGGGAAACGTATATTTTAAGGGCGGCAGGCTTTCGAAACAAAACATCGACGAAGCGCGCCGGAAGATGGTCATGGTGTTTCAGAGCTTCGGCTTGTTCGAGAATATGGACGTGATGAGAAACATCACCATAGGGCAGACGGATCTATTGAAGAAATCCATACCTGAAGCTGAGGACAGAGCGAGAGAGATACTGAAAACCGTCGGTTTATCCGATCACGCGCATCACTCCCCAAAACAGCTCTCCGGGGGCCAGAAGCAGCGGGTGGCCATCGCGCGCTGCCTTGCGATGGAGCCCGACATCATCCTTTTTGATGAGCCGACGAGCGCCCTCGACCCCGCGATGGTCGGCGAGGTGACGGCGGTCATCCGCAACCTCGCCAAAAGCGGGATGACCATGCTGATCGTGACGCACGAAATGGAGTTCGCAAAGAATATTTCGAACCGCGTGTTCTTTATGGACGAGCGTGGGATTTACGAGAGCGGGACGCCGCAAGAGATATTCGACAGGCCCCAGAAGCCGAAAACGCAGGCGTTCATATTCAAAATCAAGACATTCGGGTTTTCGGTCAAGTCCCGCGATTTCGACTTTATCGCGATGCTCAACGGCATCGACGATTTCTGCTTCCGCTACGCGGTGGACGATAAAAAAGCCGGGCAGCTCAGGCTCTTAGCCGAAGAACTTGTACTGAACATCGTCGTGCCGCGGTTCGGCGCATGTGAATTGGCTCTCAGCTTTCCCGAAAGCCGCGAAGCCTACCATGTATCGGTCGCCTACCCGGGCGAGGAGGTGGACGCCCTCGAAACGGGCGACGAGCTTTCCGTGGCATTGGTGAGAAACACGGCAAAAAACATTGAACGCGCCTATGACGGCGAACGCGGCGTGAACACGCTCAATATCGACGTTTAGAAGAGCCGTTTTCCTTTGGAAAACGCTGATCAGATTTTTTCCAACGGAGCCACCCCCGCCGCGAGGCGCTTTTTCCCCACCGAACCGAACATTACTGTTACAACCTTACCGTCAAACTCTATGACCGTGCCCTCGCCGAATTTTCGGTGGCTCACGTCGTCGCCGACATCGAACCTCGGGACGGGGCGATCCACGCTGTGCGAGCCCACTTCCTTTTTGATGCGCTGTATGCTGTCGAAGGGCCGGAATACCTCGGCCGACGCGAAACCGTCCTCCGCGCCCATGGCTTCATGGAAGTACGGCGTGGTGTCGGAACCCAATTTGTCTGCCCCGTCGAGACAGTCTTTGTCGATCTCCCGCAGAAATCTGGACTCTATCGTCATATCGCGGTGTCCGTATATCGTCCGGGCCATGGCGCGAACCATATACAGCCTTTCCATGGCCCGCGTCATGCCGACGTAGCACAGCCTGCGCTCCTCCTCCACGCCGCCGGGGTTCTCTACGGCGCGGCCGGACGGGAAGAGGCCATCCTCCATGCCGGGCATGAACACGACAGGAAACTCGAGGCCCTTCGCGCTGTGCAGCGTCATGAGCGTGACGGCGTCCTCGGAGCGGTCGTGGTTGTCGATGTCGGATATGAGCGCGATCTTCTCCATGAACTCGGCGAGCGTGATGTCCGGATCCTCCGCCTCGTACTCCATGACGACGCTCTTGAAGTCGAGCAGATTCTCTATGCGGCTCTCGTCCTCCACCGTATTCCGGGATTCGAGCGCCGATATATATCCCGTGTCGATCAGGAGGCCGTCGTATATCTCTGAAACCTTATAGTCGCCATCCGCGTATTTCCGTATAGTGAGCCCCATGGCTATGACGGACTCGCGCGAGCGGGCCGACAGGCTCGCGAGCGCGTCTTCGTCCGAAAACGCTTCGAACAGGCTCTGCCCGCTCGCTTCGGCGTACGCCCTGATCTTCGCGAGGCTTTTTTCTCCGACGCCGCGCTTGGGCTCGTTGACCGCCCGCGCGAACGACAGGTCGTCCGACGGGTTTTGCACGAGCCGCATGTAGGAGAGCATGTCCTTGATCTCCTTGCGGTCGTAATACCTGACGCCGCCGAGGACGCGGTACGGGACGTGGGCCACAGAGAACGCCTCTTCAAATGTGCGCGACTGCACGTTCGTACGGTAGAGTATCGCGATGTCGCGGTAGCTGTACCCCTCGCCGACGCAGCGCGCTATCTCCCGCGCGACGTACCGCGCTTCGTCCTTCTCGTCGTAGGTCTCCTCAAATATGATCTTGTCGCCGCCCTTGCGGTCCGTCCACAGAGCCTTGCTTTTTCGCGACGAGTTGTTGGCTATGACGGAGTTCGCGCCGTCGAGTATGGTCGCGCACGAGCGATAGTTCTGTTCGAGCTTTATGACCTTCGCGCCGGGGAAATCCTTCTCAAAATTCAGTATGTTCGTAATATCGGCGCCGCGCCACTCGTAGATGCACTGGTCGTCGTCGCCGACGACGCAGATGTTGCGGTGGCCTCCCGCGAGCAGCTTGATAAGGCGGTACTGCATGGGATCCGTGTCCTGATACTCGTCTACCATGAGGTAGCGAAATCTGTTTCTATACTCTTCGAGCGTCTCCGGATGCTTTTCGAACAGGAACACCGTGCGCATGATGAGGTCGTCGAAATCCATAGCGTTGTTGCCTTTGAGGGCGGCTTCGTAGCAGGTGTATGTCCGCGCGAGCCCGTCGTGAAGTATCGACTCCGACGGTTCGCCCTCGAAGTCGGCCGCGACTCTCCCGCGCTCCTTGCTCTTGCTTATCACACTGAGGACATAGTTGGGGGCGTACCTCTTTTCATCGAGGCCAAGCTCCCTCACACAATTTTTTACGACAACCCGCTGATCCGTGGGGTCGTAAACCGTGAAATCCGGGCGGTAGCCGACAAGCTCCGCGTGCCTCCTGAGTATGCGCAGGCAGGTGGCGTGGAAGGTCATGATCCACACGCGCGCGCCCGGGCCGACGAGCGCCTCGACGCGATCACGCATCTCACCGGCGGCCTTGTTCGTGAACGTGACGGCGAGGATATTATACGGGGCGACGCCTTTGTCTTTGATGAGGTGGGCGATGCGGTGCGTCATAGTGCCGGTCTTGCCGGAGCCGGCGCCGGCAAGCACGAGCAGCGGCCCTTCGGTGTGAAGCGCCGCCTCCTGCTGCATCGGATTGAGTTTCTTGATGGTT
>JAISAI010000106.1 GCA_031266795.1 Eubacteriales Family XIII. Incertae Sedis bacterium
GCGGGCAGGGCGGGCTGGCCGCCGCAACCGAAACCGGCGGCAACGCCAGGCCGCTGCCCATAGCGATCCTCACCATCGCCATAGCGAACGCCGCGCTATTCCTGCTGTCGCAGGACTTCGCAGCGGCCCCGCTAGTGCTGGTAGACATATGGACGATCCCAGAAGCAACGCTGTTCATAGTGGAGTGCATGCTGGCCCGCGTAGTCGGCATGCGGGCAAATGCAATGTACGGCGATAGCGAAGAAATAGGGAATCCCATAGACGTCAGAAGCGCTTGACGTAGATAGACAGAAATCCGGGAAAAGCCGGCCCCTGAAGACGCCGGCTGATTGAGCGGCTACAGTTTATTCCGCTATGCTTTGACGCCGAGTTTCTCTTCCAAAGTTTCCTGCAATATTGCGAAGCAAAGACGCAATCCCACTATTCCCAATAGTAAGGTATAATAAAAACAACCGCAAAGCGTCCAAAGAGGAGGTATCGTTATGAAAGGCATCATATTGGCGGGCGGGAAGGGCACCCGGCTCTACCCCATGACTAAGGCCGTGTCGAAGCAGCTGCTTCCGATCTACGACAAGCCGCTCATCTACTACCCCCTGTCCGTGCTTATGCTCGCCGGGATCCGCGAGATACTCGTCATATCCACGCCCCAAGACATCGGCAGCTACGAGACGCTGCTCGGCGACGGCGACAATCTGGGGCTCGCGTTCAGCTACAAGATACAGGAGCGCCCGCGCGGCCTCGCAGACGCATTCATCCTCGGCAAGGAATTCATCGGCGGTGACGACGTCTGCCTCATCCTCGGCGACAACCTCTTCTACGGCTATAGCTTCACGGGCACGCTCGGGGAGGTCGTCTCAAAAAACGCGGGCGCCACGATCTTCGGCTACCCCGTGAAAGACGCCCGCTCATACGGCGTCGTGGAGTTTGACGGCGACATGAACGTGCTCTCCATCGAGGAGAAGCCGGAACACCCGAAGTCCAAATACGCCGTCCCCGGACTGTATTTTTACGATAATAATGTCGTTGGAATTGCCGAGGGGATAGAGCCTTCATCCCGCGGTGAGATAGAGATCACCTCCGTGAACAACGTGTATCTCGAGGCGGGGCGCTTGAAAGTGCAGCTGCTCGGCAGGGGCTTGGCCTGGCTCGACACGGGCTCGCCCGACGGCATGCTGAAAGCGTCCGAATTTGTCGAGGCGGTCCAGTCGAGGCAGGGGCTCTACATCGCCTGCATCGAGGAGATCGCGTGGCGCAAAGGATTTATCGGCGCCGACAGGCTCGCGTCGATCGGCGAGGAGCTGAAGATGACGGAATACGGCAAGTACCTGCTCACACTTTTGGAGGACTGAATTATGAAGATACTCGTGACCGGCGCCGCCGGATTCATCGGCGCAAACTTTGTCTACTATGAGCTTGGAGCTCACGCGGACGATGAGATAGTCGGATTGGACTCGCTGACCTACGCCGGCAATCTCGAAACATTGGAGGGCGCGATCAAAGACGGGCGCTTCCGCTTCGTGAAGGCCGACATCACGGACGCGGACGCCGTGGAGCGCGTTTTTACGGAAGACGGATTTGACGTCGTCGTGAATTTCGCGGCCGAGTCGCACGTCGACCGCTCCATCGAAGACCCCTCCGTGTTCCTGAAAACGAACATCCTCGGGACGCAGCTACTCATGGACGCGGCCCGCAGGCACGACGTGCCGCGCTACCATCAGGTGTCCACGGACGAGGTGTACGGCGACCTGCCCTTAGACCGGCCGGATCTGCTTTTCACGGAGGAAACGCCCATACACACGTCGAGCCCGTACTCGGCGTCCAAGGCCGCGGCCGACCTTCTCGTGCAGGCCTACCACCGCACGCACGGCTTTCCCGCGACGATCTCGCGCTGCTCCAACAATTACGGGCCGTATCAATTCCCGGAAAAGCTCATCCCGCTCATGATCGCAAACGCCTTGGCCGACAAGCCCCTGCCCGTGTACGGCGAGGGCCTGAACGTGCGCGACTGGCTCTATGTCTGGGACCACTGCGCCGCAGTTGACCGCGTGATGCGGGGCGGCAAAGTGGGCGAGGTCTACAACATCGGCGGCCACAACGAGATGCGCAACATCGACATAGTGAAGATCATCCTCGAAAAGCTCGGCAAGCCCGAATCCCTCATCACCTACGTGACGGACCGCAAAGGCCACGACCTGCGCTACGCCATAGACCCGTCAAAAATATCCGCCGAGCTCGGCTGGCTGCCGGCGACAAAATTCGCGGACGGCATCTCGCGCACGATAGACTGGTATCTCGCGAACAAACCATGGTGGGAGCGCATAGTCTCCGGCGAGTACCGCGAGTATTACGAGAAGATGTACGGCGACCGCTGAGGTCAGGTCGCGGAGGCAAAGTGGGCAGCA
The DNA here is from genome assembly GCA_031266795.1 of Eubacteriales Family XIII. Incertae Sedis bacterium. Lineage (GTDB taxonomy): Bacteria > Bacillota > Clostridia > Peptostreptococcales > Anaerovoracaceae > JAIRPC01. The sequence goes on from JAISAI010000106.1 coordinate 2,403, forward strand.
TATTATTGACAGGCGGAGCCGGATACATAGGGAGCCATACCGCGGTGGAGCTCCTGCGCAGAGCTTACCATATCATTATCCTCGATAATTTTTCGAACAGTATGCGCTCTGTAATTGATCGCGTTTGCCGGACAGCCGCCCTTTCGGAAACGGACGCGAAGTCGCGCGTCTCGCTTGTAGAGGCCGATCTTTTGGACAAGGCCGCGTTGGCCGAGGCGTTTGCGTCGTCTCCCGGAGTCGACGTGGTGATTCACTTCGCGGGCCTGAAGGCGGTAGGCGAGTCAGTAGAAAAGCCGTGGGCGTATTACCACAATAATCTTGTCGGCACGCTAAATCTGCTCGGAGCGATGAACGCCGCAGGAGTCAGCCGGTTGGTGTTCAGCTCGTCCGCCACCGTCTACCGCGCGGACAATCCCGTGCCGTATTACGAGGGCTACGCGCTCGGCTCGACAAATCCCTACGGTTGGACGAAGTTCATGATCGAACAGATCATTCGCGACATCTGCGCCGCGAACGAGGGCCTCTCCGCCGTGTTGCTGCGCTATTTCAATCCCATCGGCGCGCATCCGGACGGCCTCATCGGGGAAGACCCGAAAGGGATCCCGAACAACCTCCTGCCCTACGTGGCGAAAGTCGCCGCCGGGGAGTTGGACGAAATCCGGATATTCGGGGACGACTACGACACGCCGGACGGCACGGGCGTCAGGGACTACATCCACGTCATGGATCTGGCTGAGGGACACGCATCCGCGATGGAATACCTGCAAGACCGCAAGGGCTGCTGCGCGTTCAATCTCGGCACGGGCAGGGGTACGAGCGTGAGGGAGCTCATCCGCGCCTTCGAAACGGCCTGCGGCAAGAGGCTGCCGTCGAAGGTAGTGGGCCGCCGGGCCGGCGATCTGCCGGTGGTGTACGCCAACGTCGATCTCGCCGCAAAAGTGCTGGGCTTTACCGCGAGCCGCGGCATAGAAGAGATGTGCGACGACGCCTGGCGCTGGCAACAGTACCGCGCGGCCATGCCCGGAAATACAGAAGACCAAGAAGACAATAGCACACCGTCCTGATGGACATCACACGCCAGAGAGTGTTACTATAATATTTGCTTGACGATTAACGATTGACGCTCGACCCGCCGCATGAGTCTTATCCGCCGAAAGGAATGTATATGCCTACCGTATCCGTCGTTGTACCATTCTTGAACGAAGAGGAAACCTTGCGGGCGTTTTGCGGCTTCATCGAGCAAAAAGCGGAGGCCGCCCCATACGATGTGGAAGTGATATTTGTCGACGACGGCTCTACCGACGACAGTATACGGATCATTGAAAGCTATGGTTTCAATCACTGCAGTCATGTCCGCGTCATCAGTTTTTCGAAAAACTTCGGTTCGCACGCCGCGATCAGAGCCGGAATAAGCAAGTCCACCGGCAATTACTGCACGTTCATCGGCGCCGACCTCGAGGAACCCGAGGATATGCTGGATGTGATGTACGAGAAAATCACAGAGGGCCACGACGCCGTCTATATAGAAAAGAAATCCGTAGCAATAGGCGCCGTTACGAGGCTCACGTCCAACATCTACTCCGCCTTGATGCGCAAATACGCCGTGTCGAACTACCGGAAAGGCGGCGTGAACAACATCATGTTCAGCCGCAAGATCGCGGACTACCTGAACGGGAACATCGAAACGAACTCCTCCGTCCCGCTGCAAATTTTGGACGCCGGCTTTGACAGCGTTCTCGTCGGCATGGACTACCGCACGCGCGTCGGCGGCAGGTCAAAATGGACCCTGTCGAAGAAGATCAAGCTGTTCATCGATTCATTCGTCGGTTTTTCCTATATGCCGATCCGCGCCGTCTCGATCGTGGGCGCCCTGTTCGCGGCCGTGGGCATCATCTACGGGATATATGTCATCATCGCCCGCCTCCTGCACCCCGGCATGCAGCAGGGATACGCCACGATGATAGTGCTTCTGCTGTTCGGCTTCGGCATCACGAACATCTCGCTCGGCGTCATAGCGGAGTACCTGTGGCGAACGTTCGACGCCGCAAGAAACAGACCCGCGTTCATCATTTCACAGGAGATCAATATAAAGTAATTTGGAATGTAATTAAAACTGTTCCGTTACATGCTTGATAAAGAGGTAAGTGAGAGCGTTCGGCGCGTGGCCTGCTTTCATGTGCGTACGGAGCGAAGCTATGTTGTTGGACGAAACTCCCGAGTAGAGCGTTCCCCCTCCGTTATCCTCGATATACGCAAGCCCGCACCCTACGATGAGTTCGGACAGCTTCCTGCCCAGATACTGCGGGTATATGCCGCATAGCGGGCATACGTACGCCTCTTCCCGAAGTTTTCGTATGATCGCGAATCCGACGATCTCCCCGTCGTGCAAAAGACCGAGCGAAACGGCGCCCCTGCCGAGCTCGTCGTGGACGACATTGACGTAGCGCCCCGCGACTTTGCCCTTTGGGAAAAACGGATCCATCGAGAAACGGTCCGTATGGAACATGCCGGCCGCGATGTGGCCGACCATGTCGTCCCTCTCAGCTTCCGTCATGATCTTGTAGTCGGGCAGGGCCTTTCCCCACGCGCACCTATCGACGTCGATATGTACGATCGTCTCGATGAACGAAAACCCCCGCCGCTCGATAAGGCCGGAATACATGACCCGGCTCACGGGGAGTTTCACCACCTGATACTGCGCGGAAAGAGAGGACAGCCCGCGCTCGATCTCCGCCTCCGTGTCCGCGTCCTCCACTATGAGCTCCTGCGTCGTGACCCCGAAGTTCCGTTCCTCCCAGTCTGCGTTTACTATCTTCAAAACAACCTCCGTTAAAATTACACCTATTATCGTAACGATGAAAACAGCCCCTATTATTTTAATGATCTCAAATACCGCCGTCGAAAGCGTGCAATATATCCGCTATTTTCCCCGTGGGAATATTCCGGGCCTTTATCGCGCCGATCAAATCCGTGAAGAAGGCGCCGGCGCCGGCGTCGGCCGTGTTGCGATGATGGGCGAGCTCCGTAGGCGCGCGATGGACGCCGCGCGAGGATTCGTAGCGCTGGCCATGCTCGGTGTTCAGGAACAGGTGGATCGGGTGAAAGTCGAATATCCGGACGCCGTCGTAGTCCAAGAACCCGCCCGCGTCCCAATCACGCTCCACGCGCTGATCAGCCCAGGCGATGTGGCAGTCGTCCTCCCAGAAGTGAAAGACGCGGAGCATGCCGCAGGGGTCGTACGCCGGGGAGGGTATGATTTTCTCGCGCCCCACGTGGTAGTATGTGTTCGACTCGATTCGCAGGCCGTCTTTATAAAACAGGTCGGAGAGGAGGCTGCCCGTCATGAGCGCGTGTGACCTGACGGCAACCGCCTCGGGAACCACGGCGTGAATATCTTGAAGGATTTCGCGCGCGGACGCGCCGCCGCCATTCTCAAGCAAAGGGCTGAAGTTCGGGTGCACGCCGAGCTCGATATTCGGATTTTCCCGCAATCGCGCAAGTAGCGGCGTGTCGTGCGTGATGAAAAACGTCGCTTTTGTATCGCTGTCTTCCACAAGGCTGATCGCGTATTCCAGCACCTCGTCGCACGCCCAGTCCACGTCAAAGGTGAGGTATACGGGCGATTCACGGTTCGTTTTTTCAGTAAGAGAGCGTGAGGAGGTGGGCATGGCTGTTACCTTATATATTAGCTTTGATTCCGTATAGTGAAATAATATGGTGAACTGATCGAATATCATATTATCATTACACAGCGTGTCATGTCCATATCCTGCGTTGAAATAACGACGTGAGTACGCTAAAATGGTTACTGTGCTATGGACATCAAACTCGCAAGCGAAAAACAATTGGAGAGGTGGGATGTGTTTGTGGACGCATCCGTCAACGGCACGCTTTTTCATAAACGCCGTTTCTTAGCGTACCATAAAGATAAATTCGAGGGCAGGGAGCATTATCTGCTCGTATTAAAAGGGGAGGAAATTTTCGCGCAAATATCGTTCGCCACATCCCGGGATGAGGACGGCTCGCTCTGCGGCAACTCACCCTACGGCGCGAGTTACGGCGGATTCGTCTTTTGCAAGCCGCCGTCGTATCAGGAGGGCAAAGAAGCCGTTTCGCTGCTCATAGCGTATCTCCGTGAAAACAATATCAGCCGGTTCACGTTGAGGCAGCCGCCAAATTTTTTCTGCACGTCGCCGATAGATCTTTTTATTTTCAATCTGCTCGAGGCGGGGTTTGTCACGGTACACAGGGAGATATTCAACGTCGTCCTCTTCGATAAAGATGTTCGCGTCATGGATCAGCTGAAATCGTCCGTGAGGACGCAGATCCGCAAAGCGGGGCAGCTCGGTCTGCGCGTGGACGAAAGGGCGCCGCTTTCGGACGTATATCCGCTGATAGAAAGGACGATCGGCAAGTTTGGCGAACGACCCACCCACAGCCGTAAAGAGCTGCAATGGTTGTCCGATGAGTTTCCGCGTGAAATCAGCTTTTGCGCCGCGTATCACGAGGGGACTCCCATCGTCGCTGTGACAAATTTCGTACTTACCCCGAATATCGCATCGTCATTTTACCTGTCCACAGATGAGCGCTACATCAAAATGAACGCGCTTCGCTTCATCGTGGGCCACGTATTGCAGAGCGCCGAGGAGAGGGGATTCGCGGCCTACGATTTCGGGACGTCGACAAGCGGATTGGACGCCAACGAAGGCCTGCTCCATTTCAAGGAGCAATTTTCAAACGGGACATTATTCCGGGAAACGCTTGAATGGAATAGGGAACGATAGCTATGAGTACGGAGAGAAATATGAGCGGGACTGAATCGAAATCGGGATATGAAGATAAGGCAAAGACGATCAACGCGTTCAAGCGCCTGGACACATTCCTGTACGACACCTTGTATTCCATGCACGACCACATGCCGCTGCGGTTCGCGAAGCTGATAGCCATGTACTATCCGGACGCGCGTATGCGAAAGCGGTATGCGGACTACATCGGCGTCAGCATGGGCGCCGGCACGTTTTGTAATCTCGGCCTGACGGTGACGAAAAACGAAAACGAGATATGCGTTCATATGGGGAAGAACGTTTCCGTTGCGCCGAACGTGACGTTCATCTGCCTCTCAACCCCGAACAATTCAAAGGTATTGGCCGAAATTGATTATGTAAAAAATCATCTGATCAAATCGTCCGATATCACCGTAGGGGACGACGTATGGATAGGGGCGAATGTGACGATATTCCCGGGCGTCGCCATAGGGGCTTGCTCCGTCATAGGGGCGGGAAGCATGGTGATGCAAGACGTAGAGCCATATTCAATCTACGCAGGAACGCCAGCAAAAAAAATCAGAGATCTATGATTCACTGGCCGAGGATGCCGGTAATTGCTTCCGCCACCGCCTCCGCATCCACCCCGTCGTGACAGGGCAGCGTGAGCGTATTCCTCTCGAGCCAAAGTGAGTGTGGCTGCACGTCGCCATATTTCTCCCGATAGTACCGACAGGCGGACTGGCAGTAGGTCCCGAGCGTCGTCTCCACGCCTCTCTCGCGGAGCTGCGCGACGAGCCCGTCGCGATCCGTACCGTCCGGTACCGTGAACACCACGCTCTGCATATTGTGCAGCACTCCCGCGCCGTGCCGCTGCGCCGTGAACCCGCGCGGCTCGAGCAGCCCGCGGTAGGATTCCTGCTGGGCTATGCGCCTCCCGACTATCTCGTCGAGGGCCTCGAGCTGCTTGATGAGCATGACGCATTGCAGCTCGGGCAGGCGGTAGTTGTAGCCGTATGTGACGAACTCCATCTTGCCGCTTGACGCGCCTGCGCCGTGGGCCAGCTTGACGCGTAGCGTATCGGCGTACGCGTCGTCGTCGGTCGTGATGGCGCCGCCCTCCCCCGAGGTCAGCAGCTTGCGCGGGTGGAAGCTGAAGCACGTGAAGTCGCCGATCGCGCCTACGGGGATCCCGTTCGATTTGCTGCCGAGCGCGCAGGCCGCGTCGACGATGAGTGGGACGCCGCGCTTTTTGCAGACGGCGTCGACGCCCTCGATCCCGTCGGGATTTCCGAGCGCGCATACGAAGATGACCGCGCGGGTTCGTGGCGTGATTTTGCGTTCGAGCTCGTCCGCCGTCGTGTTGTACGTGCTACGGCTGACGTCGGCGAACACGGGCCTCGCGCCGCAGGCTTCCACGACGTTGACCGTGGCCGGGAACGAAAAATCCGAAACGACGACCTCGTCGCCCGCGCCGATATTCAGCGCGGCCAAGCAAGCCGAGAGCGCCGTCGTCGCCGAGGTCGCGTTGAACGCGTGCTTCGCCCCCGTGTACGCGCTGAGCCTCTCCGGCAAAGCTACGGAGTATTCCCCGCGCGTGAATATCCCGCTCTCGAATATCCCGCGAAACTCGTCTTCCACATCCGAAAACTCTATGTACGGTTTTATCAATCGAATCATGAACGGATTCCTCTTCTCTTTACGGTTCTTTACGATTCGCCACGATTGGCCTGCTTATATATGCGCCTTGTACCACGCCAAGGTCTCGCGCAGCCCGTCGCTAAAAGGCGTCGGCGTGAAATCAATGAACGTTTTCATCTTCTCGTTGCTCGCGTTGTGGCACAGCACGTCGGCCGTGCGCGCTTCCTTGCGCAGGGTTTCCCCCGTGTAGCCCAACTCCCGGGCCATGAGCGCCATGAGCTCGTTCACGGATATTTGCCCGTTCGTCGAGATGTTGACCGCTTCGCCCGCGGGCAGCCTGCCGTACAGCTTCATGACCGCGTCCACGGTGTCGAGTACGTAGATGAAGTCGCGGGACTGCCCGCCCGTCCCGTGTATCTCGGGCGGCTCGCCGGACATGACGCGCCTGGCCGTCGCGGGGATGATGCCGGCGAGCGGCCCCTCGAAGTTTTGGCGCGGCCCGTAGTTGTTGAACGGGCGCATGATGAAGGAGTCGAGCCCGTATTGCTTCACATAGGAGTGCAGCATTATGTCCGCGGCCGCCTTGCCCGCCGCGTATGTCGTCGTCGGGTTCATCGGGTGGCTCTCGTCCATGGGTTCGTAGACGGCCGTCCCGTAGACCTCGGAGGACGAGAAGTGGCAGAGCGTAGCGAAAGCCCCCGCGCGCTGCAGTTCGAGCAGGTTCGCCATGATGCGCACGTTCGTCAGGTATGCGTTCAGCGGGTTGATGAAAGAGTAGTTCAGCGCTTTCGTCGCGCAGTTGAAGACGACATCAATGCCGTGTTCGGCGATGGCATACGCGAGTGTGCCCTCTATCTCCGCGTCGTCGCGGATGAATACCGCGCCGCGGCCGAGCGCGCCCGTCAGGTTTTCGAGCTTGCCGAGGAAGAGGTTGTCGAGGACGACGACCCTCGCCGCCCCCTCGTCAAGCAGCCTGTCAGCGAGATGGCTGCCTATGAACCCTGCGCCGCCCGTTATGAGGATGTTCGCGCCGCCGATTGCGGCCCTGCCCGGCGTATCCGCGCCGCCCGCCTGCCCCATTATTACATTCATATCGAACCTCGCTCGGCGCGTATATGGCGCCGCCTGCACTTACCAATCACACGCTCTGTTTCCCTCTTCATACCGGTTCCCCCCTCCTCATCTCGGCGAGCCTGTCGTCCGCCCTGTTCAGTATGGACAGGACGCGCATGGCCTGATCCGGCCCCGTCGGCGACGGCCTGCCTTCGCGGATGCACTTCGCGAACTCTGTCAGCCCGGCCAGAAGCGCGTCCTGCCGCTCGATGTACGGGATATATATGTCGCCCGTCCTGACCCTCGCTTCGTACACGCCGTACTCGTTGAATACCTCGCCGTCAAAATCGAGGCCCTTGTCGTAGATCACGAGCTTTTCCGTCTCTTTCAGATCGTCGAACACGATCATCTTCTTCGTCCCCGATATGACGATGCTGCGCTCCTTCATCGGCGAGAACCAACTCGACTTCACCATCGCGACGAAGCCGTCGTACTTCACGGAAAGGTAGGTCAATATCTCCTGCTTGCCGAAGCGCCGCTCGCCGACGCAGCCCACCATCAGCGCCTCCCTGCCGTCGTACAGGTAGTCGATGATGGCAAGGTCGTGCACGGCCAAGTCCCACATCGCGTTCATGTCCTGCTTGATGTGCGGCCCGAGGTTCGCGCGGTTCGACTCGAAAGATATGACGTCGCCGAGCTCGCCGCGGTCTATCATCCCCTTGATGTAGCGGATGAACGAATTGTAGACGAGGATGTGGTCAACGTGGACGATGAGCCGCTTATCATCCGCCATCCGTTTCAGCGTCGTCGCGTCGTCCATGCGCACCGCCATAGGTTTTTCCATAAAAAGATGACGGCCCGAGTCAAGCGCCGCCCGGGCCACCGTCTGCCCTATATCGTTGCGCAGCGCGACGGCGCACACGTCGACAGCGTCGTCTTTCAGTACCTCACGGTAGTCGCGGTAATACCGGATGCGGTCGCCGTACAGCTCCCGCGCTTTCGCGAGCTTGGCCTCGTCGACGTCGCAGACGCCGCGAAGCGTGAAGTCGCCGCTCAGATCCAAGTTCTTCGCGATATTAGGCCCCCAGTATCCGTATCCGATCAACACAGCGTTATACATTTCATTCTCCTACATTATTATATGCGAGCCGAACACGATGACGCCCGCGACGATGAGGGCGATGCCCGCGACGAGCCGGCGCGTGATACGCTCGCGCAGCACGGCCGCGCTGAGTACCATTATAAACACGTAGCCGAGCGATTCAATGATGGCGGCGTATTTCATGTCAATAAATTTCAGGGCGTAAAGTGGGATGACCATCGCGACGAGCAACAGCGCATAGCCCCCGATCACGAAGGGGTTCAGATATTGGGCGCGAAAACGCTGCATGAGCGGGGCCTTGGCCGCCGCGCCCGAAGCCTCGCCCGCTCCGTCGGCGCTGTTCCGGTTCGCGCTTATCTTCAGCAGCAGCTGCGAAACAGCGCTGAGCCCCGCGCCGATGATCAAAAGCAGCATCTCAACGCGCATCGGACGACACCACGACGAGCCCGGCCACGACGAGCGCGGCCCCTATGAGGTTTTCGGGAGTGATCTGCTCGCCGAAGAGCAGGGCGGCCCAGATGAGGTTCCAAACCACGACGACGCCCTTGTTCGCGTAGGCCGTCACGAGCTTGAACCTGCCGAGCACCTGCTGCCACAGCAGCGCGTAGAAGCCGAGCGTCAGCAGCTCGAAGAGCGCGAACAGAAAGAAAGTCGGTGTCAGCCAGCCCTGCATCGCGGCCGTCTTCGAAAGCACGATTACGAGCGAATAGATAAGGAAAGAAACGTGCAGGAGCAGGAAGCTGCCCGCAGAGGGGCGCGACGGCGCCCCGGCAGGCCCGGTCGGCTTTGTCATGGCAGCTCGTACCCGCATTCCGGACAGACGCCGTCGTCGGCCCTCGCGCCGCACTTGCACACGCGCCCGATGCGCAGCGCCGGATTGCCGGCGACAAGATCGTACGGCGCCACATCCTTTGTCACGACGCTGCCCGCACCCACCATCGCGTGCTCGCCCACGTTGTGCCCGCACACGATAGTGCAGTTCGCGCCGAGGGACGCGCCGCGCCTTATGAGCGTCGGCGTGATCTCCCAGTCGGCGTTTTTCGCACGCGGGTTGTGGTCGTTCGTGAACGCGGCGTTCGGCCCGACAAAGACGTCGTCCTCAAGCGTCACGCCGCTGAATACGGAAACCCCGTTTTGTATCTTCACGTTGTCTCCGATCTCGACGCCGTGGTCCACATACGCGTCCTTGCCGACGACGCAGTCCTTCCCGATGCGGGCGTGCTCGCGGATCTGCGCGTTGACCCAGACCTTCGTGCCCTCGCCTATCAGCGCGTCGTCCGAGACGTGGGCGCTACCGTGTATGAAAACATCCTTGTGTTTCGTCATTCCATCCTCTCTTCCTCTCACAGGCTCCCAAGCGAATTTATTACATCAATTACCGTCCCCACCTCGTCCTCCGTGACGCCGGGATGGACGGGCAGGGACAGCGCCTGCGACTTTACGAGATCGGTCTTTGGCCAGTCCGTGCCAAAGCCCCTGTCCCGGTAGGCCGGCTGCTCAGGGATGCTGTAAGGGTAGAATATCCCGTAACCGATGCCGTTCCGTTCAAACAGTGCGATGAGCTCGTCCCGCCGGCCGTCCATGACCTTGACCGTGTACTGGTGGTAGACATGCTTCGCCCCGGGCGGGACGAACGGCGTCCCTATGAGCGGGTTCGCGATGCCGCTGTCGTAGAGCGCGGCGTTTTTCCGGCGCGCGGCGTTGAAGCCGTCAAGGCGCTTCAGCTGCTCAAGGCCGATGGCCGCCGCGATATTCGTCATGCGGTAGTTGTACCCGATCTCGTCGTGGATATAGCGCTTCTCCATGCCGTGGTTTATGAGCAGGCGCGCTTTCCTCTCGAGCCCCTCGTCGTTCATGAGGACTATGCCGCCTTCCCCCGTAGTCATGTTTTTCGTCGGGTAAAAGCTGAACGCCGCCGCGTCCCCGAAACTCCCGGCTTTCCCGCCGCGCCATTCCGCGCCGTGCGCCTGCGCGCAATCCTCGATGAGCTTGACCCCGTACCGCTTCGCGATGGCGCATATCCGATCCATATCGCAGGGCTGCCCGAACAGGTGGACTATCAGGAGGGCCTTCGCGTCGGGGTTCGCTTCCAACGCGGCCTCGATCCGATCCGGGTCAATATCGAATGTGCGCTCGTCGATGTCCACGAATACGGGCGTCGCGCCCGTGTAGAGGATGCTGTTCGCGGACGCGATGAAAGACCACGCGGTCGTGACCACCTTGTCGCCGGCGCCGATGCCGAGCGCCCGCAGCGCCACCTCGAGCGCCGTCGTGCCCGAGGTCGTAGCGACGCCGTACGCCGCGCCCGCGTATTCGGCGAACGCGTTTTCGAACTCCGTGACGATCCGCCCGCAGGCGATCATCCCCGAATCGAGCACAGCCATGACGGCGTCCTTCTCAGCCCGCGACATCTGCGGCCTCGCGATAGGTATCATTGCATCTCCTCACGAATAACGAACAGTTTTATATCATATAATAATATATCATCCATCAGGCGTCAGGACAAATCCCGAGGGTAAGCGCGCCGCCCACCGATGTAACATCAATGTAATCGCATTCCCGCGAGTAGAGTATATTATAGTAGGTACACACCCGCTTACGGTAGAAAGGAAGCAAAAGCAATGACGATATTCAAAGGCTCGGGCGTAGCTGCGGTCACGCCTTTCAAAGACGGCAAAGTCGATTTCGACAGCTACGGCCCGCTGCTCGACTGGCTCGTTGACGAGGGCTCGGACGCCATCATCAGCTGCGGTACGACGGGCGAGGTTTCGACGCTCACACAGGCCGAACAGATGGACACGATACGCTTCGCCGTAGAGCGCGTCGCGGGCCGCGTACCCTTAGTCGCCGGCGCCGGCAACAACGAGACGGCCGTCGCCGTGAAGAACGCGGAGCTCGCGCAGGAGGCCGGCGCCGACGCGCTGCTCGTCGTCACGCCGTATTACAACAAGGCCTCGCGCCGTGGGCTCATCGAGCACTTCACCGCCGTAGCCCACGCGACGGATCTGCCCGTCATCCTGTATTCAGTACCCTCGCGCACCGGAGTCAACATCGCCCCCGATGTCTGCGAAGAGCTCTCAGGCATCCCGAACATAGCCGGCATCAAAGAGGCGAGCGGCGACATATCGCAGGTCGCCGAGATCGCGCGGCGCACGAGCGCCAATGACTTCGACCTATGGTCGGGCAACGACGACATGGTCGTGCCGCTCATGTCGCTCGGCGGCGCGGGCGTCATATCGACCGTCGCCAACATCATCCCGCGCGAGACGCACGATATGTGCGCGGCCTGGCTCGGCGGCGACGCCGCGAAAGCGCGCGACCTGCAGCTGTGGATGAAGCCGCTTGTAGACGCCGTATTCATGGAGGTAAACCCCATCCCCATCAAAGCCGCGCTGCACCTCATGGGCCGCATCCCCTACGAATACCGGCTGCCGATGTGCCCGATGGAGGAAGGCAACTTCGCAAAGCTCAAGGCGCTGATGGCGGGCTACCACTTGCTTTAACGCGCCTCCGCAGATTTTTACGCACGCGTGTGGTACTATATATCCTTGTGATTATCGTGTAATATAATCGCTGCGCGGCCGGAATCTGCGCCTGACCGTTTTTGTAGTAAAGCAGTTTTTGATAGAAAGAAACGAAGACAACATGACCAAAGACAATCACAGAGCAGACCTGAACGCCGCGACCCCCGAGGAGCGCCTCTCTGCGGCGCGCGGCCTCGCTTCGCTCCAAGCATCCGGAGAGATCGCGGCGCCCGAAACCTCGGGCTACGTCAACAACCACATACACACCGTCTACAGCTTCTCCCCGTACTCGCCGACAAAGGCCGTGTGGGCCTCGCGCGAAGCCGGGCTCGCCGTCTCCGGCATCGTCGACCACGACTCCGTCGCGGGCGTACGCGAGTTTCGCGAGGCCGGCCGCATCTTCGGCTTCCCCACCACGGCGGGATTCGAGCTGCGCTCCGACCACACGGCGACGGCGCTCGGCGGCCGGCGCACGAACAACCCCGACCAAGCCGGCGTATCCTATATGACGTTCCACGGGCTGCGCGACTCCGAGATAGACGCCGTCGCGGAGTTTCTCAGGCCTGTCGCGAAAGCAAGAGGCGAACGCAATCGCGCGATGTGCGCAAGGCTCGCGGACATATCCGGGCTCCCGCTCGACTACGACGCCGACGTGACGCCGCTGTCGCGCTGCGCCGAGGGCGGCGCCGTCACGGAGCGCCATCTGCTGTGCGCGCTCTCGCTCGCGGCGATACGCGAGTACGGCGATTCCGGTTCGGACTCACCGGCACAGCCCTCCGCTTCGCCGCGCAGGCCGAGCGACGCCCTGTTTTATTATTTCAAAAAAAAGCTCTCGTTCAGCGACGGCGACATAGAAAAGCTGAAAGCCTCGTGGGAAACGTCCGTATATAATGGTAGCGTGGCGCCCGCGCCCGTAGCGCCGGCCGCCACGTCCTGCCCCTACGGCGACGACTTCTTCCTCTACGACCTCATCGGCGTGTTGAAAGCGAGCCTCGTCGAGAGCTTCTATATACCCGCCGGCCCCGCCGAGTGCCCGCCGCTCTCCGGCCTCGTGGCATTCGCGCGCGACCACGACATCATCATCACTTACCCGTACCTCGGCGACGTCACGTCGTCCGTCACGGGCGACAAGAAAGCGCAGAGGTTCGAGGACGGCTATATCGACGAGCTGTTCGGCATACTCAAGGACGAGGGCGTCGGCGCCGTCTCCTACATGCCGGCGCGCAACACGCGCGGGCAGGCCGCGCGCGTCCGCGAGCTCTCAGGACGCTACGGCATGTTGCAGATCAGCGGCGAGGACATCAACTCGCCCCGCCAGCCGTTCATCTCGGAGGCGAGCAAGGATCCGTATTTCGAAAACCTGCGCGAGACCACATGGCGTCTCGTGGAGCACGAGAAGGGCGAGATAAATCTGCTTGGATAGCGGTTTTTAGAAGTTCCCTAAAGTATTTTGTCGAGCACGAAAAAGGAGAGTACGCAAATGATAAAACTCGATAATCTCATAGCGATGTCGCGCAAATACGGCGCGGACGAAGACTACGTCCTCGAGGGCGGCGGCAACACCTCGTTCAAGGAGGGCGGCGTCATGGCTGTGAAAGCCTCGGGCGGCTCGCTCGGCGTGATAGACGCGGGCGGCTTCGTGCTCATGGACGTGGCGAAGCTCAGGGCCATGACAGGCGCGGACTACCCGGAGGCGGACGACGAACGCGAAGCGCTCGCGATCAAGGACATGATGGCCGCGCGGCTGCCGGGGCAGGGCGACAAGCGCCCGAGCGTGGAGTGCATACTGCACGCCCTGTTCACGAAAAGCTACGTGCTGCACGTCCATCCCGCGCTCATCAACGGATTGACGTGCTCGGTAGAGGGCGCGGCGGCTGCCGCGGAGCTCTTCGGCGACAGGGAGGACAGCCTGCTGTGGGTTCCGCTCACGAAGCCGGGGTTCATACTGAGCAAAGCGTGTGCGGACGCCTTCGAAACCCACAAAGCGAAGCACGGCGCGTATCCTGATATATTGCTGCTCCAAAACCATGGAATATTCGTAGCCGGCGACTCGACGGACAGGATAGACGGGATCATGGCCGACATCGTAGGCCGCGTGAAGTCGAGGATAAAGCGCGAGCCGGACTTGGCCGAATCCGGCAGGATGGCGCCCTCATTCATAGCGGACGCGCTAACGTCGGCCTACGGCGAGGGCGGCGCAGCCTACGCGCACTTCCAAAGCAGCGCCGAGATAGCGCGTATGGTAGCGTCCAAAGACGCCGCCGGCCCGCTCATGGACCCGTTCACGCCCGACCACATAGTCTACGACAAAGCCTACCCGCTCTGGATAACGGAGGAGACGGCTTCCGGCGCGGGCGCGCCGGATATAGCGCCGGACATAGCAGCGGCGTTCCGCGCATTTACGGACGCCCACGGATTCAAGCCAAAGGTCGCCCTCATCGAAGGCCACGGCGCCTTCACCCTCGGCGACTCGGCGCACGAAGCGGACGCAGCAGCAGCCCTCCTCACGGACGCCGTAAAAATCGCGGTATACAGCGAAGCGTTCGGAGGCCCCTTAGCCCTACCCGAAGATTTCACAAACTTCATAGCAAACTGGGAGATAGAATCATACCGGCAAAAGAAAGCGTTCACATAAAATAAAAAGGGGCGACCATTCAGTAGTTTCGATTTTAAAATCATCGCCCGTCCTCAAATCGAAGAATTTTTCAGCCGGTACTCGCGGGGCGTCATGCCGTGGCGCTTTCTGAACACACGGTAAAAATAGCTCGTGTTCTCGTAGCCGACGGAGGGGATCACCTCCTCCACCGGCGTCTTCGTGGCCCTCAGCAGAAATTCCGCCTGCGACAGCCTCCTGTTCAGCAGTATCTCCTTGAACGACTTTCCCGTCTGCCTGTTTATCATGCGGCTCAGCTGATAGAGCGGCAGCTTCGCGCCATACGCGTACTCGCTCAGGGACGCGTCCGTATAGTTGTCCTCGATATAGCGCAGCACATCCATGACGACCGTGTGCTCATAGCCCGCGCTGTCAGCGGGCGGCTGGCTCAGCTTGTCCGTATTGTTCAGCAGGTGCTGGAACAGCAGCCCCATCGTATTCTGGTTGATGCTGTACTGGTAGTTCTCCTTGTTCGTGAGCGACCAGATGAGATTCTCCGCGAGGTTCTTGACCGTGAGCACGTCCCCCGTCCGAAAGTGCAGGTAGCTCACGCCGGGATCGCTCCCGGTCAGCGAGCCCGCGATGAGGTCGCCCAGCAGATTCTTGCTCTCCATCATCGAGAGCGCCTTGTCGAAAAACCTCGGCAGGATGATGAAATTCACGGCGATGTCGCCCTCGGCCGCCGGCAGTATCTCATGGGACGCGCCTTTCGATATGAAGAGAAACTCCCCCGGCTTCAGCGTGACGCGCTGCCCGCCGCCGACTATGTGCGTCGTCGCGCCGCTGCACATATAGACGATCTCCACGTAGTTGTGCGTGTGCTCGGGAAAATGTATGAACCTCGTGTGCGTGCGCACCACGATGAGCGAGCCCGGCGGCAGCAGCTTGCGGGCGTTCACGACGAAACCGGGCTCCGACGAGTATATGTCTTTCAAGACCTCGAGCGACCCGTTCAGTATCGCGCGCTCCTCATCGGATATCTCCATGAGCTTTTTCAAGAGCGTTTTATCCATGCACCTATGATAGCATATTAGAGAGTCGTTGCAAATAAGGACGGAAAACTTGCAAGAGATGACCTGTCGCGCCCGGCCGTCCTTTCGTATAATAGGTCATCGGAACAATGATTTCAGAGGTTTCCGCGTGGAGTCCTCATGAGATTAAAGTAAGGTAATATGCGGGTGTGAGTTTTGCAGTGACGAGAGGATCGTCACGGAGGATATGCCGAAATACTTTCTTGCAGTGGACATCGGGGCTTCGGGTGGAAGGCATTACGCCGGATATATCGAGGACGATAGGCTGAACATCAGAGAAATCCACCGTTTCGCCAACAGCCCGGCGCGCGACGGTTCTCATTTAGTGTGGGACACGGAGGTCATTTTCACGGAGATTCTCGCAGGCATGAAAAAATGCGCCGCCGCCGGCATCACGCCGGTGAGCGTAGGCGTTGACACATGGGGAGTGGACTACGTGCTCCTCGACGGTCATACGAACAAGACGGGCAAGAGTTACTCTTACAGGGACAAGCGGACGTACGGCATGGAGCAAAGATTCGATGCGTCCATGAGCCCCAAGGGCCTCTACGAGCGCACGGGGATACAGCGCATGCCCATCAATACCCTCTATCAGCTTATGGCGCACATGGACGAGGAGCCGGGAGACTTTGACAAAGCCCGGCGACTGCTCATGCTGCCGGACTATTTTCACTTCCTCCTCGCCGGGGAGTTGTGCTCCGAATACACGGTAGCCTCCACTTCGCAATTAGTCAACGCGGTGACGAAAGACTGGGACCGCGATGTGATGGCGGCGGCAGGCATACCTGGATCGCTTTTCGGGGATTTGCATCTTCCCGGCGCCCGTTTGGGCACATTACAAAAGGGCATAGCGGACGAGGTCGGATACAGCTGCGACGTCGTCCTGCCGTGCGCGCACGACACGGCGTCCGCTGTGGCGGCCCTGCCCATAGCCCCGTCCGCGGTTGGCGGCGGCCCACTGTACGTCAGCTCGGGCACATGGTCGCTCATAGGATGCGAATCCGCCGCGCCTGTACTTACGGACAAATGCAGGAAGATGAACTTCACAAACGAGGGCGGATACGGTTACCGTTATCGATTACTGAAAAACATCATGGGGCTGTGGATGATACAGTCGGTGAGGCGCGAGCTCGTCCCCGGCATGAGTTTCGACGAACTCTCCCTCGCGGCTTCGGAGGCGGATATAGACACGAAGATAGACTGCGAGGATAAGGCGTTCCTCTCGCCGGACAGCATGCACGAAGCGATCCGTGATTGGTGTGGCGACCGAGGCTTGCGCGCGCCCACGGACGCCTTTGAGTCGGCGGCCGTGATATACGGCAGCCTCGCGGACTCTTACGCGTGCAACGCCGCGGAGCTCGCGGACGTCACGGGCAGGGAATTCACGGACATATTCATCATAGGGGGCGGGTCGAAGGACCGTTACCTGAACGAGCTCGCGGCCCGCGCGACGGGCATGACTATACACGCGGGCCCCTCGGAGGCGACCGCGGTCGGCAACATACTCACGCAGATGATCTCGGCAGGCGTCTTCTCAGGCCTCGACGAGGCAAAAGCCTGCGTAAGAAATTCGTTCGAAATAAAAACATATGAAGGGAGCGCCGTACATGTCAACTGAAGAGGAACGGTACAAGAGCGCGCGGGAAGCCTATGCGGCCATAGGCGTGGACGCGGACAAGGCGATAGAGGAGCTTGAGGCGTACGGCGTTTCGATGCACTGCTGGCAGGGCGACGACGTTATCGGATTCGACCATGACGGTCCCCTGACCGGCGGCATCCAGACGACGGGCGACTATCCCGGCAGGGCCACGACGCCAAGCGAGCTCATGTCCGATCTCGACAAGGCGTACAGCCTTATCGGCGGCAAGCACCGGCTGAGCCTGCACGCGAGCTACGCCGTATTCGGCGACGGCTTCCACGACCGCGACGCCATAGAGCCTTCGGACTTCTCCGCATGGGTCGACTACGCGAAGGATCGCGGCCTCGGGCTCGACTTCAACCCGACGTATTTTTCCCACGAAAAGGCGCGCCAGTACACCATGGCCAGCACGGACCCGGCCATCCGCGACTTTTGGGTGGATCACAGCAAGGCCTGCGTGAGGATATCGCAGTATTTCGCGGACAGCCTTGACACTCACTGCCTTCTGAACGTATGGATACCCGACGGCAGCAAGGACATACCGGCGGACAGGATGGGGCCGCGCGAGCGCTTCGCTGAGTCCATGGACCGGATGATCGCCGAGCCTCACGACAAGGACAAAGTATACATCTCCATCGAATCAAAAGTGTTCGGCATCGGGCTCGAATCGTACACCGTAGGCTCCGCCGAGTTCGGGCTGTGCTACGCGGCCTCGCGCGGCATACTGCCGCTCATGGACAACGGCCACTACCATCCGACGGAGTTCGTATCCGACAAAATATCCTCCGCGCTGCTGACGTTCGACAAGATCGCCCTGCACGTCACGCGGCCCGTGCGCTGGGACAGCGACCACGTGCTGCGGTTTGACGACGAGACGCGCGAGATAGCGAAAGAGATCGTGGCGTGCGGAAAGGACAGGATACTCGTGGGGACGGACTGGTTCGACGCGAGCATCAACCGCGTGGCCGCGTGGGTCATCGGGATGCGCAGCTTCCAGAAAGCCATGCTGTACGCCTTGCTGACCCCCCTCGGCGAGTTCGGGCGCTTGCAGGACGAGCAGAGGTACACGGAGCTGTTCGTGAAGCAGGAGGAGTTCAAGACCCTGCCGTTCGGCGCCGTGTGGGATATGTTCTGCGAAAAGACGGGCGTGCCCGCATCGGACGCTTGGTACGGCGAGGTGGCGGCCTACGAACGCGACGTGCTGTCAAAGAGGGGCTGAGGTGTGAAGCAAATGAAGAAATATCTGTGCGTGATAGAGATAAAGCCGGAATGCAAGGATGAGTACCTCGCGATACACAAGGTGCCGTGGCGCGGGATGCTCGAGGCCATCAGGGACGCGGGCTACGTGAACGGGGCCATCTGGTACTACAAGGATCAGAGCATCATCTACTTAGAGTGCCCGGACGACGTGACGCACGAGGAGTGCAACGCGCGGCTCAGGGCCACGGACGTCTGCAAGCGCTGGGACGTCACGGTCTGCCCGTGGTTCGCGTCCGACCCGGCCATGGCCCCGAAGATATTCGACCTGAACCAGCAGCTTGGCGACGGGCTGAGGGAGGACTGAGCCGGACTGAGCGTTATGAGTCGCCGGCTTGACCTTTGCGGTTGGTATGGCGTAAGATAATACAATTATTTAGGGATGTGAGTCGAAAAGTTGGAGGGATAGATGAACAGTAGAGAACGGGTGCTAAGGGCTTTTAAAGTAAAAGAAGGACAGCCCGACCGTATACCGATAGAGTTCGATCTGTGCCGGTCGCTGCAGGATCACTTCGCGGCCAAGCTCGGCATCGAGTCCGTGTACACGAACAATCTGTTCGAGGACGTGACCTACCGCATCAGCGGCAACGAGATCAGGCTCGCCATGGGCAGCGAGGTAGTCGTCGTCGGCGCGTCGGAGCGCGAGTCCTTCGTCCCCGAAAGGTTTGACGACGGGACGTGGATGAACGAATACCATATGCGCATGAGGCAGGGCGACATCTACGTCGAGGTTTCGGAGTACCCGCTCGCCGGGGCAAAGACGAAGGCTGATATAGACGCCTACGAGTGGCCCGACCCGCACGATCCGTCGCGCTACAAGGACGCCGAGCGCCTCATCGCGAAATACAAGGACGACTACTTCATCATAGGCGACATAGAGGTCACCATACTCTCGCTCGGCCAGCAGCTCGTAGGAATGGAGAAGCTGCTCATGGACATGGCCCTCGGCGAGGAATACGTGCCGTACCTGTTCGAGAAGTGCGAGGCGTTCCAGACGCAGGTCGGCCTCGAGCTCGTGCGGCGCGGCGTCGACGCGATCTGGGTCGGCGACGACTTCGGCTCGCAGCAGAGCCTGTTGTTCTCGCCCCCGATGTTCAGGGACTTACTGAAAGGCCACTACGCGCGCCAAGTGCGTACGCTGAAGGAAGCCAAGCCGGATCTCGTCATGATACTGCATTCCGACGGCGCGGTAAAGGCGCTGTTGGACGACATTAAGGACATAGGCTTCGACGTGTTCAATCCCGTCCAGCCCGGCGTGCCCGGCCATTCGCCGCGCGAGATCAAGGACGAGTACGGCGACAAGTTCGCGTTTTGGGGCGCCATAGACCAGCAATACCTCATGCCGAACGGCACGGACGCGGAGCTCGAAGCCGACATCAAAGAGAAGTGCGAAACGCTCGGCGAGGGAGGCGGCTACATGATAGCGCCCGCCCACATCATCCAGTCGGACGTCTCGCCCGAACGAGTCGAGTTTTTCATAGAGATGTGCAGGAAGTACGGTGAATACTGATGGACGAAGTGCTGAGGCTCAACAATATAGTCAAGACTTTTCCGGGCGTCCTCGCTCTTGACGACATGAATTTCGATCTGAACAAAGGCGAGATACACGCCATCTGCGGCGAGAACGGCGCGGGCAAGTCGACGCTCATGAAGATAGTGACGGGCGTCTACAAGCCCGATTCGGGCGAGATACTCATAGACGGCGAGCCCGTCGTGTTCGAGGACCCAAACGACGCATTCGCGAAAGGCATCGCGATCATCTATCAGGAGACGAGCCTGTTCGAGGAGATGACGATACTCGAAAACATCTTCCTCGGCCATGAGTACATGAAGAAAGCCGGCCCCATCCCCGTCATCGACTACGCGAAGATGCGGAGCGAGGCGCTCGAGATATTCAAGATCATGAACGTCGATCTCGATCTGAACGAGCGCACGAAAAACCTCGGCATGGCGCAGAAGCAGATGGTCGAGATCGCGAAAGCCCTGTCGCACCACAGCAAGATACTCATACTTGACGAGCCGACGGCGTCGCTGACGCAGAGGGAGGTCGAGGCCCTGTTCAGCATAGTGCGCTCCCTGAGGGATCAGGGCGTCGCGATCGCGTACATCAGCCACAGGCTCGAGGAGATATTCGAGCTGTGCGACCGCGTCACCGTCGTGCGCGACGGCAGGTACATATCCACAAAGCTCGTCGCGGCGACGAACAAGGACGAGCTCGTGGCGGACATGGTCGGCCGCAGCATGGACAACTACTACCCGAAAGCCGACGTGACGATAGGCGGCGAGCTCATAAGGGTCGAACACCTCAGTCAGGAAGGCATACTGAGCGACGTCAATTTCCACATCGACAAGGGGGAGATAGTCGGATTCGCCGGCCTCGCCGGGGCGGGGCGCACGGAGCTGGCCCTCGCGCTCTGCGGGTTCACGAAGATAGACGGCGGCAAGATATACGTCGAGGGTAAAGAGGTGAAGATACACGACTACCGTGACGCCATGAACGCCGGCTTCGTCTACGTGTCGGAAGACCGCGGCAAATACGGCTTAGTCATAGAGATGAGCGTCAAGCAGAACATCACGATGCCGCAGCTGCACAACATGAGGAGCGGGCTGTTCCTTGACAACGCGAAAGAGCTGAAGCTCGCGGGGCAGTTCATAGGCGAATTTGACATCAAGTGCCCCGACGCGGATTTCCTGACGGAAAACCTCTCGGGCGGCAACCAGCAGAAAGTGTCGGTATCCAAGGCCATAGCGATGGCGCCGAAGATTCTCTTCCTCGACGAGCCGACGCGCGGGGTCGACGTCGGGTCGAAGGCCGAGATACACGGCATAGTCAGCGCCCTCGCGAAAAAGGGCACGACGATATTCATGATAAGCTCCGAGATGCCCGAGCTCATCGGTATGTGCGACAGGATATATATCATGAAGAACGGGACGATCGCGGGTGAAATGAACAGGGCGGAAGCGACGCAGGAAAAGATATTGAAGGTCGCGTTGCAGGTTGACTGAGACGGATTCGCAAGGCGGCGCGTTGTGTGCGTAATTTCGCGTAAGAGGGAGAAAAGAGGAAAGAGGCAAGGTATGGCGCAGGAGTCATTGAAACAGACCGCGGGCGGTACAGGCGGTTTCAAGAAAATACTTACGACGGAGTTTTATCTGCTCATATTCCTCGTCGCGATTCTCGTCGTCATGGCGATAGCGGCGCCCGACTTCTATTCCGTCAACACCATCATGACCGTGCTGAATTATTTCAGCTATCTGCTCATAGCCGCCATCGGCATGAACATCATCATCATCACGTCAAACATCGACGTCGCGGCCGGTTCCATCATGTCCGTCGTGGCGATCGTCATAGCGTTCGTCGGCAAGACGGGCGCGCCCCTGCCTGTTTTCATGCTCGTCGGCATGGCCGCGGGCCTGATCCTCTCATGGGTGAACGGGCTTTTTATTACAAAACTCAAAATACCGGCCATCGTGGCCACGCTCGCCACGACGCAGCTCTTCGTCGGGGCGCTCCCCCTCGTGGTCGAGGGCTCGATATACGACCTGCCGGCCAGCTTCACGTGGCTCGCGTTCAAGGCAAAGCTGTTCGGCGTGTTGCCCGCGAGCGTCGTGTTCGCGGCCGTGATCACGGTCGGCTTCATGCTGTTCATGCGCTATTCGAGGTTTTCGAAAAAGCTGTACGCCGTGGGCAACAATATCCACGCGGCCACGCTGACGGGCATCAACGTAAACAAGGTCATGGTGCTCGCGTTCGTCATAGCCGGCCCGCTCTACGGCATAGCGGGCACGATCATAGCGACGGGCGGGCAGCGCGTCACGACGACGATGGCGAACGGCTTCGAGATGACGCTCATAGCCGCGGTCGTGCTCGGGGGCACGAGCATAGCGGGCGGCAGCGGCAAAATTATCGGCACCGTGCTCGGGGCGTTCATACTTTCGCTCATCACGCCCGCGATGAACTACATCGGGCTGAGCTCCGACTGGTCGGACGCGGTCATGGGGGGCATCATCCTGCTCGCGGTCATCGTCGCGTCCATCAGTACGCTGACGAAAAACAAGAAAGTCATCATAACGCCTGAAACGGGGCAACCCGGGGCGATAGCGGCAGCGGCGGAGGTGAAGTAGATGGACGGCAATACGCAGACGCTCTCAAAACCAAAGAGAAAGTTCGGAGTCAACTTCAACGTAGCGCTCATACTCATACTCATCGCGCTGATCGCGATCATAGGCGCGGTCAACCCGACATTCCTGACGTACAATTACATGATGTCCGTCGTCGTGAAGAACATCATGGAGATAGGGCTCATGGCTCTGCCGATGACGCTCATCGTCATCACGGCCGGCATCGACCTGTCCGTCGGCTCGACCATGATCTTTTCCGCCATCGCGGGCGGCATGGCCGCGGCGTCCATGGGAGAGGGCGCCGGCATCCTCGTCACCTTGCTTGTGGGCGCGGCCTGCGGGCTTGCCAACGGGCTCATCATCGTCAAGCTGAAGATCAACGCGCTCATCACGACCTTGGCCACGTTCTTCCTGTTCCGCGGCATAGCGAAAGGCATCACGCACGGGGACAGCGTGTACTCATACGAGTTCACGACCTACGTCGGCAACAAGGACATAGCCGGGATACCCTTAGTGCTCATCGTATTCATAGCGGCCGCCGTCATATTCACGCTGCTGCTCTCCAAGACGGGCTTCGGGCGCAGCCTTTACGCGCTCGGCCTGAACGAGAACGCGACGCGTTACTCCGGCATCAACGCGGACAGGACGCTCATCGGCATCTACGTCATATCCGGCGTCGTCTGCGCGATAGCGGCGTACTTTTACCTCGGGCGCTTCACGAGCGTCAAATTCGACGTGGCGAACAGCATGAACCTGAAAGTCGTCACGGTCATCGTCCTCGGCGGCACGAGCATACTCGGCGGCGTCGGCGACATGAAAGGCACGATCATAGCGATATTCATCATAGCCGTGCTGAACAGCGGCCTCACGGTCATGGACATCCCCATCGACGTGCAGACGATCATACAGGGGACGGTCCTCATCATCTCGCTCATCGTGTACTCCATCCTCGGCGAGCGCGCGAAGAGGCGCCGCATCATAGAGGTGGGCAAGGGCGGCGAGCCGAGGCTCGCGGGGCAGGCCCCGGCGTGACACAGGTCTTTCCGGCTCGTTGATTCGCAAGAATACCAGACTGCGGGCCGATAAAGATATATTGTTAGAGTAAGAAGTTATAAGTAAGAGTTGCAACAGTTATAAGGAGGAAGAACATGATAAGAAAGAAGAAATTGACGTTAGTGATGGTTTTGGCCCTCGCGGTCATGGTCGCATTTGCCTTTGGCGCGTGCGGCGGCGGCGCGAGCGAAGAGCCGGCGGCTGAAGAGCCCGCAGCTGAGGAACCGGCGGCCGAAGAGCCTGCCGCTGAGGAACCGGCGACGGAGGAAGCTGCTGCTGAGGCTCCCGCAGCCGGCAAGGTGACGATAGCCATGCTGCCGAAGTTCAAGGGTGAGAACTACTTCGACGCCTGCAAGATCGGCGCTGAGGAAGCCATCGAAGAGCTGAAGAGCGAAGGCGCGGACGTAGAGCTTCTCTACGACGGCCCACCGCAGAACGACGCGACGAACCAGAATCAGGTCAGCATCCTCGAAGGATGGATAGCGCAGGGCGTGAACGCGATACTCGTATCGCCGAACGATCCGACCGCCATCGCCCCGACGCTGAAGAAGGCGCAGGAAGCCGGGATCAAGGTTCTGACATTTGACGCCGACGCCGATCCTGACGCGCGCGACCTCTTCATCAATCAGGGAACAGCCGAAGCCATCGTCAACGGCATGGTCAAGGCGGTTTCCGACACGATGATCGAGAAAGGCTATGGCCCCGACAAAGGGATCAACATCGCCATCGTATCCTCGGCCAAGACGGACGCCAACCAGCAGGCTTGGCTCGAAGCCCTGAAAGCCCAGATCGCGACGGACGAGTACAACTGGCTCACGATCGCGAACGAGGAGACGGACGTCTACTATCCGGGCCCCGACGAGACCGAGACGCAGAAGCAGTCCGGTACCTTGATCTCGAGAATGGGAGAGGGCGCCGACCAGATCCAAGCCGCGATAGGACTGACGTCCATGGCCACGCCGGCCCTCGGCGCGCAGTATGAGTCCGCGGCGTCCAAGCCGGACGCGACAAAGGTCACGATGACCGGCCTCGCGACCCCGAACGCCCTGAAAGACTACATCAAGAACGACGAGAACCCGCTCGACACGGGAGTGCTGTGGAACTGCATGGACCTCGGCTATCTGTCCGTTGAAGCCGCGTACCAGTACGCGACCGGGACGATCACGCCCGAGTCCACGACGATGACGACCTCGCGCCTCGGTGAGAGGGAAATCGCCGACAAGACGATCCTGCTCGGAGACGCGCTGATCTTCGACAAGAACAACGTAGACCAGTTCGACTATTAGACCGACGAAATCTCTGACAGAGAAAC
>JAISAI010000134.1 GCA_031266795.1 Eubacteriales Family XIII. Incertae Sedis bacterium
GTGTCCTCGGCGCCCCGGCCTGTGTCCGCGCCCCGCGCGCCGGCCTCTTCGAGCCGTTCGAGCCCGGCGATGAGATTCGTGAGGCGGTTGATCTCGTCGCGGCAGCCCGCGAGCCGCTCCGGGGTCGGCTCTGCCGCGCCCTCGGCCATGGACTCGATCTGCACGGAAATCGCGGCGAGCGGCGTGCGCAGCTCGTGGGCCATGTCCGCGGTCAGCCTTTTGCGGAGCTCGCGCTGCTTGCCGAGATCGCTCGCGAGGCGGTTGACCGAGTCTATGAGCTCATCGAGCTCGCGTATTCCCGAGCCGGAATCTATGCGGGCCGCGAAGTCTCCGTCCGCAATCCTCTCGGCGGCCCTCGCGGCCTCAAGCGCCGGTTTTGAAACGCGGCGCGCGAGCGCGAAGCCGGCGGCGACGGCCGCGGCCAGAGCTATGAGCCCGACGATGACCAGTATCCTGTTCAGTGAATCGAGCAGGGCGGCATCCGCTTCGCTGAAAAAGAACGGCCCGTATGACGTGACGGAAGCCCCGCCTACGGTGCGGCCGTTTTGTTCGAGCGTGAAGTCGCGCGGCGTGAACTCGCCTCTCGCGCCGTACTGTTCCATGCGCGCGGCTATGTCATCCATGATCTCGGCGCAGCGCGCCATGTCGTGGTTTTGCGCGTCCCATACGATTGCGCCGTCCGCGCCCCTGACGACGACGATGTATCCGTCCGCCATCGAGTACATGCCGAGCGCGTGTATGGCGTCCGTATCCCACGTCTTTGTGACGGGGTAGTAGAGCATGGAAATGTTTTGCGCTATGTCCTCCGCGCGCAGCCGTCTCTGCTCCTCGGCGTAGCGCTCGAACTGACTGCCGAGCAGGATGTTTGAAAGCAGGCATATGAGAGCGACCGCGAGCAGCGCCACGATGGCGATAGAGAGCGAGATGCGCGAGCGAAGCGAATGAATCCTTGTCATGTCAACACTTCACCGGCAAATTTGTAGCCGAGGCCGTGCACGGTCAGCACATACCTCGGTCGCCTCGGATCCGTCTCGATCTTGCGCCGCAGGTTCTTGATGTGGGCGTCTACCGACCTGTCAAAACCGTCGAAATCGTCGCCGAGCGCGGTCTCGATGAGGTCGTCGCGCGTGAACACCGTCCCCGGATGCTTTACCATCGCCGCGAGGA
The DNA here is from genome assembly GCA_031266795.1 of Eubacteriales Family XIII. Incertae Sedis bacterium. Classification (GTDB taxonomy): domain Bacteria; phylum Bacillota; class Clostridia; order Peptostreptococcales; family Anaerovoracaceae; genus JAIRPC01. The sequence goes on from JAISAI010000134.1 coordinate 1,168, forward strand.
TGCGCTGCTCCGTGGCGGTCAGCCGCACCTCGGCGCCTTGCTTCGTAAACACCCCGCGCCCGAAGTCCGCGCGCAGGTCGCCGTCCCCGAAGACGTAGGTGGCGGCGAGCGGCACAGCGTCGTCAGCCGCGCGCCTGAGCAGGGCTTCGATACGGGCGAGCAATTCCTTCAGGCCGAACGGCTTTGTGATGTATCCGTCCGCCCCAACAGACAGCCCCTCGACGATCTCATCCTCCGCTACCTTGGCCGTCAGCATGACGACAGGCGCGCGCGACTTCGCGCGGATGCGTCGGCAGACATCCTCCCCCGGGATGTCCGGGAGCATGAGATCGAGCAGCACGAGATCCACCGCTTCGCGCGCGAAGGCCGCAAGCGCCTCCGCGCCCGTCCCGGCCGTCAGCACATGGTAGCCGTGTGTGCGGAGATACGAAGCGACCCCGTCGAGCAGGAAAGCCTCGTCGTCCACAACCAAGATCGTCCTTTCGCAAGCCATACGATAATTATACACTTCCCGCGCATTGCGGATGTACGGGCCTCAGGACTTCCAGTCCGCGAACAGCGGCGCGGCCTCCCGCAGTATGTCGTAGCCTATCGCCACGGAGTCGCCGTCCACGGCCTTGTACTCCTCCGTTATCGGGACGGGGTTGCAGCCGCCGTGCACCACCTCCACGTCGCTCACATTGAACCTGTTCCCGCAGTTCTGGCAGACGAGCTCGTCCGCCTCCTGAATGTAGTAGCCGCGCCCCGAGTCCCAGCACACCTGGCAGGTGTTGAAAGCCGTGCGAACCGTGTCGTCCGGCGCGCGCACGGCGACGACCTCCATATATACCCCGTCAACTATTAGTGGAATAAAAGTGGCGCTTTCCGTAACTTCAGACGCGTTGAATGTCAGCGCACCGCCCGAGTCTATCTCCACAGCGTCCGCCGTGAGCGCCGTTTCGCCGGAGGCCGCCGCGCCGCGGCCGTCCGCAGCTTCGTCAAGCGAGGACGAGCTCTCGCCGCCGTCGCCCGAGCCGCCGCCGTCCGCAGAATCGTCGCCGCCCACAGCTTCGTCAATCGAGGACGAGCTCTCACCGCCGCCCGAGCCGCTGCCATCCGATGTTTCGTCGCTACCGGAACTACAACCCCCGGCAAACGCCAACACCAACACCAAAGCAAGAGCGAGCAAAACGACGCGCGGTATTTTCCTCTTTCCCAAAAAACAAATCATAGCATTTAGCATTCATCCCTCCACATCAAAGAGCCTACATTATATAAGGACACACGAAGAAGCGAATCCCCGTCGTACCGGCAATAGCATACACCACGGATTCGAAGAAATTATGAACGCGGCGGAACGCGGCCCGGGCCAACGCCCCACCACCCACGCCCGAACGCACAGACAAAAGTCGAAACGCACAGACAAAAGTCGGCGCGCATTTGACAATCGCCAAGTTGTGTGACATAATAACTATCGGTTTTCTAAAAACGGGGCGTAGCCCCGTTTTCACATGAAACCGAAATGCCTCTTGCGAAAAAAGACAAGCAAGAGAGGAAAGGAGGACTCGTAAGGAGAATATACTATGCCAACAATCAATCAACTGGTACGAGAGGGCAGACAGAGCTCTGTCAAGAAATCGACGGCCCCGGCCTTGCTCAAAGGTTTCAACACCATCAAGCGCCGCCCGACCGACGACCGCGCGCCGCAGAAGCGTGGCGTGTGCACGTCCGTAAAGACCGTCACGCCGAAAAAACCGAACTCGGCGCTCCGCAAGGTAGCGCGCGTCAGGCTCTCAAACGGCATCGAAGTCATCGCCTACATCCCCGGCATCGGCCACAACCTGCAAGAGCACAGCGTGGTGATGATAAGGGGCGGCAGGGTCAAGGATTTGCCCGGTGTGCGCTATCACATCATACGCGGCATCCTCGACACGTCCGGAGTGGCGGACAGAGGCCAGGCCCGCAGCAAGTACGGAGCCAAACGCCCGAAAAAATAGGGGCGCAAGGGAACGCTCATTATCAGAGCTCCCTTAACAGAATAATCGTGCCGTTGTAATTATATAAAAATAACGGCATAACGGCGGAGGAACAAAGTTGTACCGCCGAGTACCCCGCAACCGATAAGGTTGCATAGTGCAGGAGGGAAGTATTACTATGCCGAGAAAAGGTAACATACCAAAACGCGAAGTATTGCCCGACCCCGTTTACGGCAGCGTGACAGTCACGAAGCTGATCAACAGCATCATGCTCGACGGGAAGAAGGGCGTAGCGCAGCGAATCGTCTACGACGCATTCGAGTCCATCAAGGAGTCGACGGGCGACAACCCACTCGAAGTATTCGAAAAGGCCATGAACAACATCATGCCCGTGCTTGAAGTCAAGGCGCGGCGTGTAGGCGGCGCGAACTATCAGGTGCCGATGGAAGTCAGGCCGGAAAGGCGCCAGACGCTCGGCCTCAGGTGGCTCACGTCGTACACGAGGGCCCGGGGCGAGAAGAAGATGTCGGACAGGCTCGCAAAGGAGTTGGTCGACGCCTCGAACAATACGGGCTCGTCGGTCAAGAAGAAGGAAGACACCCACAGGATGGCGGAGGCCAACAGGGCGTTCGCGCATTATCGTTGGTGATACAAAGGAAGAGTTTGTAATGGGAAGAGCGTTTTCGCTTGAGAAAACAAGAAATATAGGCATCATGGCCCACATCGACGCCGGCAAGACGACGGTGACGGAGCGCATACTGTTCTACACGGGCCGCACGCACAAGATGGGTGAGGTTCACGAAGGCGCGGCGTTCATGGACTGGATGGTGCAGGAGCAGGAACGCGGCATCACGATCACGAGCGCCGCGACGACGACGCAGTGGCAGGACGTGAGGATCAACATCATCGACACGCCCGGCCACGTCGATTTCACCGTCGAGGTGGAGCGCTCTTTGCGTGTGCTCGACGGGGCCGTGACCGTGCTCTGCGCGAA
>JAISAI010000013.1 GCA_031266795.1 Eubacteriales Family XIII. Incertae Sedis bacterium
TCAAGTTTTTTGAAATCACAGCATCTTTTTTTTAGGGCTTTGCCAGCATACTGGGTTCTTAGCAACTTATACAACTGGTAGGCTGTTTTTCGTATCCATTCCTCATTTTTCTCGCACCAGTCAAGTTGGTTGACAAGCATGGCTTTGTAGTCGATGTCCTTACCCGAATCGTTTTCTACAGGTTTGAGATTGATTTTCGCAAGAAATATCTTCTTCACGGGAATCATATTATTGAAATTGATCACACCGTATTTCCCTCCGGCGATTTTCATCATGTCAACTTGGTTGTTCATATTCGCGTGTTTGGATTTTGGCGAAGACAGAGGCGCGTAATAGATGTGGTTATTGATACTAAGCACCACACCCACGAATGGCCTACGTTCCTTCCCTCCTCTCACCATAGGAACGCGGAAATCCGTCTTCCTGAGCATGTCACAGTAGTCGGGGTCAATAGTATATAGTCCTATCATTATCTGCTTTACCTCCTGACAAGAGAGCCGGGCGCCCAAGCGCCCGGCTCCTGCTTTTTCAATTCCCACTTGACCGTAGGGTTCACGTCTTTTTTAGCTTCCACTTGACCGTAGGATTCACGTCTTTTTTAGTTCCCACTTGACCGTAGGGTTCACGTCCTTTTCAGGAGGGAAGCCTCCTATTCACAGTATACTTCATTTTTAATTATTGTCAAGGCGTCAATTTGCCTCAAGACAAAGGTCAGCGCGAGCTCCCAGCTCACATTCGTCACAGCTCCCAGCTCGACAGATACTTCTCCTGCTCGGGCGTGAGGCTGTCTATCTTCACTCCCCATGCCGCGAGCCTCTGCTCCGCTATCCGCGTGTCTATCTCGGCGCTGACGTCCAATACGTCTCGCGGCAGCTCCTTGTAGTTGCCTTGGATGTACATGGCCGACATGAACTGCACGGCGAAGCTCATATCCATGATCTCGGCGGGGTGGCCGTCCGCGGCCGCTATGTTCACGAGGCGGCCCTCGGCCATGATGTGCACGGTATTGCCGCCGGGCAGCACGTAGGCCATGATGTTTGAGCGGGCCTCGTATGAACTTTCCGCTCTGTCCGCGAGGGCCTTGACGTCGACCTCGACGTTGAAATGCCCGGCGTTCGCGAGTATGACGCGATCCTTCATGAACGCCATGTGGTCGAGCGTTATCACGTCCTTGCAGCCGGTCGCGGATATGAAGATGTCGCCGAGCGGCGCGGCTTCCCACATCGTCATGACGCTGTAGCCGTCCATGCGCGCCTCTATGGCTTTGACGGGGTCGATCTCCGTGACTATGACGGACGCGCCGAGCGCGGACGCGCGCATGGCGATGCCCCTGCCGCACCAGCCGTAGCCCGCGACGACGACGGTCTTCGACGCGATGATGAGGTTCGTGTTGCGCAGTATGCTGTCCCACACGGACTGGCCCGTGCCGTATCTGTTGTCGAAGAGGTGCTTGCAGCGCGCGTCGTTCACGGCCACGACGGGGTATTTGAGCCGGCCGTCCGCAGCGAGGGCCTTGAGCCTGATGATGCCCGTCGTCGTTTCCTCGCCGCCGCCCCTCACCTCTTCCGCGAGATCAGGGCGCTTGCCGTGCAGGCACGCCGCGAGATCGCCGCCGTCGTCTATGACGATGTGCGGACGGTGTTCGAGCGCCATTTCTATGTGTTTGTAGTAGTCCTCCTCGCTCTCGCCGTGGACGGCGTACACGCGCATGCCCGCCTCGGCGAGTGCAGCCGCCGTGTCGTCCTGCGTCGACAGCGGGTTGCAGCCCGTCACGGACATGGTGGCGCCGGCCGCGGCCAATGTCTCACACAGATACGCCGTCTTGGGCTCAAGGTGTATGGAAAGGCTGATACGCGTATCATAAAACGGTTTTTCCTTTTCGGGAAGCGAGCCGTATTTTTCCTTTAATCCCGTCAAGAGAGGCATGTTGTGCCTGACCCACTCTATGCGCTGCCGTCCCGACGGCGCGAGGCTGATGTCCCTTACTTCGTAATCTTTCATGTTCATTCCTCCATATCTACGCGCTCGAACAGCAGGTCGGCCCCGTGTGAGAGCAGGTCGGCCAGTTCGAGCTTCTTGATCCACTTCGGCGGGATGATGTCGAGCCCGTAGCAGGCGCCGAGCGCGCCCCCGGCTATCGGGGCGATGCTGTCCGTGTTGCCGCCGAATGTCGTGGCCGCGAGCACGGCGCCGTCAAAATCATCCCGGTATCTCAGGCACACGAATATGGCGAGCGCGGCCGCCTCGTCCGCCGTATAGCCGGCGCCTATCGCTTCCATGGCCTTCATCGCGGGCTTGCCGCCCGACGCGAGCGCGATAGCTTTCTCTATGAGGGTCGACGTAGCTTCGTGCCCTTTGTGCAGGCGCAGCTGCGCGAGCGCGCTCGTGGCAGCTTCCGTCAGAGTAAGGCCGCGTATGATGTTCGCGACGAACGCGGCGTAGTAGCCGGCCGACAGGATGGCGTCGATATGGCCGTGGGTCAGGGCGCCGCTCTCCATGCCGATGCGAAACGCCATCTCCTCGTTCTTCCAGAAATACAGCCCGATCGGGGCGACCCGCATCACGCTGCCGCAGCCCTTCGAGGTGTTTACCCTATTCCTCAACGTCCCGTATTTATTACTGATACTACCCGCGAGCGCGGCCATGCTGCTCTCGCCTGTCCCGCGCCGCGCGAACAGCTCCTCCCAGTCGAGTATCTCGCCTTTCAGGATAAAGTCGTAGGCCTTGTCCGCGAGATTGCCCGTCTGCGTGTAGTACCACTTTTGGTACGAGTAGAACAGGCACGGGATATACGCGTACACGCCATGCCGTATGGCCCTGTCGTCCGCCCAGATGAGGCCGTCGACCGTGAACACCGTCATCTGCGTGTTGTCGGATATGAGATCCTTGCTCTTTGCGCGGACGCCGTAGGCCTTGGCGTCGGCCACGCCGCCGCCGATCAGGCATCCCCTGTAGTTCGATATGCTTACTCTCATCATTTTCCCTTCATAATAGGCCGCTTCGCGTCACTCCACCGTCACGGATTTCGCGAGGTTGCGCGGCTTGTCTATGTCCCTCTTCCTCAGCTTCGCGATGTGGTACGCGAAGAGCTGCATCGGGACGATGGCGAGTATCGACGCGACCTCGTCGGCGCACTGAGGTATCATGACCACGTCGTCGGATATTTTCTTGACGCGCTTGTTGCCCTTCTTCGCGATGCCGACCACGTAAGCGTGCCGCGCCTTGATCTCCTGGATGTTCGACAGCATCTTCTCGTACAGATAGTCCTGCGTCGCGAATACGATGAACAGCGTGCCCCTGTTGATGAGCGCGATCGGGCCATGCTTCAGCTCACCCGCCGCGATCGCGAACGAATTTATGTACGATATTTCCTTCAGCTTCAGGCTCGCCTCGTAGGAGGTGCCGACGTCGGAGCCGCGCCCTATGTAGAATATCTGCTCCCTGACGAAAAACTTCTTCGCGAGCTTCGCGACGTGCTCCTCCGTCCCGAGCGCCTCCGACATCTTGGCCGGCAGCTTTTTCAACTCGCCGACTATCCTGCCGTACTCCTTCGCGGGCAGCGTCCCCTTCGTCTTCCCCATGTACAGGGAGAGCAGGAACAGGCACACGAGCTGCGTCGTGTACGCCTTCGTCGAGGCGACCGCTATCTCCGGGCCCGCCCACGTGTACAGTACATCGTCGGACTCGCGCGCGACCGAGCTGCCCATGACGTTGCAGACGGACAACACGCGCGCGCCTTTCCTCTTCGCCTCGCGCAGCGCTTCGAGCGTGTCGGACGTTTCCCCGGATTGGCTGATACAGATGAACAGCGTGTTTTTGTCGATAATAGGGGCTCTGTACCGGAACTCCGACGCGAGATCCACCTCCGTGGGTATCCTCGCGAAGTTTTCGATGAGCGTCTTGCCTTGCAGGCCCGCGTGGTAGGCCGTACCGCACGCTATGATGTATATCCTATCGATAGCGTCGAGCTCTTTTTTCGTCAGCTTGATGCCGTCGAGCTTCACCTCGTTCTTTGCGTTGATCCTGCCCTCGAGCGTCTGGTTCACGGCTTCGGGCTGCTCGTATATCTCCTTCTTCATGAAGTGCTCGTAGCCGCCCTTCTCGGCGGCGGCCGCGTCCCACGTGACGTGCATCTTCTCGCGCTTGACGCGCGTCATATCGTCGTCGAATATCTTGATGTCCTCTTTCGATATGACGACTATCTCGTCGTTTTCTATGAGATAGATGTCGCGCGTGTATTTGAGCAGCGCCGGGATGTCGGAGGCGAGATAGTTGCAGCCCTCGCCTATGCCCGCGATGAGCGGCGCGTCCTTCCTGACCGCCACTATGTGGTCTATGTCGTCCGACGATATGACGCCGACGGCGTAGGCGCCGCGCATTTTCGCTATCGCCTTCCGCACGGCCGCGACGAGGTCGTTCTTGTAATACACGCAGATGAGCTGCGCGATCACCTCGCTGTCCGTGTCGGATTTGAACGCTATGCCGTGCTTCTTGATGAGCCACTCCTTCAGCTCCATGTAGTTCTCGATGATGCCGTTGTGGACTATGGCTATGCGGCCGTCGCAGCTGAGATGGGGGTGGGCGTTCTCGCGCACGGGCGCGCCGTGCGTGGCCCAGCGGGTGTGCCCTATCCCGAGATTGCCGTCGAAATCCTTCTTCGTGATGCGCTTTTCAAGGTTGGCGATGACGCCCGACTCCTTGCGCATGAGCAGCTTGCCGCCCCTGTTCAGGACGATGCCCGCGCTGTCGTAGCCGCGGTACTCAAGGCTTTTCAGCCCCGTGATGATCATCTCCTTCGCGTTTTCGTTACCTATATATCCTACGATGCCACACATACACGCCTCCCGCGCTCTTCCCGTCTATCCCAATTTCTTCTCGATCAGCTCCGCCAGTTCCGCGGCGTCGCGCTCAAGCTCATCTGAGTCGGGGCCCTCGAGCATGACCCTCACGAGAGGCTCCGTGCCCGAAGCCCTCACCAAGGCCCGCCCCTCCCCTCGGTACTTTTTCTCTATCTTCTCCACGGCGATGCCTATCTCCGGATCGGACAGGTAGGCGCCCTTGTTCTCGTTCCTCACCATCGCGTTCCTGAGTATCTGCGGATATATGCGCACAGACGCGGCGGCCTCGGAGGCCCTCACGTTCATATCGGCGAGCGCCTCGATGAGCCTGAGCGACGCGTAGAGCCCGTCGCCCGTCGTGTTGCGGTCGAGAAAAATAATATGGCCCGACTGCTCCCCGCCGATGACAGCGCCTGTCTTCCTCATGAGTTCGAGCACGTACCTGTCGCCCACGTCCGCGAGCTGCAGGACGATCCCCGCCCTTTCGGCGGCAATCCGCAAGCCTATGTTGCTCATGACCGTGGCGGTCAGGATGTCGCCCGCGAGCTTGCCCTGCCTCTTGTAATGCGCGGCGCAGAGGTACATGATCTTGTCGCCGTCTATGATGTCGCCGTTCTCGTCTGCGGCGATCAGCCTGTCCGCATCGCCGTCGAACGACAGCCCTATGTCCGCGCCCGAGGCGACGACGGCCTTTCGCATGGCCTCCGGGTGCGTGGAGCCCACGCCGTCGTTGATGTTCATGCCGTCCGGCTCATCGCCGATGGCTATGAGATCCGCGCCGAGCTGCTCGAACAGCATCTTCGCCGCGTAGGTCGCCGCGCCGTTCGCGCAGTCCACGACGACCTTCACGCCACGGAGCGACGCGCCCATGCCTTCTATCAAGCGCCCGACGTACCTGTGCAGCGCGTCGTCCGCGCGCGCGAGCGTCGTCCCTATGTCCGCGCCCGAGGCGTGGAGGCCGTCTATGGGCTCGTCGAGCACCAAAGCCTCGATCTCTTCCTCTATGGCGTCGTCGAGTTTGAAGCCGTCGCCGTTGAAAAACTTGATGCCGTTGTACTCGAACGGATTGTGCGAAGCCGATATGACGGCGCCGCAGTCCGCCGTCATATCGCGCACGAGAAAAGCCACGGCGGGTGTCGGCGCCACGCCTATCCTGACGACCGTGCCGCCCATGGACTGTATGCCGGCCGACAGCCCGTCCTCGAGCATATCCCCGGAAACGCGCGTGTCCTTGCCGACGACGACGACGGGCTTCGCGCCCGCCCCCTCCTTGGAAATCACGTAGGCGCCGGCCTTGCCGAGCATACACGCGAGCTCCGGCGTGAGCTCCCGGTTCGCGACTCCTCTGACTCCATCGGTGCCAAACAGCCTGCCCATATATTACACCGACCCGTCCGTCTGGCTTACCGCCGACCCGCTGGTTTCCGTTTCTGTTTCATCCGGGACATTCTCCGGGGAGACCCCGGCGTCGGGAAGCGCGACTATCCTCACATCCGCCGTGATCGGCGAAATGGTGGCCCGCTTGAACGCGTCCGTCTTTTCGTAGTCTATGAGGAGCTTGACCTGCACCTGCGTCAGATCGACGCCCGTCAGATCGACGGACAGCTTCAATTTGTCGGGCGAGAAATCCCCGACCTGCTCGTGGGAGCCGAATATCGTCACGTTCAGCGTCCCTGTGACGACGTGCGCGGAATAGCCGTCGGGGATCCCTTTGATCTCTATGGTGTCCCCGGTGACGGTGAAGCTCTTCGCCTCCTCGCCGCCTATCTCTATCGTCACGGCGAGATCCTTTGAAGAGTCCGCGAGCTCCACGCCGTCGGGCAGCCCGAGGTCGGGCGTTATGATCGTCGTCGAGCGAAGGTTGCTGATGTCTATCGGCGCGGCCACGACCCGGTCGATGCCGCCAAGGGCCTCCTGGCTGCCGCGTATGAACACCTTGCCCGGAACGTCTTTCTTCGTGACCGCCAGCGCTCCCGGGGGATTGCCCTCGATCGCAATATCGAGCGCGACCTCCTTGACGTAGCACAGCCTCACGTTCACCTCGACGGTGTTCTGCGAAAGAGAAACGCCGTACACAAATTCCCCGGCCTTATCGACGGGCGCCACGTTGACCTGCAGCTGCTTGTTGTCCTCGCGCAGCTGCGAGAAATCGATCTCAGCCCTGATGTAGTTCACGCGGTCGACGTACGACTTGACCCCCGACACCTCTATCTCGCCGGGCGTGACCGACGTGAATCCGGGCTCCATGCCCTCCGGGAACTTCTCGGAATAGCCGAGCTTGATCGGCTTGTTCGCGGATACGAGCTCCTCGACCTCCACCTCCACATGGCCGGGATATATGCCGATAATATTTATCTGATCCGGGCCGGTGGCCTGTACCTCGACGGAGTGCGTGCCGAGTGGGAAATTGCTCATGTCCGCCGTGGCCGTGAAGTCGGCCGCTGTCAGCGCAGAAACGGCCGATCCCTTGCCTTCGACGGCGATGTCGACCGCCACGGAGCCGGTCGCGACGGTCAGCCCGTTCGCCGCGAGCGCCTCGAGGTTCGTGAATTCTACGGAGACGCCGGAAACCGTCCGCTCCTTCGGCGGGTCGATGAACGCGGTGACATAGGCCCAGATGGCGAAAGCGCAGGCTATGGATATGATGATGTCCACGGTTCTCTTAGACATTCCCGTTCCTCCGCAGCAATCCCTTGAGGCTCGTCTTGCCGGAATCGTCCGACTCGTCGAGGAACATATTGAGAATATCCTTTTCTATGGTCTTGACGTCGAGAAATCTCTTCATATTGCCGTTGTACGCCGATGAAATCACGCCGTTTTCTTCCGATACCATGATGCAGTAGGCGTCGGACACCTCCGTGATGCCTATGCCCGCGCGATGCCTCGTGCCGAGCTCCTTGGGGAGGCTCATATTTTTCGAGAGCGGCAGCACGCAGCCTGCGGCGTATACGCGCCCTTCCCGGATGATGACGGCGCCGTCGTGCATCGGGGCCCCCGAGTAGAAGATGTTCCCGAGCAGCTCCGACGTGACGTCGGCGTCGAGTATGGTGCCCGTCTCCGCAAAGTCGTTCAGCGTCACGTCCTTCTCCATAACGATGAGCGCCCCTATTTTATTATTTGAAAAATTGTCTGTGGCGCTCGCGACGGTGGAAGCCGTCAGCTTGACCTTCTCGTTGTCGATGGCCGTGAACCTCATCGTGAATATGCGGCCCCTGCCTATGTATTCGAGCACGCGGCGCAGCTCAGGCTGGAAGACGACGACTAAGGCGATGATGCCGAATGTCATCACGCCGTTCAGTATCCAGTTGAACGCGTACAGATGCAACAGCCCCGAGGCGAACGTCGCGATCACGAGTATGATGAATCCCTTGACGATCTGCTCGGCCCTGCTCTCGCGTATGAAACCGAGCGCTTTATAGATGATAAAAGCGATAATCCCTATATCTATCGCGTCGAGAATGCCGAACCCTGTGGCGATCCTCGAGAAAAAATCCTGCATATTGCCTCCATGGCAATCGTCCTCGTGTTACCGCGTCATGGCGACAGGTGAAGTACAAACCCTGTCACCTCTCTATCATACTCCCGATCGCAGAATTATTCAATAAGGAATCTATACCTTTTGGCATTTTTCAGAAAAATTCCCGCGAACGACACGTAGTCCACGGGAATTTCACAGATCGTATATAAGGGAGCCGCCGCCCGGCGTGGCGCGCACGGGCGCTCTGCCGTCATATTTCCGTTTCCAACAGCCCGTACGTACCGTCGTTCCTCTTGTAAACGACGCCTATGCTGTCCGTCTCCATATCGAGAAACACGAAGAACGTGTGCCCGAGCAGCTCCATCTGCAGGATCGCCTCCTCGGGGGACATCGGATGCAGCGAGAACTTCTTGTGCCGCGCTATCGTGATGGAGCTGTCATCCTCGGACGCGTCTATGTCCGGTATGTCGTCGAAGTTCAGTATCTCCTTGTCCTTGTGCCTCTTTATGAGCTTCTTCTTGTACTTGGCCATCTGGCTTGCGAGCCTGTCGACGACCTTGTCGACGCCGGCGTAAATATCCGTGGAATTGTCCTCGGCGCGGAATACGATGCCCTTCGCGTTTATCGTGGCTTCGATGCTCTGCCTGCCCTTTTCGAGCGAAAGCGTCACATGCGCCTCGATCTCGCTTTTGAAATACTTATCGAGCTTTTGGAATTTGGACTCGATCATGTCCAACAGGTAATCGCTCGCTTTGAGATTTTTGCTTGTAATATTGACGTTCATCTTGCCCTCCTATTCCCGCAATTCGCCGTCAAGGCCCTCCGCGGCGTCGTTGACGATCATATCGTCGTCTATGCTGCCGTCTTCGACGCTTTTCATACCCCCTATGTCCATGATGTCGTCGTCGTCCGTATCCTCGTCACGCGCTTCGAGCTGTTTCTGATAAGCCTCCATGAACTCCGCGTTCACACCGTAGTCGACGCTGATGTTCTTGTAGCGCTTCATACCCGTGCCGGCGGGGATGAGCTTGCCTATGATGACGTTCTCCTTCAGCCCGAGCAGATTGTCCCTGCGGCCCCTGATAGCGGCGTCCGTCAGTACCTTCGTCGTCTCTTGGAACGAGGCCGCCGAAAGGAAGGAGTTCGTCGCGAGCGAAGCCTTCGTGATGCCGAGCAGCTCGCGCCTGAACTTCGCGGGCGTCTCCGCCGAGCTGAGCTTCGCGTTCTCCTCTTCTATCTCGTGCTTCGAGTACAGGTTTCCCGACAGGAGATTCGTATCGCCCGGATCGTCTATCCGGTACTTCGACAGCATCTGGCTCACGATGATCTCTATGTGCTTGTCGTTGATGTCCACGCCCTGCAGCTTGTATACGCGCTGCACCTCCTTCAGTAGGTACTGGTACACGGCCGCGACGCCGGCGTCCTCGTTCGAGCCGTCCTCGCCGCTCTTGTATTTCAATATGTCCTTGGGATACAGGGCGCCCGATGTCAGAGCCTCGCCCGCCTCTATGAAGTCGCCGGCCTCGACTATGACCCTTCTGTCGAAGGGTATGGCGTATATCTGCGGCTCCGGGCCCTCGCCCACTATGCGTATCTCGCGCCGGCCCTCGACGTGCATGTCTATGGCCTCGACAACGCCGTCCTCTCGGCATATCTCAGCCGGCGATTTGGGCTTGCGGGCCTCAAACAGCTCCTCGACCCTCGGTAGGCCCTGTGTGATGTCGCCGCCCGCGACGCCGCCCGTGTGGAACGTGCGCATGGTGAGCTGCGTACCGGGCTCGCCGATGGACTGCGCGGCCTGTATGCCGACAGCCTCGCCGATGTTCACGATCTCGCCCGTCGCCATATTGCGCCCGTAGCACTTCGTGCAGATGCCGGTAGAGCTGTGGCACGTGAGCACGGAGCGTATCGCGACCTTCTCGATCCCGGCGGCCTCTATCCTGTCGGCGGCTTCCTCCGTGATCTCCTCGTTCTGCTCGACGATCACCTCGCCCGTCGCCTCGTCCACTATGTCGATGAGCGCCGTGCGCCCTATGATGCGCTGCTTCAGCTTCTCGATGACTTCCTTGCCCTGATGGAAATCGGACACTATGATGCCCTCGTCCGTGCCGCAGTCGTCCTCGCGGACTATGACGTTGTGGGATACGTCGACGAGCCTCCTCGTGAGATAGCCCGACTCCGCCGTACGCAGGGCCGTGTCCGCGAGCCCCTTGCGTGCGCCGTTCGTCGATATGAAATATTCGAGCACGGACAAGCCCTCGCGAAAGTTCGCCTTGATGGGTATCTCGATGGTCTTGCCTGTCGCGGTCGCCATGAGCCCGCGCATCCCGCTGATCTGGCGTATCTGGTTCTTCGAGCCCCTCGCTCCCGAATGGGCCATGATGTACAGGTTGTTCAGCTTGCCGAGGGATCCCATGAGCGCGTCGGCCACGTCGTCCGTAGCCTTCGTCCACGTGCGAACCACGCCGTCATAGCGCTCCTGCTCCGTCATGATGCCTTTTTGGTACGCGTCGTCGTATTTTTCCACACGCCCATTCGCTTCCTTTATGATGTCTTCCTTCTCGCCGGGTATCTCCATGTCCGACACGCTGATCGTGACCGCCGCGAGCGTCGAGTAGTGGAAGCCGAGCTCCTTGACGTGGTCGAGCATGATAGCCGTATCCGTGTTCCGGTGCTTGCGGTAACAGCGGTCAATAATGCGGCCCAGCCCCTTCTTATCGCAGAAGAAATTGACTTCGAGCGAGTAGGGGTCGTACGAATCGTCGTAGCTATCCCCCCTGTCCACAAAGCCCAAGTCTTGCGGTATATTCTCGTTGAAGATGAAGCGCCCGACCGTCGAGTCTATCAGCCGGCCTCTCGTATCCTGATCGTCCGCGAAACGCCTGACGAAAACCTTCGCGTGTATATTCACTGCGCCCTCGCGGTACGCCATGAGCATCTCGTCGAAGTCCGTGAATACCTTGCCGTCGCCCTTCTCCGCCTCATAAGCCGTGAACGGGATCTTGCCGTCCGCGCCCGTGTACTCCGGGTTTTGCCACAGCGTCACGCCGGCCTTCGTGCCCGTCTTCAAACGGTTGAACGGTTCGTTCTTGTCCTTTCTGTTCGACGCCTTGCCCTTCGGCTCCGCCGCCGCGTCGTCCGGAACATTGACCTCTATGCCCGCGTGAGTCAGGTAGTACGAGCCGAGTATCATGTCCTGCGTAGGCGTAGTGATAGGCGAGCCGTCCTTCGGCGCGAGGATATTGTTGACCGAAAGCATGAGGAAACGCGCCTCGGCCTGCGCCTCGACCGTGAGCGGCACATGCACGGCCATCTGGTCCCCGTCGAAGTCGGCGTTGTACGCCGTACACACGAGCGGGTGCAGCCTGATGGCCTTGCCCTCGACCAACACGGGCTCGAAGGCCTGTATGCCGAGCCGGTGCAGCGTCGGCGCGCGGTTCAGCAGCACGGGATGCTCCTTGATGACCATGTCTAAGACGTCCCACACCTCCGGCATGACCTTGTCGACCATGCGCTTGGCGATCTTGATGTTGTGGGCCGCGCCGTTGCCGACGAGTTCCTTCATTATAAAGGGCTTGAACAGCTCGAGGGCCATGCGCTTAGGAAGCCCGCACTGGTAGAATTTCAGCTCGGGCCCGACGACTATGACCGACCTGCCGGAATAGTCTACGCGCTTGCCGAGCAGGTTCTGGCGAAAACGCCCCTGCTTGCCCTTCAGCATATCGGAAAGCGACTTCAACGGGCGGCTGCCGGGGCCCGTCACGGGGCGGCCGTGCCTGCCGTTGTCGATGAGGGCGTCCACGGCCTCCTGCAACATGCGCTTTTCGTTTCTGACGATTATATCGGGGGCGTTCAGCGTCAGGAGCCTGATCAGCCTATTGTTTCTGTTGATGACGCGACGATACAGATCGTTCAGGTCGGAGGTCGCGAATCTGCCGCCGTCGAGCTGGACCATGGGCCTCAGATCCGGCGGTATGACGGGGATAGCTTCGAGTATCATCCACTCGGCCCTGTTGCCCGACAGTCGCAAAGCCTCGATCACCTCGAGCCTCCTGACTATGCGAACCTTTTTCTGGCCCGTGGACTCCTTCAGCTTCGCGCGCATTTCGGCGGCCAGCTCATCCAGATCTATGTGCGTCAAAAGCTCGCGCACCGCTTCCGCGCCCATGGTCGCGCGGAACCTGTCCCCGTATTTCTCCTTGAAATCCCGATACTGTTGCTCCGTCAATATCTCCTTGTACGCGAGTTCGGTATCGCCCTTGTCGAGTACGATATACGCCGCGAAATACATCACCTTTTCGAGGTTCCGCGGCGAGATGTCGAGCACCAAGCCTATGCGGCTCGGTATTCCCTTAAAATACCAAATATGGGAAACTGGGGCGGCCAGATCTATGTGGCCCATGCGCTCGCGCCTGACCTTTGCCTTCGTCACCTCGACGCCGCAACGATCGCAGATTATCCCCTTGTAACGGATTCTCTTGTACTTGCCGCAATGGCATTCCCAGTCCTTCATCGGACCGAATATCTTCTCGCAGAACAGCCCGTCCTTTTCGGGTTTGAGC
>JAISAI010000030.1 GCA_031266795.1 Eubacteriales Family XIII. Incertae Sedis bacterium
AACGATTGACTATTGACGAATAAGGTGATATAATACCAAAATGTGTCAATGTCGCTAATAAAATTATTATTAAAGGAACGCTATATCTCTGCCCGTCCGTTAAACGGGTAAGGGTTTGCGTTCCCTATAGCGCTGTAAAGGCGTTATAATGGCATTATAATAAAGAAAAATTCAACGGTTTTGTCGGCTGTCGCCGATACCGCCTATTATATAGTATACTACGGATTAAAACAAATTTCAATACCTTTTACAAATTTTTTAAGGAGAATATTAGATGCCTTCAAAAATTCACAAAATTGACTGCGGCAACACCCGGCGGATGTCCTTCGGCAAAATCAAGGACGTTCTCGAGATACCGTACTTAGTCGAAATTCAAAAAAACTCCTTTCAGACCTTTATCGAAACGGGAATAAAAGAGGTTCTCGAGGATTTTTCGCCTATGACCGATTTTAGCAACCGGTTAGAGCTTCACTTTCTCGACCATAGGTTTGACGGACAGCCTAAGTATAATCTCGGCGAATGCAAGGACCGCGACGCCACCTATGCGATTCCGCTTAAAGTGAAAGTTAGGCTTGTCAACAAGGAAACCGGAGAAATCATAGAAAACGAGGTCTTTATGGGCGATTTTCCGCTTATGACGGACAGCGGTTCCTTTGTGATAAACGGAGCGGAAAGAGTCGTCGTCAGTCAATTGGTCAGAAGCCCGAGCGTTTATTGTGAAAAAATTCAGGACAAAAACGGTAACGCTCATTATTACGAGATAGTTGATACGAATATGTATAATGCGTTGACGACGTTTGACGCGGAGGAGTTTGGCGTCTTGATGTCCGCGCTCGGCGGGCTAAAGAATTTTCTCACGCTGGCCACGACGGGGGCGAACCCGTTCTTTGCAGCGTCGAACTTCGCCCGCGACATTCCGACGTCGCTGTTCAATGGCGACATCCCGATCTGGGAGTATCCGTTTGAGCTCGGGCTTGCTATGATCGATGTTGTGACCGGCGAGCTGAAGAACGTGCCTATGAGCAAACGCCGTAAGGCCGTACAGCGCATCACGGGTACGGACAATGATACCATCGTTTCCGACCTTGCTGAGTGGGGCAAGGCCCGTAAGGGTTTGAAGCTGGTGCGTGGGAAGAAATACTACCAAGCGCAATATAAGAAGCTGAACCCCGCGCTTGCCACGATCGGCATAACTGCCGACATGCTCGCAAATGTTCCGACTGCTGTGATGACATTCAATAGGATAATCGAGGCGT
Source organism: Eubacteriales Family XIII. Incertae Sedis bacterium (assembly GCA_031266795.1). Taxonomy (GTDB): domain Bacteria; phylum Bacillota; class Clostridia; order Peptostreptococcales; family Anaerovoracaceae; genus JAIRPC01. The sequence continues at coordinate 1,257 of JAISAI010000030.1, forward strand.
CGCCTCGTCAGGCACAGGCGAACAGGCAGCTTCGGGGCGGTAGCATATTTTCTACGGAAGAACAACGGAAAGCGAAGGAGCAAAAGATATTTGGCGCGGAGCTGTCGGAGTATGACAAGATGGTCATGGCGGCCCATCAGTACCATGACTCGTCCGTGTTCTTCATGAAGGGCGGTTACGGCAAAGTAGCGCGAATGCTATATAAGGCGATTCCGTTCCTTCGTGCGGCGTTGGAGGGCATTGATAAGTTCGGGCGCGCCATGCTTGTAGAACCGAACAAGGTACAGAGGTATATCAATGCGGCCGTAATGATAACTGCGGTGAAACTGTTCCTCGGGGCGCTGTCGCGTGATGATGAAGATGACGATATGATCACGGCGTACTATCGCGACAATAACTACATCATAAAAATCGGGGATCATGAATGGGTGAAGATCCCGATTGCCCGTGAAGTCGGATGGGCGTTCGGCGTACTGCCAGATAAGATATGGCAGGGCGTGAGAACCGGAGATTGGGGCGAGGCGGGGAAGGAGCTTTTGGATAGTTTCCTTCTGAACTTCAATATACCGTATGAAGTCATCGGCACACAGGTCATCGACACTATCGGAAATAAAACTTGGTGGGGCGGCGAGATAGCCGGGGTGGAATTTGATACCGAGCGCGGCGTGGCCGAGGATGAAAATCTACCATGGGAGAAGCGGAAGGAAGCGTACTCGAAGATAAAGGACGAAACTACAAGCGAGTTTGCTGTAAAGTTATCTGCTATTATCCGGGCGCTCCCGTTCGCCGCGGGGCTGGGTATGCTCAATTCACCGAAGGGAGCACAAGCGGCGTTCGACCAGCTGACGGGCGTCATAGGCGACTTAATTATTCCTGCGACCACAAAGGGCGGTTCGTATGACCCGAGGAGCTTGCTTATAAAGAGGTTCACATTCGACCCGTACCAGAACAATCAGACGGTCAATGACTTCTATTCCCTCAAAGGCGCAAATTCATATGAACTGAAAATGCTGAAAGACGCAGATGGTGAATTGAGCGACAAGGACTACGATGTGAAAGTCATGGAGTCGATCTACAATGCTATCGCGTCGGGCGGCACGAAGAGCGAATTTTTTGATGGTGAAGTGCCGTCGATGTCGGACATCAGGAAGCAGATAAAGGGCATATCATACGATGAGAAATTGAGCGCGGACGAAAAGAAGGAGAAGATCGCGGCGTTGCGTGAGGACTATGACGCGCTGGGGAGGATAGGGCTTGAAATGAAAGTCGATGGCGAGGCTCCCAATAATGCGTGGTTCATTCGTGGGAGACAGGCCAATGTTGACAAGTATCTTGACTGGGCGAACAAGATATACGCGAAGCATATCCTGCTCAATGACGATCTGAATATAAAGGGGTTTCTCTCTGAAAAATCAGAGCTCAAAGATCAAGTTGACGCCGCCCGCGATCTGCTCGGCGAGGACGATGAATTGCAGGGTCAGGACTATAAGGATAATAAGATACTCAATATGCTCGACGCTGTAGTGTCTGGCGGCATAGATGAGCCGAAGGAGGACGGGCAGACTGGCATGTTGCTTGAAGTCGGGATACATGAGGCTCCGGCGATAAAGGATATCAAGAAAGATATAGGCAAGGTCATAAATGAAAAGAGTTTGGATTATAAAACACGGAAGGCCAAATTTGCGGAGCTGAAGGAAGATGAGAAGGCTCTTGAAATAATCGGGGAGCGATTGAAGAACGGCGAGACGCCGAGTGCCAACTGGTTCTCTGGCATGGGCAAGAGCGGCGACTATATGAAATGGGCTAATTCGTACTATACGAAGTATTTAGTCAAGCCGGGAGACAAACAACTTTCTCTTGCCGATGTACCTATGACGAGCCCGTACTATGTCAGCCAGAATATTCTTGACGCGAAGGCGCAGTACAAGAAGTATGACGACATAATAAAGGATATCCCGTGGGATGAGCCTATTCCCGATGATATTGAAGAACTCCGGAAGAGAATCGGAAGGATGAAGGATACCGGAGTGAAAGATAGCTTCTATATCGGCATGGGTACAAACAATGTCCTGCGGAATATGTTCACCGATTATTTCAACAAGGGCAATATCGGTAACTCTGATTTTGATGACCGGATGTACGACCTTAACATGAAGGATGAAGTGATCGGCACGGCTATGAATATAATAGAAGACGAAGGGCGTTACCCTGTGAGGAGTGACTATGCTACTGCCGCTGAATGGGAGTATGCGCAGAATGCGGTCAGGGGGTATCAGTATACGAATGATAAGAAATGGATGCACATACCAACATTCGATCAAGAAGATTCTCATGAAGAAAAGATACGTCAGTATAATGAGTATGGGATTTATTTTTGGCGGTAGAGCAAGATACTCCTTAATGTATTTAACAACCTTGTAGCCATTTTGTAGCCACTTGAGCAATAAAAAGACCCGAAACGTTGAAATTTCAGGCCTTAGGTGGTGGGGACAGCTGGACTCGAACCAGCGGCCTCTTGCTTGTCGAGCAAGCGATCTAACCAGCTGAGCTATGCCCCCACGCGCGAAACCTATTATAGCATAAAAATGATGAAATCAGAAACGAACGCCGAATCTGAATCCGGACGCCGCCGTGTAGCTGACTACGTCGCCCGTCTGAGGCGAGTGGATGACGCTGCCGCCGCCGACATAGATGCCGACGTGCCCCGGACGCCATACGATGTCGCCCGGCTCAAGGTTGGATATATCAACCCTTGAACCGCCGCTTGCCTGGCCGGACGAGGAGCGCGGGATGAATACGCCGTTTCTCGCGTAGACGTACTGGGTGAAGCCCGAGCAGTCAAAGCCCGAGCTCGGCGACGTGCCTCCCCAACTGTAAGGGACGCCGAGCAGGGACGCCGCGTCCGCCACGATGCCTCTGCCAAGTGCGGGAATATTCTTCGGGGGGTTAGCGCCTCCTGAGGAGCCGCCGCTGTTTGCAGACCTCGCGGCTGCCGCTGCGGCCGCCGCTTGTCTGGCAATGCCGCTTTCCACGGACGACTGACGCGCTTTCGCGTCCTCGTAGTCCTGCTTCGCCGCCGCTATGTCCTGGCCGATCGATGCTTTCGCGGAAATGAGCTCCTGCTGATCCGCCAACAGTTCGTTGGATTTTTTCTTTTGCGCCTCATAGTCCGCGACGAGAGCGTCGTGCGTCTCCGTGATCTCATCCTTCTTCGCCTGAACCTGCGCCTGCTTTTCGTTGAGCTCATTGACGGTCTGCACGTCCTGCTTGTGTATGTACTGGATCATATCTATGTTTGATATGAAGTCTACGATATTCTCGGAATTGAGCAGCACGTTGAACACGCTCGTATCGCTCGTCAGATACATCTCCTTCAGCCTCGCGTTCAGGTTGCTCTCCTGCAACGAAAGTTGGTTTTCAAGCTCCATGAACTCTTCGGTGAGCTTGTCCATCTTTTCTTCGGCTTTGTCTATCTTCTCATTGAGGCGTTCGATCTCCGCTTTCGTCGCGGCTATCCTGCTCTCGAGGTAGGATATGTCGGCGTTGATAGTCGCGGCTTTCCGCTCCTGCTCGGCGAGATCCGCCTTTGCTGACTGCGTGTCCTGCTTCGCGTCCTTGAGGTCGCCGTCGTCGTATCTGTCGGCATATGAAACCATGACGGTCGCGCCTAATGCTACTATCACGGCAAGAGTCAATACAAGAAATCGCTTTGGCATGAATACCTCCCATGCTCTATTACTGAAAACATTCCTATCGGATATTCCTATTCTACCCAACCTTGCCCCCCGCGCGGCGATTACAAAAAATTCGTGCGATGAGCAAATTTCAATAGTATTTTACATATTTCGGGAGTATAACGCAAGCCGAATAGCCCAATATCACAGTATCGTTCGACACTTTTCATAATGTTGACACATAAAGAGGGTGGTTTGTGTAATAAAAACGCGTTTGCGGGGTAAAGCGCATAGAAAGAGGAGAGGGGGTAGAGTCACTCCGATATGTGGTATTATAGTCGCATGGATAGTGAAAAACGCTGCGTCATCATCTCATCCTGCGCGCCGTGCGGGATACCTGCGGACATCGTGGCCTCATCCCATGAGGCCTTCGTCATATGCGCCGACGGCGGGCTTAGCCACGCCATCGCGGCCGGCGTCACGCCCGATGTCGTGATAGGGGACTTCGATTCGGTGAGCGAGGACGATCTGTCGCGCCTCCCGGATGGCGGCGCCGTTGAAATCATCCGGCTGTGTCCCGAGAAGGACGACACGGACATGATCGCCGCCGTGAAGCACGCTCTCTCAAAGGGGCTTTCGGACTTCGTGATCGTCGGGGGGCTTTCCGGCAGGTTCGACCACAGCGTCGGCAACGTGCAGGCGCTTTCATTCATGCTCGATATGAAATGCCGGGGCTGGATCATCGACGGCGCCAACCGCTGCACGATGATAGGTTCCGGCCGCGGTGGCGCGGGCAAAATAAAGCTCGATCCGCTCCCGTCGCACTACTTTTCCGTGCTGTCGTATACGGAGCGCAGCGACGGCGTCACGATACGGAACGCGAAATACGAGACGGAAAAAATAGTGTTTACCCATTCGTACCCCCGAGGGGTGAGCAACGAATTTTTAGAGGGCAAAAGCGCTGAAATTTCAGTAGACGGCGGGCGCCTGCTCGTGATACTGTCGCCCATCTAAGGTTCGTTTAATGTTCCGATAGTAACCTGTCAATGTGGACGGCGCACTCTGCCACAAACTGTTAAACATAAAATTAGGGAAAGGAAGACAAATACCGACAATCGAGATAGAGGTGCGCCTCCTGAATCGCATCAAGGGGACTCGGCTTGACTCTCCCCCGCCGATAGTAAGGCGGGAAAACCCTCGTGAAAAGCCGACGTCCCCACACCTTTTTCTTTGAGCCTCAATTATCTTTCCAATAATATGGGCAGAGGGCCGCGCAGCGCGAAGCCCACCCCACGCGCATGATTTTGCCCGTATATTCAGGGGCGGGCGGTTTTGTAATATACCTGTCATTGAATGACGCGCGAGACTGCTATATAATGTGTTACCCGGACGGGAGAAGCACAACAGATGGTATGCTCCCGCCCGCGAAACTCGCACAACGAAACATACCGAAAGATCGAAAGGAACAGGGACAAGCAATGACGCGTATACTGAAAAGGGACGGGACGCTCGCCGATTACAACGGCTTGAAAATATCCACGGCCATCGAAAAGGCCATGCTCGAAACGACGGAGGGGGTCGACGGGAAGCTCGCGTCGAACATCGCGGAGCAGATACGGAAGCAGGTCGAGCAGAGCGCGCGCGACGTCACGGTAGAGGACATCCAGGATCTCGTCGAGGACTTTCTCATGGAAAGCGACCGCAAGGAGGTCGCGAAGAAATTCATCATATACCGCTACGAGAGGGACAAGACGCGCGACGCGCGCAAGCGGCGCGACGGGCGCGTCGTTACGGACGAGTTTGTGAGCGCGTACAAGCACAAGCCCTCGCCGATGAGCCAACTCGGCAGCTTCGTCTATTACCGCACCTATTCGCGCTGGATACCCGATGAGCAGCGCCGCGAATACTGGTGGGAAACGGTCAGGCGTTCCGTCGAATACAATTGCAGCCTCGTGCCCACGTCGAAGGAGGAGGCGGAGCAGCTTTTCCGCAACGTGTTTGAAATGAAGCAATTCCTGTCCGGCCGCACATTTTGGGTGGGCTCGACGGACGTGTCCAAGTATTACCCGATGTCCAACTACAACTGTTCTTTTCAGGTGATAGACAGCTTTTCGTCGTTTCGCGACATATTCTATCTGCTCATGGTCGGCTCGGGCGTCGGCGTGCGCGTGCTGAAAAGCGACGTGGATAAGCTGCCGCCCGCGCGGACGAACGTAGAGATCATCCACGAGTCCTATACCCCTATGCTGAAGACGCTCCGGCAGGACAGCACGGCGATAGAGTTCACGCACAACGACACGGTCAAGATCACGATCGGCGACAGCAAGGAGGGCTGGGTCCAGTCGATGGAATACTTCCTCCGCGTGCTGTGGAGCGCCGAATACCGCAAGATAGACACGATCATCCTCAACTACGACCACGTGAGGTCGAAGGGCGAGAAGCTGCACACATTCGGCGGCACGGCGAGCGGCCATCAGAGCATGAAGAATATGTTCATGAAAATCGGGGGAATCATGGATAAGGCCTCCGTGCGCGCCGTAGACGGCAGGGTGAAGCTGCTTCCGATCGACTGTCTCGACATCGCGAACATCATCGGCGAGAACGTCGTCGTAGGCGGTGTGAGGCGCACGGCGGAGATAGTCCTTATCGACCAAGACGACGACGAATGTATCGGCGCGAAAAGCGAATTATACAAAAAAGAGGACGAAAAATGGGTGCTCGACCCCGAGATCGCGCACCGGCAGATGAGCAACAATTCCATCTACTACACGCGCAAGCCCACGCGCGACGGCCTGAACTGGCATCTGAAACAGATGCGTTACTCGGGCGAGCCGGGCTGGATCAACGAGAAGGCCGGCAAGAAACGCCGCCCCAACTTTCAGGGAGTGAACCCCTGCGCCGAGATACTGCTCGACAGCAAAGGCCTGTGCAATCTCACGACGGTGAATGTCATGGGATTCGTCGGCGCGGACGCGGGGCTCGACAGGGAGGGACTGCTCGCGGCGCAGCGGCTTTCCGCGAGGGCGGGCTACCGCATGACCTGCACGGAGCTCGAAATCCCCGAATGGGACGCGGTGCAGCAGCGCGACAAGCTGCTCGGGTGTTCCCTCACGGGCTGGCAGGACATGGTCAACGCGACGGGCATGGATCAGAAAAAGCAGAAAGCCCTTCTCGTAGACCTGAAGAACGCGGCGAAGGAGGCCGCCAAGGCCTATGCGGAGGAGCTTGGCGGAGCGGAGCCGCTTCTCGTCACGACGATCAAGCCGGAAGGGACGCTCTCGCTGCTTCCCGTCGTGTCGAGCGGCGTGCATTTCTCCCACGCCCCGTTTTTCGTGAGGCGTATCCGCATCTCGGCGGACGACCCGCTCGTGAAGGTCTGCGAAGAGCTGGAATACCCCGTCTATCCCGAAGTCGGGCAGCCCGCGGACAGCGCGACGACGAAGGTCGTGGAGTTCCCCGTGCGCGCTCCCTCGGGGCGCATCAAGAAGGACGTGACGGCGGTAGAGCAGCTCGAAATATACAAGCTGTTCATGGATAACTACGTCGACCACAACTGTTCGATCACGATACACGTCCGCGACGACGAGTGGGGCGCCGTCGAGGAGTGGGTGTGGGACAACTGGGACGACCTCGTGGCCCTGTCGTTCCTGTCCTACGACGACAGCTTTTACGAGCTCTTGCCGTTCGAGGAGATCACCGAAGCGGAGTACAAACGCCGCGTCGCCGAGATGAAGCCGTTCATCCCGTCGCTCATATCGAAATACGAGAAAGAGGAGACGGATTACGACATCGGGGACGACGGATGTGAGAGCGGTGTGTGCCCCGTCCGTTGACAGGCAATATTTCCGGGCATATAATATTCTCTACAAGTAACCTAACGCCGCGTCCGATTGATGATGAAAGGAAGGTACCCGCGCCATCCCTGACAAAACTGCCGACGTTCTTTTATTGTATCTGCGCGATCTTCTGTCCACGGCCGATGAGAAGATGTATGAATATAAAAAAGCGCACAAGGCAGAGCGCCGCGATGAGGCGGGCTGAATCCACTATAATCGAAACTACTCAAGGGTCCCGGAATGCGCAAAAATAGCGTGACAGTTGAGTAGTAACTACTGTTAGGAGGTATCCAAAATGGCTGTAGATTTACTATTCAAAGGCGGCAATGTTGTGACGGCCGGCAGCACGTTCAAGGCGGACGTGGCGGTAAAAGACGGGAAGATAGTCGAAATCGGTACGAATCTGAAGCCCGGCGCGGGAACGGAGGTCGCCTTGTGCCGCGGCAAGCTCGTGCTGCCGGGCGCGATCGACGCGCACACGCACCTCGCTATGCCGTTCGGAGGGACTATCACCTCGGACGACTACGAGGCGGGCACGCGTTCGGCCGCGTGCGGCGGCACTACGACCGTGTTCGACTTCATCCTGCAGGATTTCAAAGAGCCTTTCCCTGACGCGATCAGGAGGCGCGACAAGCTTGCCTCCGAGCAGGCCGTCGTCGACTACTCATTCCACCTCGCGGTCAAGGACGTGTCGAACGGGCTTCTAAGCACGATGGAGGAGGCCGTCGAGATGGGCGTGCCGAGCTTCAAGGTGTTCATGGTGTACGACTTCGGCGTCACGGACGGCGTGTTCTATCAGGTGCTCGAACACTCAAAGAATATAGGCGCACTCATAGCTGTCCACGCCGAGAACAACGAGATGGTGAATTTCCTGACGGCCAAGTATCTGTCCGAGGGCAATACGTCCGCGTGGTATCACTATATGTCGCGTCCCGAGTTCGTCGAAGGCGAGGCAGATGTGAGGGCGATACATTGGGCAAAGAGCCTGAACACGTCGCTGTACATAGTCCACCTCGCGAACGCGCAGGGAGTGGCGGCCGTCACGCAGGCGCGGGCGGAGGGGCATCCCATATTCGCCGAAACCTGCCCCCAATATCTCAATTTCACGAGCGACGTATACAAGAGGAAGGACGGCGCACATTTCGTGTGCTCGCCCCCGGTCAAGGGCAAGGCTTCGCAGAAGGCGCTGTGGGAAGCGCTGAAACGCGGGGATATCCAGACGGTCGCGACAGACCACTGCCCGTTCCTGAAAAGCGAAAAGAAGTGGGGCGCCAAAGACTTCACGAAGATACCCAACGGCTGCGCCGGCGTCGAAAACATGTATCCCTACATGCTGTCCGAAGCAAATCGCGGCCATATCACATTCAACAAGGTCGTCGAGGCCTGCGCCACGAATGTGGCGAAGATATTCGGGCTTGACCACCTCAAAGGGGCTATAGAGGTCGGACGCGACGCCGATATAGTCGTATACGATCCGAAGAAGCGTTTCACGGTGACGAACAGGGCCATGCACGGCGCGACGGATCACACGATATGGGAGGGCACTGAGCTGAAAGGCTATCCCGAAGCGACGTACAGCCGAGGCAATCTCGTGTATAAGGACGGCAAATTCTACGGAAAGAAGGGCGCGGGGCGCTTCATAAAGTGCAAGCCGATAAGCCTGACGTCGCCGGAGTTGAATAACAACAAATAAGGCAGAAAAAGGATCAGTATTTGCTCGTTTTTTATTGACTTTTTTCAATATCTAATGATATACTACGAGTAAGGGCGAGCCGAGCGGCAACCCCTCATCGTGAATGATTTGGGATCACCGCCGGTTACGGCGGTTTTTCCTTCTTGCGGCTCTTCAATCCTTTGAGAAATAACCTTACTTCACGCAGTAATAACGGACTTGCTGCAATCAGCGCTATAATTATTTCTTTAGGCATAGGCGCCCCTTTCCGGGGTCACCGCTTTTTTCGCCCTACTCTATATTATCCGACAATGCGGGTAATACCTGCTTCCGTGGTATGCTCGTCTTCATCTGCATACTCATCTTCATAGTCATACGCATATTCGTCTTCATCTGCATATTCATCTTCATAGTCATACGCATATTCGTCTTCACTTGCATACTCGTCTTCATAGCCAGCTGCATACTCGTCTTCATCTGAGGGCTCGTCTTCCTCCGTAGGCGGATCCTCAGCCGTGCGTACGCGTATCATCCCCTCGATCACGTAGTTCCCCGAGTTTTCATGCGTCGCGATACCGAAGAGCGTCGGGGCCGCGACGAGACGCCGTATCGGTATCTCTACGCGGTAGCGGACGACGCCGTCTGCGTCCGGCGTTTCATCCGCGGTTATGTATATTCCTGTCGGCGGCGTCCCGGTAGCCTCCGCGAGCCGCTCCGCCATCTCCTCTCGTATTGCGTCTGAAAACCCGCCCGCGTCCGCCGCGTACTCACGGCAGTCGCGCACGATGGACTCCGCGCGGACGGTCAGCGCGAAATTCCCTTGGGCGAGCCCTATCTGCATGAGCAGGCCGAGCACGAGCGGGAGCGTCGCAAGCAGCACTATGAACTGTTTCATAGCCCCGCGCTTTCACACGCCGCTTCGTAAAGAACCTTGCCTGATATGCGCGTAAGGCTCTCGTCACCGGGGCCGGCTATCACCCCGTACAGAAATACGCCGAGCGTGATCAAGGCGATGAGCACGATGTACTGCTTCATTGTTTCGAGACCGATATACGGGCTGATCGGCACATATACACGCGTGTGGACGAGCGCGACCGCCCTCGCGCTGTCGGCTTGGGAGAGGAAAGGGCGGTCTGTTTCCGCTCGTCAGCGTCCGCGGACGCGTATCTGCAACAGAATAGCACGTCACTCACCCCCTCTCGGTCCGAGGCCGAGACCTATCTGCATCCGCTCCTGCGCCGAGTCGGTCAGCGTCTGCGTCGTGCCCTGAAAACTCAGCACCATAGCGGAAATCGCTATGCCGAGTATCACCATCGCGAGCAAGATAATCATCTGTTTCATACATTCCTCCATTCCGCCGCCCTGCGGCGGCACAAATTCAAATAACATACGGTTTCATAAGCGTACCGGGCGTTCCGCGCCGCCGCGGGCCCCACTCCGAGGCATGTCAAAAAAACAGCCTCGTGAAAAGGTCGCGCTGCTCTATGTAGTACGAGACGAATATAAAATTCATGAGCACGACGAGCACATTCAGCACGGCCGGAAAATAGACGAGATCGCTGTACACTTCGCCGCGCCTCTTGAGCGCCGTCGTGCGGGCTTCCTTGAGAGCGCTCTGATACGACAGCAGTGTAGACGACAGCTTTTCCGGCGACACGTCGTCCCATCTCGCGAGTATGCGGATAAAATCCCCGGCCATCGGCGTACCCACCTCCTCGGCGAAGCGACGGGCCATCTCGTCCTTTTTATTCACGCGCAGCATGGCGAGCGCCCTGCGAAACGCCGGGGCGAGAGAGCCCTCCGTTTGGGATAGCTGTTCGAACAGGGCGTCGGCCGGGATATGAGCGCCCCCCGACGCCGCGATGATGTTGCGGGCCGCGCCTATCGCCTCGAATATCCCGCGATCCGCGCGTTCGCTCTTTTGCGAGTTCAGCAGCGCGCCATAGGTTCGATCGCTGAGCAACACGCTCGATCTCACCATCGCTCGCGGGTAGGCTATCGCCGCGGCTATGCGGTCCCTCACACGCGACAGCCGGGATCCGTCCCGTGACAGCAGGACTGCGCCGGAGCATATGAGCAGGATAGCCGAGGAGCATATGAGCGTATCGTTCATATTCCGCCCCATCCTTTCACTTCACAAAGAACATCATAGATTCCCATTACAAAAGCCTCCTTAGAAATCCAATTTCCTGTTCGTTATCACCTCTATGAGCACGAGATTGATGAAGAATAAAAACGCGGCGGCCACGAACAGCCCGAAGCCCTCGGCTGTGGCAAATTGATTGCGTACGAATCTCGCCGGGCTTATGCCGAGCAGCGTCACGGATACGACGAATGACCCTAAGTACGAAAAAGGTATGAGGAACACGACGAGCCGCACGGACTCTCCGTTGATGCGCTTCCTCTCTTCCGCGAGTACCCTCGCTTCGCGCAGCTGCGACAGGATGTCCTCTATCGCGAGGGAGATGTCGCCGCCGGTCAGCGCCGCCGAACGGATATTGTAGGCCAGCATCCTGCCCCAGTTCGTCCCTATGCCGTACGCGAAAGCGTCGGCGGCGTTTGTGATGCGTTCCCGGCTGCCCGTGCTGCGCAGCTCGATGAGCAGCGCCGAGAGCATCCTGCGCGTCACGGGTATGTTCTCCGCCTTGTCCAAGGTCCTTTCGATGGCGTCAAATATGTTGCCTCCGGAGATCCAGTATTGCGTCAACAGCGTCGACACGAGGTTTTCACCCTCGTAGCTGCCGCGCCTGCGCACTCGTTCGAGCCGTACGCGAAGGAAAAGATAGGGGAGCGCGGCGAACGCGAGCCCTATGATGAACGAAACGGTAGGCGACAGATTTTTTGCCGAGGCCGTGAACACGATAAAGAACATCACGATGAGCAGCGTGAGGAACGACGTGGGCGTCAGCGGTTTTTTCATGGTAGCCGACAGCAGGCCGCTCAGATGGGCGTTTATCGCCGTCGGGCTCGCGGCCGGACGCCTCGCCGGGTCGAGTCTGCGCCTCTTCCTTATGACCTCCGCGAGCCGCGCTATATCCTTGCGCGTGAACAGGAGTATGCCCGTAAGCAACGTGAGGTAGATCGCAGCCGATATGATGGAAATGACGGTATACGGGTCAAACGGGATCATGACGCAGGGCTCCTGTCGCACATGCTCTTCAGGCAAAAGTCAAAGGCGGCGAAAGCGTCGGCGTCCTCCTCCATGCCTATGTCTCGCTTATCCCGCCCTATATGATACGTCCATTCCCACGAGTCGGACTGCCTGTCGTATCGGCATATCTCGTGCATGAGAGCGCGCTCGCCGTCCTCGGACAGACCCATCTCGTAGAGAGCGGTGAGCTTCTTCGACCGGTCTTTCCTGATGCCGGAGAAGTGGAACACGTAGTCGAAGCTCCCGGCCACCCTCAGCGCCGTTTCCGGAATATCCCCGCCCATAGCCCTCACGATCTCCACGGCGGCGTCCTGTGCGAATGTCCTCGGATTTCGCGTGTGGAACGTCATCTTCATGCGCCGCGTCCCTTTCCGCGCGAGCCTGACCGCCGTATCGAGCGCCACGCCGTCGCGCGCCTCCGCGATGATGAAATAGTCCGCGTCGCTGCGCATGAGGCTCTTGGATATGCCCGCGAGCTCGTCGCCGTCGGCGATGAGCTGCATCACGGGCGATTCCGGCATGAGCCTGTGTATGGGTATCTCCGGATCGGTTTCGACCATGACCCCTTCGAGAACGGGGTCCTCGTACCTCTGCCATGTCGAGAGGAACGTCGTCTTGGCTGACCTGACGCTGCCGCAGAACGCCACATTGAACCCGCAGCGGGCCATGTGCTCGAAGAGCGGCGCCGCGTCCGCCGGTATCGTATGCATGCCCGCCTGCTCGTCAAACGTCAGGTTGGGTATGATATATCTCCTGAAAATTATCGTATCGAGCCCTTTCTTTGCAAGGCTGCCGCGAAATATCGTGACCCTCGTGCCGTCGCGCATATAGACCTCATGCCGGTCTTTGTCGAGACGTTCCTCCGGCGCGCGCAGCAGCAGGGCGCGTATGAGTTGTTCGCGCCTGTCGGCCTGTATCCGCTGCGGCATGAGCTTCATGATCCCTTCTTGCATAAAATAGACCCTGTCGCCTATGACCTTCGCGGAGCCCGACCGCGCGTATTCTGGCCCGAACCACTCGGCGACGCCGGAGAGCCCCCAGTTCTCATGGAATACCGCGCTTTCGGTAGAGTCGTACCAGGCAGGTATATCCGCCGACAGGCCCCGCGCCGAGACGATCTCAGAGATGCGCTTCTGCATATCGCCCACCTCAGGCTCGTAACCCATGATGGCCCGCTTTTGAAACTCGACGGGATTGCTTACCGGCCCGTCCGACTCGTTCCACTCACGAAGCAGTTCGTCGCCGACCGCCTCGCACAATTCCGGAAACTTCATATTCCTCCCCCTTGCGGCCGGATCGCCGGTCCCGCGTTCTTCATTTCACTATCCCTTTTCCGACGAGAATGAGAGAAGGCCCGGAAACGGACTCGGCATATTTTTTTATGGCGAGGTACGTGCGGAGCTGCGTGACTATTTCGACATGATCGATTGGGGATGTGGCGTCAACGCGAGATTCCGCGTCAGCCCCTCCGAAACCCGCGCCGCCGCCGGCCGTTTCCCTGACCTCCTCACTATCGGCGCCCTTGACGAATCCAACATCAAAGACGCCGAAGTTTTTTGCGCCGTCGGCACTTATTATTTCGGCCTTATCACCCCGGCGCAGGGCGCTCGAGCACATATATATCCATGAGCCGTCTATTGTGAAGTACGAGTCGTTCGCGCGCGCGGCCGCGTCCGGCGTCACGATGTAGGCGGACGACAGCGCGGCGCCCTCGGGGATAAACGACGCAGCCACGGCGCCGTTCAGCGAGCCAAGCTCGTCAGGGGCGACCGCCCCGCGTACGAGAGAGCCCCGCGGCACAGGCACGACGTTAAACAGAGAAGCCTCCAAGGCCTCGCCCTGTTTGATGTCCGTCGCTGCCGCGCACACCTCGGTCATGAGCACGAGCTCGCGCCCCTTAGCCTCCCACAGCACGAGGCCCGCCACGGCGACGAGTATCAGCAAAACCCCCGAGAACCTCCTTAATTTAGATGATGTAGCCATATGTCGCGCCTTCACAATTTCAATCAAATATCAATATATCCATCTACTATAATCAAAAGCATTTAATGTTTTCGATTACAATAAATGGATTATACCATAATATTACAGGATGTCAAGACCTATGCAGAAGTTTTTTTGAGATTTTTTGATTACTACTCAATGGTGTGTGACAAACTACTGTCATTTCGGGTTTGACCCGGAATCTCATTGTAACGCGATTCCAAGATTGCGGCTCAGAGGCCGCAATGACGAGGTGGGTGTGAACCGTAACGATTATTGACTACCGTTGCGTAGTGACCTATTTCGAACATATAGGCATAGTGCGTCCACTGGGCATCCCTCACAATCCGGCTTCCTTGCATGGCACACGCGTCGGCCGTGCCAGATCAGGCTGTGGTGCGCCTCCGACCAGCGGCATTCGGGAAGGTTCTCCATGAGCGCGAGCTCTGTTTTCAGGACATCCGGCGCCTTGCAGAGCCCGATGCGGTTCGCTACGCGGAACACGTGCGTGTCTACGGCGATGCGCTGCTCGCCGAAGCCCACGGCGAGCACGACGTTCGCCGTCTTGCGCCCGACGCCCGGCAATGCCATGAGCTTTTCCCTGTCCTGCGGCACGTCCCCGCCGTATTCCTCGAGCAGCATCCTCGCGAGGCGGATGATGTTTGAGGACTTCGTGCGGTACATGCCGATCGTGCGTATCACGGACGCCACGTCGTCCTGATTCGCGCCGGCGAGCGCCGCCGCGTCGGGCCAGCGCGTGAACAGCTCGGGGCTGACCTTGTTCACGCTCACGTCCGTAGTCTGAGCGGACAGCACGACGGCCACGAGCAGCTGGAACACGTCCACATGGTCGAGCGCGCATTTAGGGAAACGCTGATTAAGGCTATGCCGCGCGTATTCACCGCCGATTTGGCGCATCTCTTCGGGAAAAAGCCTCGCGATACCACCAGTATCACTGCGTTTTTTCCCTGCGATATGCGTCAAATCCATCGGCGAATCCGGCGACATATCCTTAATCAGTGTTTCCTCCGCCTCGGGATAAGCCTCCGCAAGGATGTCAAGCACGCTCTCTCTTTTAAGTTTTGTCAGTATATCGCGTTTCATATCATCTATCATTATATGGTATACTAAAAAATATAGAAAGAGGAGAGAATATGTCCAAAGAAAAACTTGATTTCGACAACCCGGAGGTACGCGAGGCGTACCGCCACACCGCGTCGCACATCATGGCGCAGGCCGTCAAAAGGCTCTGGCCCGACGCAAAACTCGCGATAGGCCCCGCCATCGAGAACGGGTTTTATTACGACTTCGATATGGAGCACAAACTCACTGAGGAGGATTTTAAGCCCCTATCGAAAGAGATGAAGCACATCATAAAGGCAAACTACCCGCTCGAACGCCATGACGCCTCGCGCGAGGAAGCCCTGAAATGGGCCGACGAAAACCACGAGCCCTACAAGCGCGAGCTCATAGAGGCGCTGCCGGACGGCGAGCCGATTTCATTTTACAAGCAGGGCGAATTCACGGATCTGTGCCGCGGCCCGCACCTCGATTCGACGGGGCAGGTTGGGGCTGTGAAGCTGCTGAGCGTGGCCGGCTCCTACTGGCGCGGCGACTCGAACAACAAGATGCTCCAGCGCGTCTACGGCACGGCGTGGCAGGACCGCGAGGCGCTCGACGCCTACATCGCGCGCGTCGAGGAGGCGAAAAAGCGCGACCACCGCAGGATAGGCAAGGAGATGAACCTGTTCATCCTCAGCGATGAGGGCCCCGGCTTCCCGTTCTTCCTGCCGAACGGCATGATAATAAGGAACGAACTCGAGAGCTTCTGGCGCGAGGAGCACATGAAGCGCGGCTACACGGAGATCAAGACGCCGCTCATCCTGAACGAGGATCTGTGGCACACGTCCGGCCACTGGGACCATTACAAGGAGAATATGTATTTCACGCGCATCGACGACGCGGACTACGCGATCAAGCCGATGAACTGCCCGGGCGCCATGCTCGTGTACGGGAACAGGATGTACAGCTACCGCGACCTGCCCGTCAGGTTCGCCGAGCTCGGCCAGGTGCACCGCCACGAGCTGTCGGGCGCGCTGCACGGCCTCATGCGCGTGCGCACGTTCACGCAGGACGACGGCCACATCTTCATGCTGCCGGAGCAGACAGAGGACGAGATCGTGAAGGTCATAGAGTTCACGGACTACATCTACAAGCTGTTCGGTTTTGACTACCACGTCGAGATTTCCACGAGGCCCGAGGATTCCATGGGTGATATAACAGATTGGGACAGGGCCACGGCTGCCCTCATATCCGCTACGGAGAGGAAGGGGGTCGAGTATGTGATCAACGAGGGCGACGGCGCGTTCTACGGCCCGAAGATCGACTTCCACCTGAAAGACAGCATCGGCAGGACGTGGCAATGCGGCACTATACAGCTCGATTTCCAGATGCCGGAGCGCTTTGGCGTCACCTACGTCGGGACGGACGGGGACAAGCACATACCGCACCTGATCCACCGCGCGATATTCGGCAGCATAGAGCGCTTCATAGGCATACTGACGGAGCATTTCGCGGGCAAATTCCCGCTGTGGCTCGCGCCCGTGCAGCTGAATATACTCACGGTCACGGAGCAGTACGGCCCGTTCGCGCACGGGCTCGCGCAGAAGTTCGCGGACGCGGGGCTGCGCGTGAAGGTCGACGACCGCAACGAGAAGATAGGCTACAAGATAAGGGAGGCCAGAGGCGCGCGCGACTCGTACCTAGTCGTAGTGGGCGAGAAGGAAGCGGGCGGCGCGGATCTGCCCGTGCGCTCGTCGAAAGAGGGAGAGATCGGCGAATTCACGGCGGACGCGCTCATAGCGAAGCTGACGGCGGAGGTGGAGGATAAAGCAATATAAGGCTTACTGCTCCTTGAATGCGCGTATGTTTCCCTGTATAATAATATTTTGTGTAATAGACGCACGGGAGGGTTATCCTCCCGTGTTTAAGACAGTCAGGAAGGAGCGGCGTCTTGGCCTTAAAAAACGATGTGGGCATTGACCTCGGTACGGCCAACGTACTGGTATATATAAAGGGCAGGGGAATAGTTTTGAACGAGCCGTCCGTCGTGGCGGTGAACGAGGATACGGGCGCGATCATCGCTGTCGGCGCGAAGGCCAAGGAGATGCTCGCGAGGACGCCGGGCAACATCGTGGCCATCAGGCCGCTGCGCGACGGCGTCATTTCGGACTACGACATCACGGAGCGCATGTTGAAATACTTTATAAACAGGAGCGTCGGCTCAAGCCGCTTCTTCAAGCCGCGCATCATGATCTGCGTCCCGTCCGGGGTCACGGAGGTTGAAAAGAGGGCGGTCATAGAGGCGTCCACCCAAGCCGGCGGGAAGTCGGTGTTCCTCATAGAGGAGCCCATAGCCGCGTCCATCGGCGCGGGCCTCGACATCACGGGGCCGGATGGCCGCATGGTCGTGGACATAGGCGGCGGCACGTCCGACGTGGCCGTCATCTCGCTCGGCACGATAGTCACGAGCATGTCCGTCAAGGTCGCGGGCGACAGCATGGACGATTCCATCATCAACTACATGCGCAAGGAGCACAAGCTGTTCATCGGCGAGCGTACGGCCGAACAGATGAAGATAATGATAGGGACGGCGTTCCCGCGCGAGCAGTCCGTCGCCTTTGACTGCGGCGGCCGCGACCTCGTGACGGGGCTGCCAAAGCACATAGACGTCACGTCGGAGGAGATGCTCGAGGCGCTCGACCAGCCGCTGACGACCGTCTGCGACACCGTGGCGCAGGTGCTCGAAAAGACGCCGCCCGAGCTCGCGGCCGACATATCGAACACGGGCATCGTCATCACGGGCGGCGGCGCGCTCATGAACGGCATAGACCGGCGCATCAAGAAGCGCACGGGCATAGACGTACTCATAGCGGAGGATCCGAAGTCGTGCGTAGCCGTAGGCACAGGCCGCGCCTTGGAGTCGTTGGACGCGATGGAGACGGGCCGAGTAAACCAGAAAAAACAACTCATATAAGGTTACTACTAAACGATCACGCTATTTTTGCGCATTCCGGGACCCAAGTCAGATTTTGGCTTCCTCACGTACCTCTGAGTACGCTCCGGGGAGCCAAAATCTGACTTGGACCCGGACTGCATCAAAACTATCGCGACCGTTTAGTAGTTTCGATTAAAGTGGTTTTCTATACACCGAGGGCCTGACGTACTCGAATTTGTTCTCGATCGCTGAGAGCGATTCCGAGTGCCCGATGAAAAGATAGCCGCCGGGCCTGAGCGCGTCGAAAAACTTTGCGACAAGACGCTCCCTCGTATCGCTGTTGAAGTATATCATGACGTTCCTGCACATGATGACGTGGAATGGCCGCTTCATCCCAAACTCATCAAGCAGATTGAACTTCTTAAAAGCCACGCTGTCGCGCAGCGTTTTATTTACGCGAAAACAGCCCCCGTCCACCTTTTCGAACCACTTGTCCCTCCACGCGCTCGGCAGCGTTTCAAGCTCGTCCGCCGGATATACCCCCCGGCTCCCGTACTCAAGGGCGCTTTCCGATATGTCCGTCGCGAGGATGACGGAGTCCCAGCTGAGCCCGCGCTCCTGCAGGAAGTTCAGCGTCACGATGGAGAGCGTGTACGGCTCCTGCCCCGACGAGCACCCGGCGCTCCACACGCGCAGGTCGCGGTCGCTCATCCCGTCTGCGATCCACGGCAGCACCGTCGCGTAATAAACCTCGAAGTGCTTCTCCTCGCGCAGGAAAAACGTATGGTTCGTCGTGAGCCGGTTCAGGAGATTCGACGCCTCCCTGTTCGTCGGATCGTTCTTCGCGTATTCGAAATAGTCGTGATAGTTGTCAAAGCCGAGCGAATGGATGTAGCTGCCCAGACGCCCCTCAATGAGCATACGTTTCTTTTCTAGGCTCACCCCGTAGTTGCGGTTGATGTAGCTTGTGATTTCGTGAAATTCCGCGTCGGTCAGAGTAGTCATGATAGCAATTCCTTTACATCGAGAATCAGGCTGACGTCGCCGTTGCCCATTATTGTACATCCTGAAACGCCGGCTGACTTCACGCCGTATTCTTTGAGATACGCGGGAATGCCCTTGACGACCACTTGGAATTTCCCTATGATCTCGTCCGCGAGAAGACAGCCCCTATGATCTGTGGAATCCGCGAGAATGAGGATCCCTTCGTCCAGGTTTTTCACGGCGCCGCCGATGCCGAGCTTGCCGTACAGCCTCACGATGGGATACACCGTGCCGCGCAGCATCATCATCTCGTTCCCGTTCGGGTCCACGATGAACCGGCCCGCGGACGGCTTGAACGACTCACGGATATTGCCTATGGGGATGGCGTAAATCTCTTCGCCGACCCTGACCGCCATGCAGTCGATGATCGCGAGCGTGAGCGGTATCTTCATGAGCACGTTCGTCCCCACGCCGCGGACGCTCTCGATGATGACCGTGCCGCCGAGCCGTTCCACATTCATCTTGACGACGTCGAGCCCAACGCCCCTGCCGGAATACTCTGAGATGTCGTCCTTAGTCGAAAACCCCGGCGCCGTGAGCAGATTGTCTATCTCAATATCCGTGTATTCGGACGCGGCTTTTTTCAGCAGCCCCTTGCTCTCCGCTTTCGCGAGTATCCTCTCCCTGTCGAGGCCGCCCCCGTCGTCGCTCACGGATATGATGACCTCCCCCCCGACGTTCTGTGCCGACAGGGTCACGTGCCCCGTCGGGCTTTTCCCCGCGGCCTCCCTCTCCCCAGGCGTCTCTATCGCGTGGTCCACCGCGTTGCGTACAAGGTGCATGACAGGGTCGCCGATAGCGTCGAGCACAGTCTTGTCCACCTCGGTATTTTCCCCGGCGAGCACGAGCTCGACATTCTTCCCGAGGCGCTTGCCCATGTCGCGGACGCCTCTCCTCATGCGTTGGAACGTGGAGCGTATCGGCGCCATGCGGACGGACATGACGGAGTCTTGCAGAGCGTCCGTCAGCTTGTTCAGGCGCCGCGCCGCCTTATTGAAATTTTCGAGCTGCGGCCCATTGAGGCCGGACAGATCCGGGTTTTCCGTGACCATGGACTCGTTGATGACGATCTCGCCGACGAGATCCATCAGGGAGTCGAGCTTTTTCAGGTCGACGCTGATGATATTCTGCTTGACAGGCGCCGGCAGGTGAACGCTCGCGCTTGTATCGAGCGCCGCGCGGGGGGGCGCCGAGTCCGCCTGCGGGAAAGCCTCCGGCGTCGCGAAAATGGTAGGCGCGGCGTCGGGCGGACGCGCTCCGGAAGGCGCTTCGGGCGTAGAGTAGACCGGGGTCTGAATGCCCGGCTCCAGCAAAATCCACTGTGTGGGTGAGGCGGCTGGCTCCGGGGCGGGAGGGGTGGCGGGCGCCAGTCCAGTCTCCCGCGCAGGGGTTTCGGGAGAGGGGGCAGGGCCCGGCGCGGCGGCGGGCCCGTCATCATCGGGCATCTTCCTGACGAAAGACACAGACTCGACGGACAGCGTGCCTTTCGCCACAGCCTCTATCTGTTCGCGAAACATATTGCTCGTAAAGCTGACATAAAACCCGTTTTCGATGATAGAGTCGGCTGCCTCGCTGTTATCCTCGAGATCGGAGGGGAGCGTTCTGTTCACTTTCCCGAACTCCGACAGCTTGTTGGCGAGCATGAAGGCGCGGATGTTCTCCATACGCGCGCCCTCGTTGAAATACACATGCAGGTATACCGTGTTCCCGCCGCCCGGCGCGTAGTCCGTAGCCTGACGCAGCCTCGGCTCCGGTACGGGCGGACGCGCCGCCCGCGCATTCGGGGCAGCGGCGGGCTCGACGCCGAGCATACGGCCGCCCTCCGGAGCGACAGGCATATCGGCCGGGCCGGGGGCAAGAGGAGGCCTGTCGCTTATCACGGGCCGCATTGCCACAGGCTCAGGAGCCCTCAAAGGCGCGGGGGCGGGGCGCCGTTCATCCGTAGGCGGCGCGCCGAGCATACGCCCGAGATCGGGCTTCGGGCCGGGGGGCGCGCCGGATGCGCGCAACAGCCCCTCGAAATCCTCGAGCCCCTTTATCAGTTCAGGAGCGCCCCCCAAGAGGGCCGACCCCTCCTGTATCTTCGTGACTTCATTCCCGAGGAATTCGGAAGCCCGCAGCACGAGATCGAAGAGCCCGTCGAAATTCGAGTCCTCCAATCCGTTCTCCCGGACAGCCGCGAATATATCCTCCATACGGTGGGCGACATCCGCGATAGTGTCGAATGCCATCATGGCGGACGAGCCCTTGATCGTGTGCATTATGCGAAATATCTCATTGATCTCGTCCGTTCCGAGCGTACGCGCGCGTTCCGCCTCAAGCAGGATGCTATCGAGGCCCTCGAGCAGGGCCGTAGCCTCAAACAAATATAGTTCCAACATGGAATCGTTGTTGAATCCGTCACTCATACTATCTATCCTACCATAATCAAGCGCTGAGAAATCCAGTCCACATACCGCATAAGAGATTATATTACATTTCATCCCTTTATGCATCATTTAGGACGCGATATGTACAAAATCCATCGGCGAATCCGGCAGGGCAATCGTAAGAAAGAAAATAAAGAGAGACGCAGAATAGGTATGCACCTATCTGAAAAATAGTATTTTCAACGAAAAACAAAGAATGCAAGTCTGGAGTTCCCCAGGCTTTTTTC
>JAISAI010000084.1 GCA_031266795.1 Eubacteriales Family XIII. Incertae Sedis bacterium
TGAAGATGGGCGCCCCGCTCGTCGGCATGAACGACAGCGGCGGCGCGCGCATACAGGAGGGCGTGAACGCGCTCTCGGGCTACGGCAAGATATTCTACAACAATACGATAGCGAGCGGCGTCGTCCCGCAGATTTCGGTCATCATGGGCCCGTGCGCGGGGGGCGCGGTGTACAGCCCCGCGATCACGGACTTCATATTCATGGTAGACGGCACGAGCCAGATGTTCATCACGGGGCCGCAGGTCATAAAGGCCGTCACGGGAGAGGACGTCTCAGCCGAGAAGCTCGGCGGCGCCATGACGCACAACAGCGTGAGCGGCGTCGCGCACTTCATCGGCAAGGACGACGAGGACACGCTATCCCGCGTGAAAGACCTGCTCTCGTACCTGCCGTCAAACAATCTCGAGGCCGCGCCAAACCGCCCGACGCCCGACGACGTGAACCGCCTGATCCCCGAGCTGAACGACATCATACCGGACAACCCGAACAAGGGCTACGACGTCTATGAGATCATAAAGGCGATAGCCGACGACGGCAAGTGCCTCGATGTCGCCGAGCACTACGCGAAGAACATAGCCACGTGCTTCATCAGGCTCGCGGGCAACACCGTGGGCGTCATCGCGAACCAGCCGAAGGTCGCGGCCGGCTGTCTCGACATCAACGCTTCGGACAAGGCCGCGCGCTTCGTCAGGCGCTGCGACGCGTTCAATATCCCGCTGCTGAACATCGTCGACGTGCCGGGATTCCTGCCCGGCGTCGATCAGGAGACGGGCGGCATCATCCGCCACGGCGCGAAGCTGCTCTACGCGTACTGCGAGGCCACCGTGCCGAAGGTCACTATGATACTGCGCAAGGCCTACGGCGGCGCGTACATTGCCATGTGCAACAAGGAGCTCGGCGCCGACCTCGTGCTCGCGTGGCCGTCGGCGCAGATCGCGGTCATGGGCGCGGACGGCGCGGCGAACATCGTGTTTCGTAAGGACATCAAGGACGCGGACGACCCCGTCGCGAAGCGCGCGGAGAAAGTCGCCGAGTACGAGGAGAAGTTCAACAACCCGTACCGCGCGGCCGAGATGGGCTACGTCGAGGACATCGTCGAGCCCGCGCAGTCGAGGTCGCGCCTCATCAGCGCGTTCGACATGCTCGAATCGAAGCGCGAGAGCCTGCCCGCAAAGAAGCACGGGAACATCCCGCTGTAAGGAGGCCGCCGTGTTTTTTTTCAAGAAAAATAAAAGTAATACTACCGCTGCCGCCGCGAAGGATGAAGCGTCCGTTGCGGCGCTGAGCGCCAGTGCGAAGGACGAAGAGCTCATCGCGGTGCTGAGCGCCGCCGTAAGGGCTTCTGATTCGGACGATGGCGAGCTCGTCGCCGTGATCGCCGCCGCGATAGCGGCTTATGGGGACGGCGGCGCGGTGAGCGGGCCGCGCGTCAGAAAGATCAACAGAGCCGCCGGCGTCGTCCCCGCGTGGGGCGTCATGGGCAACAGGGAACAGATAGATACACGGAGATTCTAAGGAGGCAATGAATATGGGCAAGAAGTATAATATCACGGTCAACGGCACGACCTACGCGGTCGAAGTAGAGGAGGCGGGCGGCGTCCCGTTCGTGGCGTCAGCCGCTCCGGCGCCGGCTCCCGCTGCTCCAGCGGCGGCGCCCGCCCCGGCTGCCGCTCCCGCCGCTCCGGTAGCGGCGTCCGCTCCGGCGCCTGCTCCCGCCCCGGAGGGCGCGGCTTCCGCTGGCGCATCCGTCGTCGAGGCGCCGATGCCGGGCACGATATTGGATATAAAGGTGGCGCCCGGACAGGCCGTCAGTTCCGGCGATACGCTGCTCATCCTCGAAGCTATGAAGATGGAGAACGAGATCGTCGCGCCTCAGGCCGGCACGGTCGACGCGATACTGACGTCCAAGGGGGCGCAGGTCAACGCGGGCGACGGACTCGTCTCGCTGAACTGACGCCGTGCGTTCGCATTACATGAAAGAGAGAGGCTATGCTGCTCGCGTTTGACGTGGGAAATACGAATATCGTCCTCGGCGTGTTCGAGGGCGGCGAGCTCTTGCAGAACTGGCGCATGGAGACGATGGTCTCGCGCAGCGCGGACGAGTACGGCATGATGATAAACCAGCTGTTCGCCTACGAGGGGCTCAACCCGGGGGACGTGGACGACGTGATCGTCTCGACGGTCGTGCCCTCCGTGCTGTACACGCTCCAGCATATGTCCACAAAGTATTTCAACTCGCGCGCGCTCGTCGTCGGGCCGGGCATCAAGACGGGGCTCATCGTGAAGTACGACAACCCGGGGCAGGTGGGCGCTGACCGCATCGTGAACGCGGTGGCGGCCCTGTCGAAGTACGGGGGGCCGCTCGTCATCATCGACCTCGGGACGGCGACGACGTTCTGCGCGGTGTCGGACAGCTGGGAATATCTCGGCGGCTCCATAGCGCCGGGGCTGAAGATCAGCTCGGAGGCCCTGTTCGAGAAGACGGCGAAGCTGCCGAGGGTGGAGCTCGAGGAACCGGGCGTGACGATATGCAAGAACACGAGCGAGAGCATGCAGTCGGGCCTCGTGTACGGCCACATGGGCATGATCGAGTATCTGTGCGGGCGCATGAAGAAGGAGCTGTCGGACTACTGCGGCGGCAAACCGGTGAAGGTCGTCGCGACGGGCGGCGTGGCGACATTGATGGCTGACGGCGTGGGCTGCATCGACCACGTGGACAAGATGCTGACGCTCGAAGGGCTCAGTTTTATCTATGAGAAGAACAAGAAGTAGCGCCGCCGGGGGTTTTGCGAGAGCCTGACGCGCGCGGCGCCGTATCGACGGGGTTTTAGATAACGTTTTGGCTTCCCACATGCTTATGGCTGAATTTCCGAAATTGAAGAATCCGTTCATCCTTGCGCCTATGGCGGGCATAACGGACGATGTGTTCAGGCGTCTGTGCGCGGAGCGGGGCGCGGCTTTGGTGTATTCGGAAATGGTGAGCGCGAAGGCGCTGCACTACGGCGACGCAAAGTCGCTCGATATGCTCGCGCATACGCCG
>JAISAI010000141.1 GCA_031266795.1 Eubacteriales Family XIII. Incertae Sedis bacterium
CGGACGATATTTTTAAGAAAGAACTAAAATTGACGTCGTCCTTCATAAACCCGTACACGTTTGAACGCGCGGTGGCGTTGATAGAGTCGGGCAAGATAGACGTGACGTCTTTGGCGGGTAATATATTCAGTCTCGACGACGCGATAAAAGCGTTTGAAGACCCGTCGTTGCGCGCCGGAGGTAAGGTCCTGATTCGCGTCCATTGATGGCGGCAGCCGGATTTGCGGCGCGAGCAAAGCGGAGGAATACCGTTGTGACGAAGCGGAAGCTTCACCCGGAGATATGAAATCATGTACGAAATACTCAGCATAGGTGAAATACTCGTTGACTTGATGCCCTATACGGGCAGGGGGCTGCAGGATGCCCGGGTATTTGAGGCGAAGGCCGGCGGAAGCGCCGCGAATGTCGCTTGCGTCACGGCCAAACTAGGCCATCCGACAGCCTTTGTCGGTAAGGTGGGGCGTGACGCCATGGGCGAACACTGCATGGAAACGCTACGGTCCTGCGGCGTCGATACGACACTCGTAAAGGTCAGCGACGCATTGCCTACCACACTGGCGCTTGTCGCTCACGATTCCAAAGGGGACCGCAGTTTCGGATTTTATCGCACGGGTACGGCGGATACGGATCTTTCGGAAGATGATGTACGCGAATTGAACATATCGATGCCGGCGAAGTACGTTCACTTCGGCGGCGTTTCACTTACGAAGGGACCGCTGCGCGACTCGGTGTTTTCGACCGTCGAATCCGCGAAAAAGAACGGCAGCGTCATCTCATACGACCCGAATCTGAGAGAGTCGTTATGGGGCTCGATGAGCGAAGCGAAGACATTGATGTCGGACGCGATGCGGTATGCGAACATTCTCAAAATATCGGAGGAGGAAGGAGAGTTTTTCTTCGGGCAGCGAGACCATGAAAAAATATTTGATATTATCTCCGAAAAATACGGCGTGGACATGATACTTATCACATGCGCGGAAAGGGGATGCGTGTGCAGATTGGGAGATCTCACGGTAGCGTCGCGCGCCTATGACGTGAAGACTGTCGATACCACCGGCGCCGGAGACGCGTTCCTCGGAGGCGTCCTCCACAGCGTTCTCGGGTTGGGTAAACGTCTCGATGAACTGACGGAGGAGGAACTCACTCATACTCTTGACGTGGCAAACGCGGTCGGATCGCTTGTTACCACAGCCCCGGGTGCGATCGACGCCATCCCGGATGCGGAAGATATTGATCTGTGCATGGCGAAAATCGCGAGAATCTGAATATCCAAAGCCCCTTTTCGTGGACGGCGATAGCGCCGTATGGTAAAATGTTTTTTAGCGGTATTGGCCTTTGCGCCGCACCGCGATAAATTTCGGAGCTTAAAAACCCTTCGGATGGGAATTCATCCGCGCGGGAGCCCCGATGTGAACTCAGAGTAGAGAGAAAAGGAGTAGGCAGGTCATGGGAAGGCACGGTACTATAGCGGGTCGCAAGGCGGCGCAGGATGCGAAGCGGGGAGCGCTTTTTACGAAACACGCGAGGGCCATCATGATGGCGGCGAAAGGCGGGGGCGACCCTGATTATAACGCGTCGCTGAAAAACGCCATAGAGCGCGCCAAGGGCATCAACCTGCCCAAGGACAAGATCACGCAGGCCATCAAAAAAGGCACGGGCGAGCTCGAGGGGGAAACCTACGAAGAAATCTCGTATGAGGGCTATGGCGCGGGAGGCGTGGCCGTAGTCGTCGACGTGCTGACTGACAACAAAAACCGCACGAATTCCGCCGTCAAGCATATATTTGACAAGCACAACGGCAACCTCGGCGTACCCGGCTGCGTCGCCTACATGTTCGAGCGCAAAGGCGTCATTCTCATAGAGAAGGCCGGCGGCGTCGATGAGGACGCGCTCATGGAGGCGGCCCTCGACGCAGGCGCTGACGACTTCAAGAGCGACGACGAATTTTACGAGATAATCACCGCGACCGAGGATTTCCACACGGTGGCCGACGCCTTGCGCGCGGGCGGCTATGAGCTTGCGGAAGCCGATATAGAGCAGGTCGCGAACATAGAGGCCGAGCCCAAGACCGACGGCGAGAGGAATTCGCTCATGAAGCTCATCGACGCGCTTGAGGAGCAGGACGACGTGCAGAAAGTGTACACGAATTGCCTTGCGGAGCTCGGATAATATTAAAGCGTACTGTTCATACATCCTGTTTATGATAAATGTAATAAAAATGTCACACGTTCGCAATCGTTGTGGTATAATCAGTACCATGTTTCGATAGTGGTCGCGTGAAATAAGGAGGGACTGGCAAAATGCTGCAATTCGAACCAAATGATAGCGTCCCGGCGAGGATCATCGTCGTCGGCATAGGCGGCGGCGGC
Source organism: Eubacteriales Family XIII. Incertae Sedis bacterium (assembly GCA_031266795.1). GTDB lineage: Bacteria > Bacillota > Clostridia > Peptostreptococcales > Anaerovoracaceae > JAIRPC01. The sequence goes on from JAISAI010000141.1 coordinate 2,370, forward strand.
GGCAACGCTGTGAATTGGATGATAGAATCCGGGCTCAAAGGAGTCGAGTTCGCGGCAATAAACACGGATTTGCAGGACCTCGAGGGGTCAAAGGCCGATATAAAGATACCTATAGGCGAAAAGGTCACGGGTGGGCTCGGAGCGGGGCGCAACCCTGAGAAAGGGCAAGCCTCGGCTGAGGAAAACATCCAGGAGATCGAAGAGGCCATCAAAGGCGCCGATATGATATTCGTGACGGCCGGCATGGGCGGCGGCACGGGCACGGGCGCCGCGCCGATAGTGGCCAAGCTATCGCGCGACCTCGGCATACTCACGGTCGGCGTCGTGACAAAGCCTTTCAGCTTCGAGGGGAAAAAATGCCGGGACAACGCTGAGCTGGGGATCGGTTATCTGCATGATTTTGTCGACGCCCTCGTCGTCGTGCCGAACGACAAGTTGCTGCTTGTGATAGACAAGAGCACCACGATAGAGGAGTCTTTCAAACTCGCCAACGAGGTACTGCGGCAGGGCGTACAGGCGATCACAGACATTATCACGCAGTCGGGGATTATCAACGTGGACTTTGCCGACGTCAAAACGGTCATGGCGAACCGCGGCATGGCGCATATGGGGATAGGCCACGGCAAGGGCGACGACATGGTCGCCGAAGCGGTGAAAGCGGCCATAGAGAACCCGCTTTTGGAAACGTCCATCAACGGGGCCCAGGCCATACTTCTGAATGTGACGGGCGGCCGCGACCTCAGCCTCCTCCATGTCAACGAGGCCGCCGAGCAGATAGAGCAGGCCGCCGACAAGGACGTGATCCTCATCTTCGGCACTGCGGTTTACGAGAATATGGAAAATGAGATCAATGTCACGGTCATCGCTACCGGGTTTGAGCAGAGGCAGGGCGAACAGCTCGACTTAAAGCCCCCTGCGCCCGGTAAGCCCGTGGATCCGATCCGGCAAAAACAAGATGATGAAAGCGACAGCCACGCGAATGATACGCCGTCCGGGGAGCAGCTTGACGACGAAAACGATTATGATGACGAGGAGTCCAAAAGATTTGGCTTCTTCGACAGTGACACCGACCCCGACCAGGAGTCTATGAGCGACGGGCTTTACGGAACAGACGGCGGGGGAGCGAACGACTTCACCGTGCCCGACTTCCTGAGAAAAGATTGAAGTACATAACGTCAGGCGCGAACGCGGCGGTAAAGCGCGCGCGCAAACTGCTTCAGAAAAAAGGACGAGATACGGATGGCGCCTTCCTTATTGAAGGCTTCATTCTTATAGAGGAGGCCGCGCGGTCGGGGATAGAGATCGAACGCGTCTTCCTGCGCGGCGCCGACGCGGACGGAGAGATGGAGAGGGCGCTCGAAGCGATACGGGGATTCGCGCGGCCGCGCGCGGACGGGCCGCAGGGCAGCGATTCCCCGCCGCGCGGCATCGACATTATCGCGCTTTCGGAAAACATATTCGACGGCATAGCGGACGCGGCGACGCCGAAAAGCGTGATCGCCGTCGCGAGGAAACCGAGCTACGCTACGGCTGCGCGCGGCGACGCCCTGCTCGTCTTGGACAGATTGCAGGATCCCGGCAACGTAGGCGCGCTCATCCGTACGGCGGGCGCCATAGGCTTTGACGGGGTGCTGTGCGTCAAGGGGACAGCCGACCCGTTTTCCCCAAAGGCAGTCAGGGCCTCGGCGGGCGCGCTGTTCCGCCTACCCGTATATGAGGTGGGCGATCCAGATGAGGCCTTGGGGACGCTGAGGCCTGAGGGCTATCGCGTCGCTCTGCTGGACGCGGGCGGGGCGTCGCTCTGCTGGGAAGCGGATATGACGGGGCGCATGGCGTTTGTGGTCGGCAACGAGGGCGGCGGCGCCGACCCCCGTTTTGCCAAAGCGGCCGACGTCACGATAAGGGTCCCTATGACGAAGAACGCGGAGTCGCTGAACGCGGCGGTCGCGGCGGGCATAGTGATGTATGAGAGGCGCAGACAGGAGGGATCAGATGGATAAAAGACCGGAGCAAATATTGAATGAGGCCAAAGCTCTGCTCTCGAAGGCGGAGGCGGAGCAGGATTTCGAGGCGGCGAGGATCAAATACCTCGGCAAAAACGGCGAGGTCACCGCGCTTCTGAAATCCATGGGCAGCGTCCCGGCGGAGGAGCGCAAGGCGTTCGGCAAGGAGGCCAACGCGGTCAAGCATGAGATAAGCGAGCTTGTGAACGACGGCAAGGCGGCGCTCGCGCGCGCTTTGAAGGCCGGGAAGCTCATGAAGGAGCGCATAGACGTCACGGAGCCGGGCGCGGACATACCGGTCGGCGCGCTCCATCCCATCACGCAGGCCATAGACGAAATATCCCGCATATTCATGGGCCTCGGCTACAGCGTCACGGAGGGGCCCGAGGCCGAGACGGTATTCAACAACTTCGACGCGCTGAACGCGGCGCCAAACCACCCGTCGCGCGACCTGACGGACACATTTTACCTCACGGGGAATACGCTGCTCCGCACGCAGACCTCGCCCGTGCAGATCCGCACGCTCATGGACAGCGAGCCGCCCGTCAAGGTGATTTCGCCGGGGCGCTGCTTCCGCGCGGACACCCCGGACGCGACGCACTCGCCGATGTTCCATCAGGTCGAAGGGCTGCTCGTCGACGAGGGCGTGACGATGGCCGACCTCAAAGGCACGCTCGACGCCTTCGCGAAGCGCATGTTCGGAGACGATGTCGTCACAAAGTTCCGGCCGCACTTCTTCCCGTTCACGGAGCCGAGCGCGGAGATGGATATGTCGTGCTTCGTGTGCGGCGGGTCGGGCTGCCGCGTCTGCAAGGGCAGCGGCTGGATAGAGATACTCGGCTGCGGCATGGTGCACCCGAACGTCCTGAAGGTGGGCGGGATCGACACGGAAACATACACGGGCTTCGCCTTCGGCATGGGCGTCGAGCGCATAGCCATGCTGGGGCACGGCATAGACGACATCCGCCTTTTTTACGAGAACGACGTCCGCTTCATCGGGCAGTTCGCATAGGGTTGAATTCGCATAGGGCGGCGGGGATATAATGGAGGATTGAAAATGTTAGTACCCCTCGGTTGGCTGAAGGAATACGTGGACATAGAGGTATCCGTTGACGAGTTCGCGGAGCGCATGGTCATGTCCGGCTCGAACATCGAGACGATAAAGCATTACGCGGACGGCGTCAGCGGCGTCGCCATAGGGCGCGTCGTGTCGGCGGAGCGCATGAAGGACTCGGATCATCTGAACGTGTGCGTCGTCGACGTCGGCGGAGCGTCCCCGGATGGCGGCACGCTGCAGATCGTGTGCGGCGCGGACAACGTGCGCCGGCCCGGCGCCTTAGTCGTCGTCGCGCTGCCCGGCGCCGTGCTGCCCGGAGGCTTCAAGATCAAAAAGACGAAGCTGCGCGGCACGGAGTCGTGCGGCATGATATGCTCGGCCCAAGAGCTCGGCTTCGAGGAGAAGGTCGTGCCCGTGAACATGCGCGACGGCATCTGGCTACTGCCGGAAGGCCTCGAGGTCGGCGCTGACGCAGTAGAGGCGCTCGGGCTCGGCGAGACGGTCATAGACTTCGAGATCACGCCGAACCGCCCCGACTGCCTGTCGATCATAGGCATGGCGCGCGAGGCCGCCGCCGTGTTCGGCAAGCAGCTCACGCGCCCGGCCGCCCGCGAGGATGCGCCCGGCCGGCCGGCCGATGGGCGAGGGCAAGCGTCCGACCACATAGACGTCGCCATAGAGAGGCCGGATCTCTGCCCGAGGTACGTAGCCCGCGTGTGTGATGGCGTAAAAATAACGGACAGCCCGTTTTGGATGCAGATGAGATTGATGTTCGCGGGAGTCAGGCCGATCAACAACATAGTCGATATTACGAACTACGTCATGCTCGAATACGGGCATCCCATACACGCGTTTGACGTCAGGCAGATAGACGGTGGCGCGATCGTCGTAGATACCGCAAAGGACGGCGAGACGTTCACGACGCTCGACGGCAAGGAGCGCGAACTGTCGGGCGACATGCTGCTCATCAACGACAGGTCAAAGCCCGTAGCCATAGCGGGCGTCATGGGCGGCCTCAACTCCGAGATCGTTGACGATACGCAGACTATCATAGTCGAGGCGGCAGGCTTCAGCGCGGACAGCGTCAGGCTCACCTCGAAGCGCCTCGGGCTGAGGAGCGAGGCTTCGTCGCGCTTTGAAAAGGGCGTTTCGCCCGAGCTCTCCGGCGACGCGGCGGACCGCGTGTGCGCCCTCGTAGCGGATACGGGCGCGGGCGATGTCGTACCCGGAGCGGTAGATAGGTATCCGGGCAAGAAAGACGTAGCGCCGATCGATGTGCGCGTCGGCCGCGTGAACGCCGTGCTCGGCACGTCTATCAGCGCGGACGATATGTCGGATATGCTGCGTAGGCTCGGTATGGACGTGAATATCGGCGCGGGCGGCGCCACACTCACGGCCACGCCCCCCCACGTACGGCTTGACCTGACCTCCGAGATAGATTTCGTCGAGGAAATAGCGCGCGTCTATGGCTACAACGAACTCGCCTCCACGCTCCACCGCGACGCCGCCGAAGCGACGGCGCCCGCGAGCTGGCGTCTGCGCGAACTCACGAGGTCGGCGCTCGTGGGCATGGGCTACAGCGAGATACAGACGTACAGCTTCGTTTCCCCAAAGAGCGCGGACGACGTGATGCTGCCGGAGGGTTCCGGCAAGAGAAATTTTGTGAAGATCATAAATCCCCTCGGGGAGGAAAACAGCGTCATGCGCACGATGCTGCTGCCGAATATGGCAGGCATGCTCGCGGGCAACTACAGCCGCGGGAACGCGCGCGCGCGCCTGTTCGAGATCGGCAACACATTCAGCCCCTCCGCGGCGGAGCTGCCGGAAGAGCGGCTTGCCCTCGCCATAGGCTTCTACGGCGGCGGCGGGTTTTACGACCTGAAGGGCGCCGTGGACGTAGTGTTTGAGAAGCTCGGCGTGAGCGGGGCCGTCTATACCTCCGACCCGGATACGGGGTCGTGGCATCCCGGGCGCTGCGCGCGCATAGAGCTGCCGCACGGGGGTGACACTATTACGCTCGGGCGCATAGGCGAGATACATCCGGATGTGGCGCGAAGGTACGACATAGGCGTCCCCGTGTTCGCGGCCGAGCTCGACTTTGAAGCCATGGTATCCGCGTCGGATATGACGCGCGCATACAGCCCGCTGCCGAGGTATCCGGCGGCGACGCTCGACATAGCCCTGCTCGCGGACGAGGACGTCGCGGCCTCTGAGATAGAGCGCGCCGCCTACGCGAACGGCGGCGGCCTCCTCGAAAGCGTCAAGCTCTTCGACGTGTACCGAGGAGAGCAGATAGCGGAAGGGAAAAAGAGCCTCGCGTTCAACCTCGTATACCGGGCAAAAGACCGCACGCTCACGGACGAAGAGGTAGGCAAAGTCCACGCGCGGATATTAAAGGACATCTCAGAAAAAACAGGAGCCACACTGCGGGAAGTGTAAAGTGCAAAGTGTCGTCAAATTCGATACCGATGTCTGACCCGGAACCTCACGCGCTTTTGTCTGAGGCAACAGGACAATCGCATCAATTCACGAGGAATGAGGCATAGAGAGGAAACGATAAGGAAGGTAGACGGAGTGATACCAATGTTTTAGGGTTGCCCTGCCGTTTTCTCCCTCTTCTCAAAAA
>JAISAI010000124.1 GCA_031266795.1 Eubacteriales Family XIII. Incertae Sedis bacterium
GCCGCTCGCTATCGTATTGTTGTAGAATATCTTGCCGTAGCCCGAGAGCGCGTTCACGCCCTCCTGTATGCGCGCGCCGCCGCTGTCGTTCATGCCGACGAGCGGGGCGCCCATCTTCATGGCCATGCGCTGCGCCTTTACGATCTTCTCCGCGTGGTATTCGCCGAGAGAGCCGCCGAGCACCGTGAAGTCCTGCGCATAGGCGAACACGAGGCGGCCGTCCACATTGCCGTAGCCGGACACGACGCCGTCGCCGGGCGCGCGCACGTTCGGCATATCGAAATTGCCCGACCGGTGCGACACGAACACGTCGATCTCCACGAACGTATCCTCGTCAAAAAACAAATGAAGGCGCTCGCGCGCCGTGAGCTTGCCCGACTCGTGTTGCTTGTCTATGCGGTCTTGGCCGCCGCCGAGAGCTATCCCGGCTTTCTGCTTTCTCAAAATCTCAAGCATCTCATTATCCATAGGTCAATTATCTTCCTTATCTATACGCTTAGGAGCTCTTTTTACTTTTTTCTTTACCGGCCCGGACGCTCCGCTCTTGGCGGCGTCCGCTCCCTCTTTCGCGTTCGCCGCCTTCCCTTTGGCCTTATGCGTGGGCTTCGGGGCGGGCTTCTTCCCCGCGCCGGCCGTACTTACGGGCGCAGCTTCCTTCGGGCCGGGCCTGTCGACCACCCATCCCGTCTCGCCGCCGTTCGCGTCGCCGCCTTTTGCGGGAGGAGCGCCGGCTTCGCCGTCCTCGTCGTCGTCGAACTCATCGTCGTCATCAACGTCGTCGTCCTCGCCCTCAGCGAGCTCGGCCTCCTTCATGATTTGCTCCGTCTCCGCGGCCTCGGCGTCGTTCTTCGCCTTGATGTCCTTCTCCTCGCTCTTTATCTGCCTGCGCAGCTCATCGAGCGTGAGCTTGCCCGTGTACAGCGCCTCGAACTGTTCGCCGTCGAGCGTCTCGATCTCGAGCAGGGCCTCGGCGATAGTGTTGAGCTTGTCCTTGTTCTCCGTGAGTATGCGCATGGCCGCCTTGAACGCCTCGTCGATGATGGACTTGATCTCCACGTCGATCTCGGAAGCGATCTCCTCGGAATAGTTCTTGTGCGTCGTGAAGTCCTTGCCGAGAAAGACCTCGTCCGCCTCGCTGTAGTTGACGAGGCCCAGCCTGTCGCTGAAGCCGTACTTCGTCACCATGTTGCGCGCTATATCCGTGGCGCGCATTATGTCGTTGCTCGCGCCCGTGCTGATGTCGTCGAGCGTCACTTTCTCCGCCGCGCGGCCGCCGAGCAGATGCACGATCTCCTCCTGCATTTCCGTCTTCGTACCGTAGTATTTGTCCTCCTTCGGGAGCGTCATAGTGAAGCCGCCGGCCATGCCGTGCGGGATGATCGTGACCTGATGGACGGGGTCCGTGTTCGGCAGGGAGTGCGCGACCACTGCGTGGCCGGCCTCGTGGAACGCCGTCAGCCTGCGCTCCTTGTCCGAAATGACGCGGCTCCTCTTCTCCGGGCCGGCTATGACCTTCGTGATCGCCGTCTCGATCTCGTCCATGCGTATCTTGCGGCCGTTGCGGCGCGCCGTCAAAAGGGCCGCCTCGTTCAGCATATTCTCTATATCCGCCGGCGTGAAGCCCGGCGTCCTGCGCGCGAGCACCTTCGCGTCGACCTCGTCGTCGAGCGGCTTGTTCTTCGAATGTACGCGGAATATGGCCTCGCGCCCCTTGATGTCGGGGATGCCTATGACGACCTGCCTGTCAAAACGCCCCGGCCTGAGCAGCGCCGGGTCGAGGATGTCGGGCCTGTTCGTCGCCGCGAGGATGACGATGCCGGAGTTTTCGCCGAAGCCGTCCATCTCGACGAGCAGCTGGTTCAGCGTCTGCTCGCGTTCGTCGTGCCCGCCGCCGAGCCCCGCGCCGCGCCTTCTGCCGACGGCGTCGATCTCGTCGATGAATATGATGCACGGCGAGCTTTTCTTCGCCTGCTCGAACAGGTCGCGGACGCGCGACGCGCCCACGCCGACGAACATCTCGACGAAGTCCGAGCCGGAAATCGTGAAGAAAGGTACGCCCGCCTCGCCCGCGGCGGCCTTCGATATATACGTCTTGCCCGTGCCCGGAGGCCCCACGAGCAGTATGCCCTTGGGTATGCGCGCGCCGAGCTCGTTGTACTTCTTCGGGTTTTTCAGGAAGTCGACGACCTCCGTCAACTCCTCCTTTTCCTCGTCGAGCCCCGCCACATCCTCGAACGTGACTTTCGTGCCGTCGCTTTCCTTGTGGATACGCGCCCTGCTGCGCCCGAACTGCATGACCTTGCCGCCGCCGCCCGCGCCGCTGTTCATTATCATGTACATGAAAAACACGAGGAAAGCGACCATGAGCAGCGTCGGCAAAAATGTCATGAGTATATTGTTGCTGGACGGCGGCTTCTCGGACGCGTCGATCTCGCCCGCGGTTATCTGCGGCCCGACGTAGTTCTCCATGAGCCACGCGTTGTACAGATATGACGATGGGCTGATGATCT
>JAISAI010000116.1 GCA_031266795.1 Eubacteriales Family XIII. Incertae Sedis bacterium
CAGCTAAGGAGGCAGTTATGAAAAACTCGGTTGCTACGTTTCGTCGTCAAAAAGAACAGGGTGACAAGATCACGATGCTCACCTGTTACGACTACTCGATGGCCAAGCTCATGGACGAGGCGGGGATCAACAGCCTGCTCGTCGGCGACAGTCTCGGCATGGTCATGCTGGGATACCCGGACACCCTTTCCGTTACAATGGAGGACATGATCCACCACACGAAGGCGGTCGCGCGCGGCGCGGTGGACGCGCTCGTCGTCGGGGATATGCCGTTCATGTCCTATCAGGTTTCGGCGGCGCAGGCCGTGGAGAACGCGGGGCGCATCGTCAAGGAGGGCGGCGCGCAGGCCGTGAAGCTCGAGGGCGGCTCAGGCGTGGCGGAGCAGATCAGCGCCATCACGCGCGCGTCCATCCCCGTGATGGCGCACATCGGGCTGACGCCCCAGTCCATCAACGTGTTCGGAGGGTTCAAGGTACAGGGTACGTCGGAGGACGCGGCGCGGGAGCTCGTCAGGGACGCGCGCGCCGTGGAGGAAGCGGGCGCTTTCGCCGTCGTGCTCGAAGCCATACCCGCGTCGGTCGCGAAGCTGATCACCGAATCGCTCCACATCCCGACCATAGGCATAGGCGCGGGCCGATACTGCGACGGGCAGGTGCTCGTCTATCAGGATATGCTCAACCTCTTCGGCGACATGAAGCCGAGCTTCGTCAAGACCTTCGCGGACGCGGGCTCTGTCATAAAAGAGGCTTTCGCGAGCTATATCGGCGAAACGAAGAGCGGCGCATTCCCCGCGGAGGAACACAGCTTCGCGGCCGACCCCGGCGTCGGCCTCGCGACTGAGGCGCGGGATTGACCTATGGCTGTCAGGGTATTTCACCGCGTACGCGGCCTGAGGGAAGCGCTGGCGCCGGCGCGCGCTATGGGCCGCCCGATCGGGCTCGTCCCGACCATGGGGGCGCTCCATCGCGGGCACGGGAGCCTCATTTCCTGTTCGGCCGAAGACCAGCGGCCGGAGCGCGGGCTCACCGTGGTCAGCATATTCGTCAACCCAATCCAATTTGATGACCGATCCGATCTTGACGCGTACCCGCAGACCCCCGACTCGGATCTGAGGCTCTGCGGGGAGGCGGGCGCGGACTTCGTATTCGCGCCGTCCGCGAGGGAGATGTACCCCGACGGCTTCTCCACGTTCGTTGACGCGGAGGGTGAATGCCTCACAAAGATGTGCGGCGCGGCCCGGCCCGGGCATTTTCGCGGCGTCCTCACGGTCGTGAGCAAGCTCTTTCACATCGCGCAGCCGACGCGCGCGTATTTCGGGGAGAAAGACGCCCAGCAGCTTTTTGCCATAAAAAAAATGGCGCGTGATCTCGATATGGATATTCAAGTAATAGGGCGCCCGACCGTGAGGGAAGCGGACGGCCTTGCGCTGAGCTCGCGCAACTCGCGCCTGTCCGCAAGGGAACGGGCGGCGGCGCGCTGTCTTGTCCGCGCGCTTGGGGAGGGGCGAGCAATAATAGAGGGGAATCAGGAAGCATCCGCCGACTCTGCGAAAAAATCCATGGCCGCGGCCATCGAAGCGGAAGCTCTGGCGCGGCTCGACTACGCGGAGATATTGGATGCGGACACGTTCGGGGACGTCACGCGCGATACGAGGAAAGCGCTCCTCGCCGTGGCGGCGTACTTCGGGGAAACCCGCTTGATCGACAATATGAGCGCGGACGTCTGTTTCAGGGAGGGCTCCGATGGATCGCGGTAGCCGGCAATCGGGAAACCCGGAGCAACTGCCCACGCGGGCGGCTACGGAATCGCTACGCGTCGGCTTCATCGGCGCGGGCAAGGCGGGGACGTCCTTTGGCAAGTACATTGCCGTGCGGGCCGCCGAGCAAAACCGGGCCGAGGTAAGCCTGTCGGGCTATTTCAGCCTGAACCGCGACTCGGCTACGTCCGCCGCGGCGCTGACGGGCAGCGCCGCGTTCACGTCGGGCGTCCACCTCGCTGAGGCGTCGGACATCATATTCTTCAGCGTACCGGACGGGAAGATCGAGCCGGCGTTTCATGCATTGATCCGCGAGGGGCGCGACGCCCGCGTCGATCTATCCGGAAAAACATTCGCGCATCTGAGCGGAAGCCTGTCGTCGGAAATCTTTGACGGCCCGGATTTGCCCGCCCGAAGCGCCTTTTCCCTGCATCCCGTGTGCGCTCTGCCTGACAGAGGCGAATCATGGGGGCTTTTGCGGGAAGCGTGTTTTGTCTTTGAAGGCGCGGATGAAGCGCGGGAACGCATCACGCCCTTGCTCGGAGTGCTCGGAAATCCCGTAGGGACGATCACGCCTGATCGAAAGACGCTGTACCACGCGGCCTGCGTCTTTCTCAGCAATTTCTCGGTGGGTCTTGCCGCGCAGGGTACAGGCCTGCTCGCCCTCTGCGGCCTCGAACCGGAAATATCGTCGAAATTTCTTCAGACATTGTTTCTCGGCAACGCGGAGAACGTGGCGAGGCTCGGGCCGGCCGAGGCGCTGACAGGGCCGGCCGAGCGGGGGGACGCGGACACGATCAGGGAGCACATGGACGCGCTCTCCGGGCTCGGCGACGAATCCCTGACAGACGTATATCGCGGCCTGACGAAGGTACTGCTGCGGATAGCGGGCGAAAGGCATCCGGGCCGGGATTACTCGGACGCCCACGCCGCTATAGGCTCTGACTCTGGATCAGCCTAATACCCGGGCCATGCTCATTTCGACCATCTCGCCCACAGCGTCTGCTTCACGGATGAGAACGTGACCTTCGTCGCCTTCGTCACTTTCGAGCCGCCGCTCTTCTTCGTATACCATCCTTTGAACTTGTAGCCTTTGCGCGCCGGCGACTTGGGGGGCGCGTACTTCTTGCCGTATGTCGCCGGCTTCTTCACGGTCTTGACTTTCTTGCCTTTCTCCGTCAGCCTCCCGCCGTTCGCGTTGTACGTGACGGTCTTCTTTGTGGCGGCCCAGTGCGCCCAGAGCGTATGCTTGCCCTTCTCTTTCACTACGGTCTTTGCCGTGACAGCCGCGCCGCCGCTCTTTTTCGTGTACCATCCCGTGAACGCGTAGTCCGCCCGCACAGGCTTTGATGGGAGCGCGTACGCCTTGCCCTCCGCCTGCGAAACGGCTTTCGTCTTCGGGGAGTTCTTCGCGTTCCCGAACCTGCCGCCGTTCGCGTCGAATGTCACGTCATAGACTGCGGCTTTCCCCTCCTCATACTTCTGCGCTTCCTCTTTGCGCTGCTCCTGCGTCACTAAGGGCGCGGCGGAGAACGCGTCGCTCATATCGTAGAGGCTGTTCCTGCCCGACTTGAAGCGCGTGTACGCCGCGAGCGCGTACGCCGCCTGCTCCGTCGCCATGCCGTTGTCCGAACCGCTCGCCACATGTTCGAAACCGCCCGAGGCGTTGTAGTAGGACAGCAGCCCGTCGAGCAGCGTCTTGCCGCTGGTCTTCGTCACGAACCGCGCGTCCGAGTTCGGGTCAAAGCCGAGAGCGCACATCGCCACGATGGCCTGTGCGCAGCTCTCGGAGCTGCCGCCTATGCCGCCGTCCCCTCCCGGGGACTGTAGAGAAGACAGATACGACAGGGCTCTCGTCGCGGCGGCCTGTATGTCCGCGCGCGACGGCGACGAGACCGTCCTCCTGCCCGTGTAGTACGGCGCGAGCGCCTGCAGGGCCATCGCCGTGATGTCTACCTTCTGCGACCCGTCGGCGAGGCCCCATCCGTAGGTTTTGTCCTCCCTGCCGAGAATATACGTGATGATCTGCGAGCGCATCGCGTCGGCGCCCGGGTAGTACGGCTTCGTGTCGAGCGCGATGAGTGCGAAGATCGCGCCGTTGATGCCTTGGCGCGTCACCCACGCGAAGTCCTGAGTGAGCGGCGCTACGAGGTCCTTGCCGCCAAACGACGCCGCGTCCACGCCGAGCGCCGACAGCGCGAGGATGAGCCGCTCGTTCTCCGTCGATTTATTCGCGTCCAATACCGCTGACGGCGCGTTCCTCACCATCTTCTCCACGCGCCCGACGTAGCCCTGATAGTAGCCGGCCGGGACGGACGCGCCGGAGCGCGCGAGCGAGAGCACCGCCCACTCGCCGCCGACAAAGCCGAACTGCGGGACGGGCGCCTTGGATTGGATCCATGCGGTCGCGCCGCTAAGAGCCGCCTGCGCTTCCGCGTCCGACGCACCGTATACGGCGCCCCCATCTTCCCCGCCGTCTATGGCGACGGGGGATACGGACAGCGTGAGCGCCATCGCGAGGATGAGCAAGGCGGACAGCAGCCGCCTTGCCCTTTCGTGTTTTCTGATTGATGCCATTGATGTTTACCTCCTGTATTCCTTCATGCCAATGAGCTCATTTCACCTTTGCACTGGGCTTGGACGGGCTCCACGCGCTGTAGTATTTTGTTCCTTTTACCGTTTTGTATGCGCGCGCCTGTACGTCGTACGTTTTGCCCTTCTTCAGCTTTTTGGCTGTGTACACCGCCTTTGCCGAGGGCGCCGCCTTTGGCGACGACCAGCTCTTTGCCCCCTTCACCTTCCAGCGCACTTCGTACCTTGTGATCTTCTCCGCGCTCGGCGCCTTTGTCCATTTGATGGACATAGAATTCTTGCCAGCCTTTGCGGATGTCAGCTTCACGGCCTTTGGCACTATCTTGAACTTCACCGTGGACGTACCTGTGTAGGCGCCTTTGCCGGTTATCTTCACCGTGCCCGCGCCTATGTCCTTGTTCGCGCCTGTGGACGCCACCGTGTAGTCCTTGCCCGCTGACAGCCTCTTGCCGCCCGCCGTCAGGACGAAGCCCGAGGCTATCCTCTTGCCGTTCCAGACCTTGTCCGCGGCCTTTATCGTCAAGGTGGCGAGGCTCGTCAGGGCGATAGGCGTAGGTTGCGGGCTTAGCGCCACTACCTGTGACGACGCTACGGCGTGTTCCACTATGGCGTAGAGGCTAAAGTGGTCCGTGTAGAACGCGACCCTGCCGTCCCTGACTTCGCTTCTGAGCAGGGTCCTGGAGTTGTCCTCCTCAATGCGGTACACCGCTATCCTCGCCGTGTCCATGCCTGACGGCACGGGAAGCGACACCCTGACCTCGCCGTTCAACTGTGTCACTCTGTTGTTTGAAACCACGTCAAGAATCGATATGTCGTAAAGCAGGACGTTCGTCCCGACACCTGCGAGCGCTCCCCTGGCCTCTTCGAGGTCGGCCGAGCTGGGCCCTACCGGTTCCACCACGAGTTTTAGCTCCATACCAGCTGGCAGGGCGCCATTATCGTCCTCAACGATGGCCTTAGTGGCGTCGTCATCCAGCGTCACCCTCAGCCTCAGGGCGGAGATCGCGCGGTCTATGGACATGATGGCCGCGTCCACCTCGGCCTGCGTCGCGTCGGGGCGTATGAGCACGGCCTTTGCCGCAGTGACGGCGCCCGTGAGCGCCGCCCACGACTCGGCCGTGTACGCCGCTTCTTTCAGGCCTTCCGCCGTGCCCACCTTCGACAGGAGCGGGGCTTTGCGGGCCACCTCATCGCCGTCGAGCTTTGCGAGCTTCTCCACCGCTTCGGTGTACCTTTGCAGCTCATACACCAAGAGGTCGCCCTTCTGGTCGTCCGTGAGCGCACTGCACCATGTCACGGCCGCGCCTATGAGCCCACGGAATCTGTCCTTCGTGGCGTCCGTTATCTCTGACGCGTTTGGCAGGGCCGCTATCGCCGCCTTCGCCGCCTTCATGAGGTCAGACGCATCCAGGGCGTCGAGCACCGCATCGAGCTTGGCCTTGTTCGTGACCTTCTCCTGCTCGCCCTTCGTGAGCGCGTCGTAGAGCGTCTTTGCGAACAGCACGTCTCCGAGGTTTGCGTCTGTAACCGTATTCGGCAGGGCGTCTATAAGGCTGACGGCGTGGTTTGCGCCGCCGCCCCCGCCTATGACGTAGAGCGTGTACCAAGTCGGAGTGTAGTCTATCTTTTCAGCGCCCTGGTTGTTCATCGAGGGCCATTTTATAGCGCCGAGGCCCGCCACGCCTATGTTGATCGTGTCGCCTGCCCGCGCGGGCATGGCCTCGCCCTGGCGGAACCAGTCGCCGGTGTTCGTATTCACGTAAGTGCGCACCTGATAGTTTTTGTTGAGCGCCTCCGGACGCAGCGTCAGGCTCTTCGCGCCATCGGCGTTCACTATGTAGCGCAGGGCGCCGTCGCCGAACGACGGGGCTAAAGCCACGGCTTTGCCGGCCGCCTCCACATCCAAAGATTTCAGCCTCGTGCTTGACTCGATCCATGAACTGCCGATGTCAACCCCGTACTCCTGCTCGTAGCGCATGATGATCTCGTCGCCGTCAGAGAGCTTGTTCGATTCTGTGTCTGTGTCTATGCCTGATGTTGTGAACAGGCTGAGGCTCTTGTTGACGAACCAGTCGTTCAGCGTGGCCATCCAGCCGGAGCCGCCCGTGCTCGAGAACTCTGCGAGCCTCTTGCCATCCTTCATGATGGCGGAGAGGTAGGCGATGTCCTTATTCGGGTAGTCGTTCCATGTGAAGCCGGCGTTCTCAAGCACCGTAAGCACAGCGCTCATCATCGTCGTATTTTGATCAAGGTCGACCTCCACAGGGCCTACGATCGTGCCCTTGAAAGGCGGCTCTCCGATGTCATGCGCCGGGTCGGGGCCAGTCCACGTCATGTTTTCCACCGTGACCGTGACCTTGCCGAGCCCCGGCGTCTTCGTCGGCACGGCGGCAAGGGCCTCTATCGCCGCGTTCTTTGCGGCTATGGCCGCCGCCTCGCTCACTGCGGCGTCTATCGCGGCCAAGCCGTCGCTATGCGCATTCCCTACTATGATGAAGTTCGCCTTTGAGTAGTTTGCCGCCGCGCTCTGGTAGGTCGCATTGTAGTGCGAGGTCAGATCCGCCTTGATCGCCGCTTTCGTCGCTATGAGAGCGTCGGGTGGTTCGGACGTCTTTGGCGAGAAAATCACCTCGAGCGTCACATCATGGCGCGGCATCTTGAACGAGGTATTGCCTGACCACGTCACGCCGATCCCGTGGGCGTCGTAGTTGAAATCGGACAGATTTGTATTCAGGGCGGTTAACACCGTAGTGCCCTGCGATATTTCCGCAAAATCTCCGTTCGTAAGCGCGTTGGTATTATCTGAGTTCAGCACTACTTTGCATATAGCGCCGGGCGAACATTCCTCGACGTTGGTGACGAAGGTGACCTTGTACGTCTTCACGGGAGATAGACTCGTCCCATCGCCGTACTGCTCCTTCAGCGCCTTGTAATGGTTCCCCTGCTTGACCGTCAGCATATCCCGCTGGTAGGGCGTCATGCCTTCGTAGGCGGCTATCAGCGCCTCCATGTTTGGCCCGTCGGCCTCAGAGAGCTCGCCGACCTCGCTTGCGCCCGGCAATTTGGCGAGTAGGGCGGCAAAGTTTTTCACCGCCTGCGTGTTCGCAGCGTCAGCTTGCGCCTTTCTGTCCGCGATTCCCGTCTTTGCCATGTCGTACGCCTTCTGGACATTCTCTATGCTCGTCCCTGTCTCGATCCCGGACTTGGCGGTATCACGTATGCCCAGTACCTCCTGCCACAGCGCGGGCGTGAAAGCCCTCTCGTCGTAGCTCGCCACGAGCGCGGTGAGCTCTTTGGTGTAGCGGCTCTTTACTTGCGCCAGTTCATCCTTCGCCAACGGAATGACGTGGACGGTGAAGGAGTCCGCCGCCGCAAGGCCGGGGAAGACGCCCGGTATGCCCGACCCATCCGCATAGTCGTTGCCATTCCTCGGCGGCGTCAGGTTCGCCGCCGCTATGGTGTACCAACCTTCCCTGTACAGGGTGATCTCGCCGCTGCCGTCAGAGCCCGTGATGACGCCAGTATCTGTCAGCGCCGGCTTGCGATCATCCTTTCTGTCCGCTTGTTCACTCTTCAATATTGTGATATAACCCGCCGGCGAGTATATGCCCGTATAGTCCTGCAGCAAGGCGGACGCCTTACTCACGGTCAGCGGAATGGCCTCGCCTTCTTTCACTTCTATGACACCGGAATGATTCAGGCGCAGCATGGCCACCTGCTCCTTGACCTGCGTCCAGAAGTTCGCCTCGCCATACGATTCTGCGGTATAGTAGTTCGAATAGGGCGTCTCCATGCGGGCGATGACGACCTCATCGCCGTCGCGCAGTGGAACGCCACTCCACGAAGTGTCCCTATTATTAGAACCATAGGTCAAGCGCACGGATGTACCTTGCTGGTAGTATCCCGACGGATCGGAGTACTTGACGAGCACTCCATTGATATACACGGCGCGATCGTTAAATGTATGCCACGCATTGTCAGCAGTCAGATCAATTTTCGCTGCTTCTACGAGATCCTGTAGGCTATACTCGCCGCCCGTCAGCGTCACATCGTCGTCGAAGGTAGCGGTATGCGTATCGAGTATCGCGTAGTCAGGAAGGCGCGCCCCGTAGTTGTCCGAGACGCGCAGGGATACTGTGATATCTCCTTTGCCGCTCTTCAGTCCTATGTAATATGCGTTCCAGATGTCGCGGTAACGCTCCAGAAGCCCATTCCGTTCAGATATGGTATTCAGCGCGGTCAGCCCATCCCTGAACTCGATAGCCGAGGTGCGGGCCTTAGCGAACGCCTCGTAGCTCGCCTGATCAAAGTCTCCGGCCTTAGCTTCGAAGCCGTTTGTCAGCTTCAGGATCGTCGCGATACCCTTTTGCAGCGGCTCGTAGTAGGCCTTCGCGTCCGTATTTGTCAGCAGCTCGGAGGCCGCCGCCGTCAGCGCCGTCGCGGCGTCGTCCACCGCTTCCTGATCTACCGCTACGTTCTCTATCGTCGGCTTGCCGTCCTTGTCAAAGAGGGGGGCCAGCTTCGCTTGGGCCGCCGCAAGAGCCTCGCTAAAGGTCTCCGCGCTTTTGTCGGTGTACGCGGAGAGGTTTCTGTCCTTGTTGGCGCCTATCGCGTCGTAGAGCTTCGTGGCGTTGGCATTGTCCACGGAAATCAGGTTTGCGATTGCGTCGTCGAGGGCGGACTTCGCGGCGGCAATCTGCCCGTCGTCCGCCGTTATCGACTCGTAGACCTGCCGCGCCTTAGCGAGAGGCCCGTTCACCATCGTCAATTCGGCCCAGAAGCCCGTCGGGCTGTAGGCCTTGCCGTTCCATTTGTCACCGCTATGATAGAAGCCGTCCGCGTTCTCGCCGCTGACGCTGTCTATCAACTTTTTTAATGCCGTCTTGTCCAGCACCTTATAGAGATGCACCGTATAGGTCGCGCCGGGACCTTCAGCATCGGACGCGAGAAATATGAGGGTCGTGTGGAATTCATAGTTATCACTTATTTCATAACTGTAATTTTCATCAGCGGAAATATAGTCGTCGGAATTGATACTCACCTTATACGTGATCTGATCCCCTTCAGCGTCCTCGAATATCTCTGACAGGTCGACCTCATAGGCCGATTCTACCGCAATCGCCGCGATCGTAGAAAATTCAACTCCGGATTTCAAGACCGGAAGTGTATTGGTCACGGATATCGCCTGCCAGCTCAAAATGGGGTAATCGTTATTTACCCCAGATTGGAACACATATATGTTGGTGTTGTCAGTGTTCAGAATCCCCAGTGCCGTGGAGCTTTTCATATCCGACTCGCTAAGAGGCGTTTTGCCACCTGACACATTTCCTGTTGTGCTCGCCAGATATATACAATTGCTTATTCCATTAGTAGCTACGGTGATTGGATCGGCTTCATTGTAATCAGAACGACCTGTTATGATTCCAATATTATAGCAATTTTCCACTTTGCCTGAGTTAATATTATTTCCGGCAATGCCACCTACTTTTTGATATCCAGTTACCTCAATGTCTGAAAGGTTATAGCAGCTTAGTATCTGACCGCCTCTGTTAACTCCTGCTATACCACCTGCGAATGTATTACCGGCCCAATCCTGATCTACT
Source organism: Eubacteriales Family XIII. Incertae Sedis bacterium (assembly GCA_031266795.1). Classification (GTDB taxonomy): domain Bacteria; phylum Bacillota; class Clostridia; order Peptostreptococcales; family Anaerovoracaceae; genus JAIRPC01. Next base: position 9,953 of record JAISAI010000116.1, read on the forward strand.
TCACCCATTTTTATAGATGCGGCATTATAACATTTCTCGATTTTTCCCTTATTAAACCCGCATATACCACCCCAATATGCGTCTGAAAATTTTATACTAGAAATAAGTTCTGAATCAGTGAGCGCGATGTTCTTAACCTCTCCTTGACCGCTTATATATGCGAATAAACCTTGGTATTTAAGTGCAGTAGTCGTATTGATATATAAATTGCTGATTGTATGGCCGCCTCCATCAAATAAGCCTTGAAAACTCGCGCCATTGGATACGTCCCCTCTACTGATCGTTGTTATAGATCCAATGGGGTTCCAGTTGCCATTATTTTCTCCGCAAACAGATGATAGATCTATATTGCCGGTAAGAATAAAAGTGCTACTCGCATAGGTAATGCCGCCGTCAACCTTGGTTGCTAAGAGTGCAAGCTGACTGGCGCTATCTATTTCATAATCGCCTATCTCCGTTTGTCCATTATAATAAGCAGAATTAGTTTCAGCAAAGACGTTTGCGGGAGTGAGATTTAGTATCAGTAAAAAAATAACAAATAGGCCAAAGAGCTTTACCCTCCGCCTTGATATCTGATTTAAACACATAGGATCACCTCTTTGAAAACATAAAGCAATATAAGCCCTGATCCTGTCCGCAGTAGTTTTTGGTAGTCAGGATCAGGGCATAAGTTAATTATTTAAGACACGACTATTCTTCATAATAGAACAAAAGTGTCAAAATATATGGCGCCTTTTGTCCGCTCTGCGCAACCGCTCGGACATAGTGATCTTCTCCATCGCTCAAATCCACCTGTGTCCTAATGGAATCATTGTTGAGCAGCATATTATCAGCACCGGCCATAGATAGAGCTACGGTTTCAAGAGAACTGTACGGTATTTCAACTAAATCTCCGCTGTCGTAGCCCGCCAGAGGTATCAAGGAGCTACCTTGATATATCGCCGGTTGGCTCGTCATACCGATAGGATCATGCGATTCATTCGCCGTCGAGATACCGGTGACTTCCGTCGATATCTCATTGTAGCCGCTCTGCGGATTCATCGGCGCGGTGTAGACGCGGATGAAATATATCTCTTTTCCGGCCATGCTCACCGGCTCACCCGACTCTATACCGACGGCCCATGCGAGGTCGAAGCCGTCGCCTCCGCCGCCAGCAGTATTGTAGGGGTTGACAGCGTCGCCATCCGCCGCACCGCTCCCATGCACGTCTGCGTAGCCGTACTTATAGTCGTCGTAGGCCAGACTGGAGAAAACTTTCGTGATACCACCGAAGGTCAGATACGTATTATCTGACGTAAACTTCACTGAGACCGGACCCTGCGTTGGTATCTTCGAATCGGGAAGCAAGAGGCCTGAGGAGTTGCTATAGTTCTCTCCGGTGGGTTTGGCATCATAGTCCGGCCACCATGAATTACCGCTCGTGTAGATTCCGGAGACCGAACCGGACGGAGTGTTGTAGAAGTAGTCGGAGAAATCGTAGTCGATCTCCTTGTTTGCCGTATTGTTCACATAGTCGACCGTGGCGTTGGGGAACGATCCGGATTTTAGCCCCATATCCATCGGCATGTCGTAGTAGCGCGAGCCGGCGAGCTCATACCAAGTGTCGGGCACGTTAATGATGTCACCATCCACACTTGTCGTCGTAGTCGCTGTCGCTACCTGCACAGCGCCGGCCTCGGAGAAGCCCGCAAAGGCGTTGCCATAGACTATGAAATCCACGCCGTAGGGGTGCATCGCGCTGTCGGTGATGGGCTCGTCGTACTCGACCTGCACGTAGCCGCCGTAGGAGCCGAGCGACACGCCTACGCTTTCCTCTCCGTTGACGAGTTTTAGATACTTCGAGTTCAGCGAATTTTCGTCATCGGTGGATATGCTGCCCCAGCCCGTGCCGCTCGAATACTGGCCGGGAGCGGGCAGATAGCCGTTGACATCGCTCGGCGGGTTGCCTTTGGTCGGAGTCTCCTGCCTGATGGTGAACCTGTAATGGCGCGTTGCGCGAGGGAGCGGAGTGCTGCCTTGCATATTTACGGTGATGTTCGTGAAGCCGCCCGCCGTACTGAAGGTGACCACGGAATTACTTGCTACGCTCGCGCCGTTGTCCGCGGTGACGGTGTAGCCTTGACCCGGATTGGCCCACACGCTTACCGTGAGCTTAGTCCCGTAGAAGATTTCGCTACCGTCGGTCGGCGCGATGGTGTAGGTGTAGCCAGCGTCCGGCACCGCCGAGCTCGTCGTTGCCGAATAGGACAGATCTTTGTTGAACGGCACGATCGCCGCTACATTGTTATCGAACGAGACACGGTTCGGACGGGCGTTTTTGACATGATCTACGACATAGATATATCGTCCCAATGTCAAATACGTGGTCACCACGCCGCTATAGTCGCCAGTCGACGACGCCTTAATCAGCGCGGTCTCAAGATCGTGGACATAGCCTGTTATGTCGGTAGCATCTGCTGAGCTGAGCTCTCCACTCTCGACGGCGGCGTAGCCTTCATGTACCAACATGGCGCTCATTGTCGTGAGATACGTCGACAGAGAGTTCCATGATGCATAGTTTGTCACCACTGGAAGGTAACCGTTGAGGACATCCACCCCGCCGCCGCTCACGATGATGCCGCCAACCGTAGGTGTCACAGCGGCGCCGGTAAGTATGTCGGTGTAGGGTTCGTCGAAATCAAAGCCGACCTGCCCGCCTGAAATTGCTGTCGGTGTACTTGAAGCAGACGTGTAGAGCGTCCCTTTAACGATGATGTCAGTCCGGGGGTCGATGGTCGCGTACGACTGCTCCGTGTAGTTGTCGACCAGGAAAAACTCCAACAAATCCCCGTTTTCAACGGGTTGCGTCTCCGGGTTCTCTCCACGAAATTCGCCGTTGATAGTGTAGATGATGTCGGTACTATAATCGGATTTCTCCGTGACATCAAAATAGATGCCTTCGACCGTCGTGTACGAAGTCGATTCATTGTAGTATACGGCGCCACCACTCGTCTGATCGAACACGGTGACGACGATGTCGTTCGGCGCGGCATTGACCGGCGCGGCGAGCTGAGGCGCGGCGGGGTCGGCCCACGACTGCATAGGCGCGAACGCCGACACGGACAGCGCCATGGCTACTACGAGGACGATCGCAAGGATAAACGCGAGCGGCCGCCCCTTCTTCAAATTCTTACAATAACTTAACATTTTGTTCCTCCCTTCTCCCCTTTCGGGGAATCATTACATTTTAATATTGGCCAAGCCCAATGCCGCGCGTATTCGCCGTAGGCATGGCTTTGGCCAACGTTTCACCCGCGCCGCATCCATAGGCGGCGCTTTCGCTATAGTTGTCGTTTTTTTTGAGATATATCGGCACGAACGTTTGTTCCGGGGGGGGGGGTAGCAGGGTTCAGTATGTGCAGAAAGACCCCACCGTGTGAGCGGGCCTATTATATGCACTTTGTTTTTTGCGGATGCCTTCATCTGCGCGCGTCCTCTTAAGTGACCCAAGAACATTTTTGGCTGTCGCCGGCAGGTCTCCTGGCTTCCGCTTGCGGGGATACTGGTGAAACCTATGCCGCACGGCATATCCTTAACCAGTGTTCCCATCCTACGGCGGCCTCCCTTCTCGCGCTCCGAGCTACCGGAGGGCAATGGGCCCCTTGGGATTCGTGAGACTATGTCGTCTGACGAGCCCTTGCGGGGACGGCCGCTTTCGTGGCGGTCACAGTTGTGGTCTTCAGTGAGTACGCTCGCGCGCCTCGTTCCCTATTGTCGCTCTCGCGACCGATGACAGTGGAGTTTGGGAAACGCTGATCGATCGGTGTTTCCTTGTCGCGCCCGTCTCACGCCGTTCGGATCCACAGAGAAGACTCTATCGAATCCGTATTCCGGCCAAGCAGTGGTGGACACAACTCTCCAAGCGTTACTTTATCACGCGGCCAAGCCGCGCGTCAATGCTACAACGTGTACAATTGTAGCGCCCGTTATTAGTACAATTTGTACAGGGGTACATCCCGCAAGGGGCGCGAAATGACGTCCTTCATAGTACCGGCCGCTACGTCAAATATCCTTGAACAGGCCGTCCATCGTCACTTCAGACTGCACGACGCCGCTGTACTCGTTCCGTTTCACCCCGTAGGTCGTGACCATCGTGGTGTGGAGCGCTTTCAAGGCGCCTGTTCCCTCCGCAAAAGCTGCGATTTTGTGGCGCAAAGCGCGTTCGTATTCTTTTGTGACAACGAATTCGTGAATAGAGTATTTGCATTCACAGAGATTGACGACCTGATCCCGGCGGTCGATCACAAGATCAATCTGGGCGCCGGGCGGTTCGCCATCCCTGCCATGGCCTGGCGGCAGTCCTTTTCGGCCTGTGTTATCTTTGCTACGCCATGAAGAAATCTCCGCGTAGACGCCTGAAATGCCGAGCGCCGCCTTGATCTGTTCGATATGCGCGAAGCAAACCTGCTCAAACGCAAGCCCCGCCCAGGCGCGATGTGACGGATCGGTGATGTTGTGCGACCAATAGCGCGTGTCCGTCGACTTCTTTTCAATGAAGCGCAGATAGAACAGCGTGAACGGGTCGATCAAGCGGTAAACCGCGTCACGGCGCTTTTTCGAGAATGTGGGATATTTCCTTATGAAATCGCTTTCTGTAAGTTCCGAAAGGATGCGGGAAAAGCCGCCGCCGTTCGAATGGCCTGATTCGGTGAGGAGCTCCGCGCGAGTCAGGCCGGATTTCTTTCGCGCCAACGCGCGCACGATCTCAATGTGGCCTTTAGGATCGTCGAAAAGCGTCCCGTACAATCGGTCGAATTCATATTTCAGCGGCGCGTTTTCCGAAAAACAAAGCTGATCCACATTTTGCGAAAACGATAGCCCTTTTTCAAAATAGTCGAGGTAGTAAGGATTCCCGCCGAAGACCATGTAGCTTTCCGTGATTTCGTAACGGTTGATCGCGATGTCCCGCTCCCGGAAAAACTGTTCGCATTCATAGAGCGTGAATGGCCTGATGTGCATCTGCTTTGTAACGCGGTTGTACAGGCCTCCCGTGTTGCGAAACAGTTTTTTCACGATCCATGAGGTCGCCGATCCACAAACGATGAGCAGCACGTCCGGGCGCGACGACGCGAAGCTGTTCCAAAAATACTCCAAGCCGGTCAAAAATCCGGATTTATGCGTGTCCATCCACGGCATTTCGTCAAGAAAGACGACTTTCTTTTGGCCGGATGGCGCGTTTTCAACAAGACGCGTCAATTGTGTGAACGCATCGAACCAATTGTCCTTGTAGGGTAACGGTTCCGAACCGTATTTGTTGAGCGCCTCATGAAAAGATTTCAGTTGCACGTCGGCTCGCTCGCTTTCGAGCCCGGTGCAATAGAAGCAAAAGTCACCGTTGAAAAACTCTTTGATGAGAAACGTCTTTCCCGCGCGCCTTCTCCCAAAGACGACGAGAAATTCCGGTTTGTCTCCTTCAAGATAATTTTTCAGCAAGCGCTTTTCGCGGATTCGGCCGATAATTTTCATGACGCCTCTCATATTCGTGGCTTTATCTGTGGATTTTATCGAGATAAAGCCACGAATTATTCTTGACAGCAATTATTTACACCAATTATGCCATAGAATTCAACGTAAATCAAGGGTTTTTGTAGCATCGCTGCTTGGGCTGGGGAATATCCGTGGCTTTATCTATGGATTTTGCGGCGATAAAGCCACGGATTTGGTATTTGCAAGCCCCATAGAGGATTTTATTCCTATTATTAATATTGCCGACAGGTCATACTATCGAATCGTGCGTTAGCCTGTCTTTGAGCATCGGCAGATTGATAGCGACCTTGCCTCTGCCAACCGGCGAGATAATGCCGAGTTCGATGAGGCGGCGCCTGTAATATCCCGCGTGCGCTGCGCTCACGTCCATTCTTTTGATGATATCCGCTATCCTGCTGTCGCCATCGTCGCCCGCCATCGCTTTGAGGAATTTCAAATCATTGTCCGACAATTCGCGCAGAGTGGAGTCGATGATCATGTTTTCCATATCGGCTCTCGCTATTTCTATCCCCGACACCGCGTCGTCCAATATGATTTTTTTCTTCTTCGACTGATTGAACATGTGATATCCGATAAGCTGTATCATAAACGGAAACCCCTGCGTGGCCGCCGAGGCCGTACTGAGCGCGTCGGCATTGATGGTTCTGCCTGTCAACTCGACGGTCTTTTTAACGGCGGCCTTGACTTCGGGAATGGAAATAGCATCGAGATTTCGTCTGAACGCCCTGCGCAAAAAAGAAATGCTGTCATGTTGGAAAAGCTGGATCACATTGTTGGGCAGCCCCGCCATTATCATTGCCACATCCCTCTTTTCGCGAACGAAATGCTGGAACGCGTCAACGAGCGTCACCATCCCCTTCTCTTTCGCGGTAACTTCGTCAACGGTGAAGAGCAATCCTATACCTTGCTCGTTCAACATTTCTATGTACTTGCCCATTTGAGTGCGCCAACTCAATTTCGGCTCGGATGCTATCTCACGGGTGACCCCGATCCCCATGGCTTGTATTCCGGTGATCTCGAATCTGGCTTTCGCCGGGATAAATTCTTTCGCTTTTTCAAGTGTCTGCTCTACAAACAAATCAAGTATCCCGGGCAAAGCGCTTGCATGTATGGCTATCCATCCCATACTCTCAGCCTCGGACGCTATCTTCGCGAGCAATACCGTCTTGCCGCTCCCGCGCGGCCCTGTAAATATTGTCACCCTGTTGGGGTCACCAAGCCCGTTTTCCAACCCTGTCAGTACATCTTCTATGTAACGGTTTCGCCCTGCCAGTATGGGAGGCTCGTTCCCGAATAAAGGGGTAAAAGGATTGCCTTTCATCTCACACCTCGAATGATCCGCAAAATCAGTATCAGAAAGCTGCTGCTGATTCGATATAAACTCATTGACGCCTTAAAAGCTTTTAAAAGTCCTTAAAAGTCCTTAAAAACTCTTAAAAGCCCTTCATTAAGTATACCTGCCGACGAGGATTTGTCAATGCGGTCTCTTCTTGAGATTCCGTAAGGTGTATAATCTAAGGGAGCTACAACGTGTATAGGCGTAGCGCACGTCATTAGTACAATTTGTACAGGTATAAATCCCGCGAGGGGCGCGAAATGACGTCTCTCATAGTACCGGCCTCGACTCCCATTTGCTTTGCGCTTTGCCTTGCGATGGGTTGCGGCGTTGGTTTTCGTCCGGGTTTATGGTATGATTTTGGGGATATGAACTGATTGCCATGCTGCGTGGGTCGGCGTGGGGCGAGGAGAGGAATAGCCATGAGTAGGCTACTGATAGTAGACGACGAACAGAAAATACGCGAGGTGATTCGCGAATACGCCGAGTTTAACAATTTTGAGGTGGCCGAGGCCGAGGACGGCATGGACGCTGTGGAGATCTGCAAGGAAGAGGATTTCGACATCATCGTCATGGACGTCATGATGCCGAAGCTCGACGGGTTTTCGGCTGTGAAGGCGATACGCGAGACGAAGGATATACCGGTCATCATGCTGTCGGCGCGGGGCGAGGAGTACGACAAGCTCTTCGGCTTTGAGATCGGCGCGGACGACTATATGGTGAAGCCTTTCAGCCCGAAGGAGCTCATGGCGCGCGTCGGCGTGATACTCGCGCGCAGGGCGCCTGCGGAGGATTCGTCGAGCAAGCTCGTCTTTGACGGGCTTGAGATAGATATTCCGGCGAGGGCCGTCTACGTGGACGGCAAGGCCGTGGAGCTCACGCCGAAGGAGTACGAGCTGCTGTTCTATCTCGCGCAGAACAAGGGGATCGCTCTGTCGCGCGACAAACTCTTGCAGGACATATGGGGCTACGACTACTTCGGCGACGACAGGACGATCGACACCCATATCAAGAACCTGCGCAACAACATCGGGCCGTACCGGGATAAGATCACTACCCTGCGCGGCGTCGGATACAAGTTTGAGGCGTGAGCGCCTTTGTAGCGCCCGGCGCGCCCGTTTCCGTTCATGAGTAAGATCCGCACGATGAGCATAGACGCCAGAAGCCTCAAATTCAGGCTGTGGATATACTTTCTGCTCTTTACGGGGCTTCTTCTCGCCATACTCTGGAGCCTACAGGTTTTTTTCCTGAACAATTATTATCAGGACATGAAAATACGCGAAACAAACGACGCCGCCACGAGGGTGGAAGCCTTGTATAAGGCGGGCGAGTTCTCCGAGATACGGGATCAGCTCAGGGATATATATAGGTCGAACGATATGTATATCGAGATACAGACGCAGAACGGCATACCGATCTACATCCCGAACATCGACCTTGAAAGCGGGCAGTCACAGGACGACGCGGGCGCGGAGGCCGTTCCCGCAGGCGAGGGCGACGCTCAGGGCGAGGGGGCGGCCGGCGACGAGGCCATCATATCCGAGAGCGCGACCCCCGCCGCATCGGGAGAGGGCAATGAGGGCGGCGCCGGCGCGGCTAATGTGGACGAGATCGCGCTCGAACCCGACGCATACGCGGATGCGGACGCCGTTAGACAGGCCGGCGAAGCGGCGGGCGACAGCGCTCCGCCCGTGCCGGACGAGGCCGAGGCGGTGGAGCTCGAGGATACGACGGAGGCTGACGTCGAGGCTACGCCCCACCTGTCGCCGAGCGTGTACCGCGCGGAGATCGAAAACCTCTACAAGGAGCTCGTCGCGAGCAAAGCGAACTCGTTCACAAAAAACGTAACGGACCCGAAGACAGGGCTCATCACGCTCGAGTACGCGGCATTCCTGACGTCGTCGGCGGGCGACCAAAACGTACTCTACATCTTCTCCCCGCTCTACCCGATGCAGTCGACGATAGACATTCTGCAAAACCAGCTGATCTACGTGACGATCATCGCGCTTATAATGGCCCTTATCATATCGCTCGTCATATCGAGGCATATATCGGGGCCGCTCGAGAACATCACAAAATCCGCGGAGAAGCTCGGCGAGGGCGAGTACGGCATCGTGTTCGACGGAGGGCATTACTCGGAGATCACGAAGCTCGCGGATACGCTCACCTACACGTCCCTCGAGCTTGCGAAGAGCGACAATCTGCAAAAGGACGTCATCGCGAATGTGAGCCACGACCTGAGGACGCCGCTCACGATGATAACGTCGTACGCCGAAATGATACACGACCTGTCGGGCAGCGATCCCGACAAGCGCAACGCGCATCTCGGGGTCATCATCGACGAGGCGGAAAGGCTGAACAAGCTCGTCACGGATTTCCTCGAAATATCGCGCATGCAGTCGGGCGTTCAGGAGGTCACGCTGACGCTGTTCTCGCTGAAAGATCTGATCGAAAGCGTGTTGCAGTCGTACACGGGCTTCGTCGAGAAGGAGGGCTTCAAGCTCGTCTTCATATCGAGCGGCAAGGGTGTGATACGCGCGGACGTCGAGCGCATCAAGCAGGTCATAGACAATCTCGTCACGAACGCGTTCAAATACAGCGGACAGGATCGCACCGTGGAGGTGAAGATGTTCGATGAGGAGGGCTACGTCAGGTGCGAGGTGTCCGACCACGGCATAGGCATCCCCAAGAAAGACCTGAAATACATATGGGAGCGCTACTACCGCGCGAGCACGAACTACAAGCGCACGAACTCCACGGGCCTCGGGCTGTCCATCGTGAAGCAGATACTGCTCCTGCACGGCGCGAACTTCGGCGTCGAGAGCGCGCTCAAAAAGGGCAGCACATTCTGGTTTGAGATCAAAACACCCTCCGAGGAGGAGTTGCTTGAGTATGAAGCCCCCGATAATGAGGGGGGCGCCGGGGCTGACGGGGAAACCGAGGCGCCGGACGAGGATTCCGGACGTGAGGGCGTCAGCGCGCAGCAGGCGGCCCCGGGCGCGAGCGACGAACTCGACGATGAAAGCCGGGCTGCGGATGTCTAAGCGCGATACCGTATTTGTATGTCAGGAGTGCGGATACGAAAGCCCCAAGTGGATGGGGCAATGCGTCTGCGGCGCGTGGAACAGCTTCGTCGAGGAGCGCGTGGCGCCGGCCGGCCCTCCTAAGGGTATCGGCGCGGCGGCGGGCGGCGGGCTCATGCAGGCGCCGGGCGAAGCGGCGAGACGGGCCGGGGACGGCGGCGCGGGAACGGGCCGCGCGCGCGGACGGGCGACCGCTCTGCGCGACGTGGACTCCGCGTCCGTGGGCGGCCGCGCGGCGACGGGCATCTCCGAGCTTGACCGCGTGCTCGGCGGCGGCCTCGTGCCGGGCTCGCTCACGCTGATCTCGGGCGAGCCCGGCATCGGCAAGTCAACGCTCATACTTCAGGCCGCCGTACGCCTTGCCGCGTCCAAGGGTACGGTACTCTACGTTTCGGGCGAGGAATCAGGGGAGCAGATACGGCTTCGCGCGGATCGCGTCACGAGTGCGCCCTCCCCCTCCGGCGATCCATCCGGCATGCCCTACTCTTCAGGTGATACATCCGGCGGGCCGCACACGGACAGCGCCATACCGGAAAACCTCTACATACTATCAGAAACAAATATCGGGAATATCGCCTTAGCGATAGGCGAACTGAAACCCGTCTTTCTTATTATCGATTCCATACAGACGATGTACACGGACTACGTGGAGTCGGCCGCGGGGAGCGTTTCCCAGATACGGACGTGCACGAACGAGCTCATGCGCCTCGCCAAGACGTCGGATATCCCCGTGTTCATAGTCGCGCACGTCACGAAGACGGGCGACCTCGCGGGGCCGAAGGCCATAGAGCATCTCGTGGACTGCGTCCTCAATTTCACGGGCGACCGGACGCAGGACATCCGCATACTGCGCGCGCAAAAGAACCGCTTCGGCACGACGAGCGAGATCGGCGCGTTCGAGATGAGGGAGGAGGGGCTCGTCGAGATACAGAATCTGTCCGGCGTCCTGCTCGAGGGCATGGACGGCGCGGCCGAGGGGGCTGTGGCCACGGCGGTGTACGAGGGGACGCGCCCTCTGCTCCTCGAAATACAGGCGCTGACCGCGGCGTGCGGCCCGGGGTTCCCGCGCAGGACGGCTCTCGGCGTCGAGCTCGCGCGGCTGAATATGATCATCGCCGTGCTCGAGCGCAAGGCCGGCATAGACCTGTCGTCTATGGACGTCTACGTGAATGTCGTCGGAGGGATAAGGCCGGACGGCACGTCGATAGACCTCGCCGTCGCGCTCGCTATCTGCTCGTCGGCCAAGGGGATACCCGTCCCGCCCGGTGTCTGCGCCCTCGGCGAGATCGGCCTGACGGGCGAGCTGCGCTCGGTGCGCGGCGCGGACAAGATGGTGGCCGAAGCCGCGCGCCTCGGATTCACGAAGGTGATCCTGCCGAGGAAAAACGCCGCGGGAGTGAACGCGCAAGGAAACACGGACATCCGCGCGGTATCGACGGTCGCGGAGGCGATCGGCGCTCTGTGACGCCGCATGATTTGTCAGAGCTGATGCGGGGCATCCCGTCCGGCGCGCTGGACGCCGCCGATGTCTGTGACGCCGCCGTGATTTGTCAGAGCTGATGCGGGTGCAGATGGGGGTCAGTAGCTGAAGTCGACCTCCATGAATTCTGATACCTGCGTCTTCCACCATTCCTCGACAAATTTCAGATGGTCGGGATGCGTGTTGTACGCGTCATAGTCGCTCTGCGAATCGAAGTCGAACGAGAAGCCGTTTTCATACGGGCACATAGCGTTCGTCTGGCGGCAACGAAGGATATTCGTAGCGTGTGGGATCGGCCACAGCAACTCCTCAGCCTTGGAGAAAAAGGCGTCTTCACCCGCGCCGCCTTCCGCCTCCGGTTTCAAATTGAACACTACCATATGCCTGATACTCATGAAATACTCCTTCCTCCACAAAACTGTATTTTATTCCTTTACCGTCTGTAGGTACTCACGGATCCCGTCCGGGTGCAGTAGATACGCTTGTTTTTTGGATGCGTCATATCTCGCTACGGGTACTCCGTTTCTTAGCTTGTCATAAATATCCCGCGACGCGTTTTCGGCGAATACCTTTGTCAC
>JAISAI010000140.1 GCA_031266795.1 Eubacteriales Family XIII. Incertae Sedis bacterium
TCGCCGTGCGTTCCCGCTTCGGCTATCCGGCCGCCCTCCATCACGTAGATCGCGCGCGCTTCCGTCACGTTGGCGAGGCGGTGCGATATGATGAGCACGGTCTTTGTCAGCGCGAGCTCAAGGATCGTCTGCATGATGAGGCCCTCGCTCTCCGCGTCTATATTGCTCGTGGCCTCGTCAAAGACGTAGACTGACGAGTCCCTCATAAGGGCGCGCGCGATGGCGAGCCGTTGGCGTTGGCCGCCCGATAAGTTTGACGCATCTTCGGACACCCGCGTATCGAGGCCCGCGCCGCTGAAGAGAAATTCCGCGAGCCGCGCCCTCTCGAGCGCCGCCCACATCTCCGCGTCCGTAGCGTCGGGCTTTGCCATCATGAGATTGTACCTCACGCTGCCCGTGAATATATGGCTGTTCGACCCGACGAGCGTCACGTTGCGCATGAGGTCGGCGCGGGCGATGTCGTCCAGCTCGACCGCGAAAGTATCGCCGGCGACGCTGACCGCGCCAGCCACGCCAGCGCCGGCCGCGCCCACGCCGATACCCGGATGCACCGCGCCGAACGACGCGCCGCCTCCGACGCTTCCGCCGCTTCCGCCGCCTCCGTCACTTCCGTCGCGTACCCGCGTTTCGAGGCGCGCCGAACCCGTGTAGCCGGAGAGCACCCCCGATAATATTTTCGCAAGCGTGCTCTTGCCGCAGCCGCTCTCCCCGACGAGCGCGGTCATGCCTCCCGCGCCGAGCCGCATATCCACATCGTTCAGCGCCGGGGCGCGATCCCGTTCGTACGAAAAGCCGAGCCCCGACACGCTCACGCCGACGCTTCCCCCGGCCGCGTCAAAGCCGAGCCCCGTGTCTTCGCTCTCAGGCAGATCGAGGATGGCGAATATCTTTTCGCTCGCCGCCACCCCGTTCATCGCCGTATGAAAATACGAGCCGATGAGCCGCACCGGGATAAAGAACTCCGCGGCGAGCAGGGCCACGGCAAGGCAGCCCCAGAGGTCGACGACGCCCGCGGCGTATCTCAGCACCGCGACGATAATGCCGGCAGCCGCGCCGCCGAACGCCACAAGATCCATGGCCGTGAGCGAGGAGAGCTGCACGCCAAGCACCCGCATCGTGGCCACGCGAAACGCCTCCGCGCCCTCATCCATCTTCCGTGCGGCCGCGCCGTCCGCGCCGTATATTTTCAGCGTGGTGAGCCCTTGGAGATTTTCGAGAAACGACGCGCCGAGGTCGGTGTATACGCCCCAATATTTCGAGAACACCTTCTTCGCGGCCCGCGCTACCCCCGCGGTCACAAACAGTATGAGGGGCGCGCAGGCTAAAAGCACAGACGCGGCCGGTGCACAGGTATTATATAAAAGGAAAAAAAGCGTGACCGGGGCGATGGCGCCGTAGAATAGTTGCGGGAGATACTTGCCGAAATACACTTCGATCTGATCGACGCCCTCGCCCGCCGCCTGCGTGATCTCGCTCGTCCTCACGCTGCGGGAGTACGACGAGCCGAGCGAGAGGGCCTTGCGGTATATCCTCTCGCGCAGCCCCGTCTTGATGTGTTCGGACGCGAAGTGGCCCATGCGCGCGGTGAGCCGCGCACAGCAAAACCGGATGACCGCGCATACGGCTATGGTCGCCGCAAAGCCGGGCAGCGCGTCCTCGCTGAAACCGCGCAGAAAGCCCGTCACGGAAAAAACGATACCCGCCGTGGCGAGCAGGGACAGCCACTGACTGAGGATATTTATAGCGATATACCGGCGGGCGCCCTCCGCCATACTCATAAGGCGCTTATTGACAAACATTTTCAAAACTCACTATCATGAAACCCACTTACTCCGTCATGTCCTATTGCCATCGTCATTCCGGGCCTGTATCATCCCGCACCATCCATCACAGCTGTAAAACAAACCGGCCTCCCGCCGTTTCCGGCATATCGAGCCTGACACCGTATATCTCCTCGATAAAGTCGGGCGTCACCACATCCTCCGGCGCGCCGCGGGCCGCCACTCGCCCGTCTTTAAGGCCGATGATCTCGTCGCTGTACCTCATCGCCTGATTGATGTCGTGCAGCACCATCACTATGGTCACGCCGTATTCCTCGTTGAGTCGGCGTATCAATCTGAGTATCTCGACTTGGTATTTGATGTCGAGCCACGTCGTGGGCTCGTCGAGCAGCATCGTATCCGTATCCTGCGCGAGCGCCATCGCGATCCATACGCGCTGCCGCTGGCCGCCCGAGAGCGACGACAGCTTGCGGTCGCGAAAATCCGCCACGTCCGCTATGTCCATAGCGCGTTCGATGATGCGCCCATCTTCGTCGCCCGCCTTTTCAAAGAACGACAGGAACGGCGTGCGGCCGTACGAAACGAGCGTCTCCACCGTGACGTCGCCGAAGGTCGGGTTCGCCTGATGTACGATGGACAGCTTGCGCGCGTAGTCACGCAGGCCGATCTTCCGTATGTCCGTACCCTCGAAAAATATCCCGCCGTCCTTCACCGGCAGATTCTTGCTCATCAGATGAAAGAGCGTCGACTTGCCGCTGCCGTTCGCGCCAAGCACGGTGGTGACGGTCCCCGCGCGTATCCCGAAGCCCACGTCGTCGAGGACGAGCGGCGCGGGAGTGGCGTGGGCTGCGTGTCGCCCACGATCCGCAGACGCCGTAGACGCGCCGGAACCCGAACGACCCGTCGGCTCATGCCCGCGCCCGTGATGATGCCCATACCAAAAGCTGAGCCCTTTCACTTCAAGCCTGAACTCACGCGCCATAGCCGTCCTTGCTCCTCTTCAGCAGGAATATGAAGAAAGGCCCGCCGACGACCGCCATGAGGATACCCGCGGGGATCTCGTACGGCGCGGCGACCGTGCGCCCGGCCGTGTCTGCGGCGAGCAGTATAAACGCCCCGAGCAGCATAGAGAACGGCAGCGCCGCCCGGTGGTCGCTGCCGACGAGCAGCCTCGCGATGTGCGGCGCAATGAGCCCGAGAAACCCGACGCTCCCGATGATGGCCGTCGTCGACGACGCGAGCAGTACCGCGATGCAGGACACGGCGAGCCGGCTTTTCGTCGCGTCCACGCCGAGGCTTCTCACCGTCTTGTCGTCGAGCATGAGCAGATTGCAGCGCCTCACCGCAAGCAGCGCGATCACAAGCCCCACAGCCGCGTAGGCGGTGAGCGTCCGCACATCGTACCACGTCTTCATCGCGATATTGCCGTTCACTATCGCCGCGACCCCCGAGAGGTTCCCGCCGGAAAACGAATTGAACGCGCTCGAAAGCCCCGTGAACATCGCGCTGATAGCCACGCCCACGAGGATGATCCGCAAAGGGTTCAGCCCCGCGTGCCACGCAAGGCTGTACACGAGCATAAAGGCGAACACGCCGCCGATAAAAGCGATGACCGGCGTCAGAAAAAACAGGGCCGGGAACAATGCCGTCACGACTACCGAGAAGAAAGCCGCGCCGCCCGATATGCCGATGATGCCGGGGTCGGCCACGGGGTTCTTCATCACCGCTTGGAGCAGCATGCCCGACGCGGCGAGCGCCGCGCCCGCGAGCATGGATATGAATACGCGCGGCAAGCGGAGATCGTATATCGCGGCCACGTCCGGGTCGTACTCGACGAACAAACCCCGGAGCAGCTCGCCCGCCGTGACTTTCAGGCTGCCCGCGCCGACCGAAACGAAAAACGTCAGGATCAAAAGCGCCGCCACCGCTATAAAGATCAGCACGGTTTTCCTCATTCGCCGCGCACCATCCCGTCCAAGGTCTCGAGCGCCTCGGGATACAGGAACGTCGCGCTCATGCCGAACTGCTCGTACGGCAGATCATACACCCGCCCTTCCTCGACGGCGCGGAAGTGTTTCCATATATCGTTCTCCGCGAATTCCTCCGCGAACATCTCCACCACGTCGTCGGGCAAAGCGTGGGCCGCGCGCAGGATGACGTCAGGGTCGCGCCCGAGCATGTCCTCGGTATTCGCCGCGATGAATTCCTCCGTCTCGCCCGCGTATACATTTTCGCAGCCCGCCATCCTGACCAAATCCCCGACGTAGGAATGTTCCGTCGCGACTATATAAGAGCCGGGCAGCCCCATCAGCACGAGCGCGCGCGGCGGCGTCTCGCCCTCGCGCCCCTCGGCGTAGCCGGCGAGAAACCCCTCGTACTCTGCGGCAAGCTCGCGCGCCTTATCGCGCCTGTCCGTCATCTCGCCGAGATACTCGATGGAGCGGTACATCCCGTCCACGCTTTTCAAATCGAGGAAGTAACAGTCCAGCCCCGCCGCCTCGTATTTGGGCCGTAGGTCAGGTTCGAGGCTCGTCGGGCTCAGCACGATGTCCGGCGCCATCGACCGTATCAGCTCTATATCCGGCGACATCGGCATACCGATCTCCGGCACGTCCTTGTACCGTTCCGGCGCCTTCGTCAGGTTGCTGTGCGGTACGCCTATGAGATCGACGCCGAGCTTGTCCATGATTTCTACCGTCGCCATCGAGGTAGCGACTATACGCATACCGCCGCTTTCCACGGCGTCCGGCGCCCCGTCGCCCGAAGCCCCGTCGTCCGCAGCCGTCGCCGCAGGGCCGCTCGTTCCCGCGTCCGCAGAGGCAGCCGCGCCGTCAGGATGCTGGTCGACGCATCCCGCTAAAATTATCATGAATAATAATAGTGGGATTGCTCTTGGTAGGGATAAAGATATTCTTCTCATCAGGCGTCCCTTTTCGATTTCCCGCGCGTCAGCACGACGCCGCACACGACGGCCGCCGCTACGATCACCGCCGCTATCACGATGAACAGCTTCACGTCAATTTTCCCGTCGCCGGACGAAGCGGCGGCGGCCTCATCCGCGCCCGTGTCGGCCGAAGCGCTCTCGGCGCCGGCGGTCGTAGCTTCTTCCGAACCCGAGTCCGCGCCCGCGTTTGCCTCTGCGTTCGCACCCGAGTCCGTGTCCGCGCCAGTCACCAAAGCGTCATCCGGGTCAGGCGACGGGGCGTCGAGGACGCCGCCCCCTACGAGGGGGGCATCGGGGTCAGGCGCGGGCGAAGTGATGAAGTCGCCCTCACCCGCAACGGGATCGCTGAAGTCCATGAAGAAGATCACCTCGCGGCCCATAGCGATCACGTAGAATTCCGCGCGCACGATGGCGCCCGCGCTGGGTAGCCCAAAGCGAATATCCGCCTGAGCGTCCGCGCCTTCGCCCATCGACTCCTTCACTATCGTGAACTCCACGGGAACGTACGCGGACTGCGCGTCCTCCTGCGCCGACAGCCTGATGTCCTCGATGTTGTCCATAAGAGAGAACCGCACCGTCACATAGACGCTCCCGTCGTCGTACACCTCAAGCAAGGCCTCCTTGCCGAGCACGCTCTCGGTCATACCTTGGCCGATGCCCGGATTTTGTCCCGAATCCTCCATGGCCCCGGTGACAGGATGCTTGTAGTAAGGGTGGGCGACGACGAGGTAAGCGCCCGGGGCAAGCGCCGCGTCGCCGGCGACAAGCTCCGTATCACCGGCGGCCGCCTCAGCGCCGCCGCCGGGCGAAGTGCTCTCGTCGCTGGCGGCATAAGCCGCGCACACCGGTGCGAACAACGCGACACAGAGCGCCAAAATCAAAAACACAGTTTTCTTCATACCAAATAATTCTCCACAATCGGCGTCCGGTAGATTCCGGATCGCGCTCGCTACGCTCGCTTGTCCGGAATGACATTATTTTTCTCGTCATTCCGGGATTTACCCAGAACCCACCTCCAGCAAAGCCGGGCCCACGCTACCGCGCGCTGCGAAATACCCTCCTACGCAGCAGCATACCGCACACGACCGCGGCGCAGACCGCCGCCAATCCTATGAGCGCCGCCACGGGTACGCCGCCCGAAGACGCGCCATCCGCAGAGAGCGGCGCCTCGCCGCCTGCAATGACGTTCCCATCCGCCGCCGGGCCCGCCGCGCCGGCCGCCGGCGACGGCGAATCGCCTGATACGGCCGCCACATCCGGGCCCGTCGCAACAAGCGCGTACAGACTGAAGTGATTCACATTAAAGACCGCCTTGCCGTCCAAGACCTCCGCGACTATGAACGTCTTCGTCCCGTCGTCGTTCACGCGGTACACGGAAACATCGCCGCCGAGCCCATCCGGGATAGGTATCGACAAGCACACATTGCCGAGCGGCTGCACGAGAGCGCCGTCCTTATCCGTCAGCGATATGTCAAACAGCGCGAACGCGTCCGATACATCGGCCAACGCCGCCGACGCCCGGTCAAAGCCCTCGCCGTCCGCAATCCTGCTCACCGCGAGCCCCGCCCCCTCGGGCACGAGATTGTCGCCCGCATCCATAGTGACGCCCGTAGCGTCGTCCGTGATCGTGACGGCGTCCGACATAGCTTCATCGACGGCCTCGCCGCCCGAGCTTACCGTAGTGCCGGTATTCGACGAAAGATTCTTGCCAGACGCCACCTTCACGAGCGTATCCCAGCTGACGCGCAGCCTCGCGTCGACGGGCTTGTCGCCCATGACCTCGACCCTCGGATCGACCTTTACGGGAGTGTAGACGTTTTTGGACGGCATATTGAAGCGAAACGCGCTCGGCTTGCCGTCGGGATTGTCCTGCGCGACGACGGACGCGTATTTATAGCCGCCGCCTTTCTGACGCACCTGCAGGCTCATCAAACACGCCGTGATCGTCCCGACCTGCATCGGGTGCGTCGACAGAGACATGGTGTAGACGCCTTTCTTCACATCGATGATCGCCGTATGGTTGAGCGCGGCGTTGCCCATCGACGGCTTGTCCTGCGTAGCGTGCCACAGATCGACCCGCACCTCATACCTGCCGTTCGGCAGCTTGTCCTTATCAAGCACATCCTCCGGCTTGAGCTCGAGCCCCTGTATGGCCTCATTGAGCGCCTTTACCTGATCGTCCACCTCGCCCTGCGTGGCGTTCTCGTCGTCGTACACGCTGCGCGCCGCCTTTATCGCCGCCTTGAGTATGCTGTACGTCGCGTCCGTGTATTTATTCTTCTTGATCTTATCCGCCTCGTCGAGCGCGTCCTTCAGTGCGCTCTTGTCGACCGGCGCCTGCTGGACTTTCTCCGCTTCCGTCGTGGACGGCAGAGCCAAACCTGATTCGGCGAGGGTCTTCAGGCCCGACCAGTCGAGGCGCATGAGGACGTCCTGCGTGCCGCTTCCCGCCGAGATGGCCTCCATGATAGGCACGAACACCTGCAAGGGCACGAAATCCCCCGCGTAGTTCGCCCTGTTCACGAGCGGGAACTTCAGCTCCTTAGGATACGGATTGTTCGCGTCGTTGTACGCGTCCGTCACATAGGAGCCGTCGGCGTTCTTGTGGTAACTCATCACCGTGGCCGGGACAGGCGCGCCGACCACATTGCCGTATTGATCGAAAGAAAAGCCGCCCGCGTAATACTTGAGCATGGAAAGGTACCCGAAATTGCTGTCGATCCTCAGCCCGTTGAACACCACGGTAATATAGTACGCCCCGCCCTCCACCGAGAGGAACACGTCATGGCTGATCGCGTTGTTGGACATCGAGAGGTCCCTGCGGTTCATCTTTATCATGTCGGCCCTCAGCACGTACCAGCCGTCCGCGAGATTGTGCCGGTCGAGTGCCGTGTCCGCCGCCGGTGGCGGGGTTTCGATGATGGGTGGAATAATAACATCGCCCGGAGTCTCCCCTCCGCCGGGAGTTTCGCCTCCGCTCTCGTCTGTACCGCTCTCGTCCGTACCGGTGTCGTCCGCGCTATCGTTAAACGTAGCGACGGCGGCAGCGAGCGCCGATAGCGCCGCATCAATCTCACCCTGCGTAGCGTCGTTCTTAAAAAAAGCGACAATCGCGGTTTCTATCGCGCTCTGCAGGCCTGCATAGGCAGCAGCGCTTTTATTACCCTGAACAATAACGTCCGCTTCCGCTATCTTGGCTGCAAGCGCAGACTTGCTTACCGTAGGTATTTCACCAGCGTCAAGCACGCCTACGCTCTGCGGCTCATTGCCGCCGGAAGCTCCCCCGGCAGGCAAGGCATCACCCGCCTCATCCAAAGCCACGGGAGCGGGCGCCTCGCCTGACGCCACATCCGCATCCTCAGGCGTGAGCGCGGATATTTCGCCCTGTGCCTCATATTCATCGCCGGACGCGCCAAGCGAAGCAAGGCAAAACACCATGGCAAACACCAACAACAACGCCAAAAAACTTGATTTTCTTATCCTCGGACGTTTCATGACCGAACCCTCCTTCGCAAACACCTGACGCCATAAGGCCGGGCAGCGGAGGCGCAAAACGCCCCGCGCCCGGCAAACATTGCCTCAGCCCTATAGCACCTTGGCGCTTGCCTTGACCTTACTCCATTCGCTGTAATACTTACTGCCGCTCACCGTCTTGTACACGCGAGCCTGTACGTCGTAGCTCTTGCCCTTCTTCAGCTGATTGACCGTGAGCGCGGCCTTCGCCGGCGATACCGCCTTGGGCGCCGACCAACTCTTCGCGCCCTTCACCCTCCAGCGCACCTCGTACTTCGTGATCTTCTCCGCTTTCGGCGCTTTCGCAAAGCTCAACGCCAGAGCTTTGACGCCGGCTTTCGCGGACTTGACGCTGACCGCCTTGGGTACGATCTTGAACTTCACCGTGGCCGCCCCCGTGTAGCCGCCCTTGCCGGCGATCTTTACCGTGCCCGCGCCGATATTCTTGTTCGCGCCCGTACTCTTGATGCTGTAATCCTTGCCCGCAGACAGCTTCTTGCCGCCCACCGCGAGGACAAATCCCGTAGCTATCTTCTTGCCCGTCCATACCTTGTCCGAGGCGACGATCTTCAGGGAGGAAAGACTCGTCAAAGCGCTCGCCACGGCGACGGACGACGCGGGCATCGGCGACCCTGTCGAGGGAATCCACGTCTGCCCTGCCTCCTCCGCGCGTTCCACTATGGCGAACAGGCTGAAATGATCCGTATAGAATGACAGATTGCCGCCGCTGACCTCGCTCGTGAGCAAGGTCTTGGCGCCGCTGTCCTCGATCCGGTACACCGCGACCCTTCCGGCATTCATGCCCGCCGGCACGGGAAGCGATACCTTGACCGTCCCGTTCGGCTGCACCTTCACATTGGATGAGCTGAGCGAAATGTCGTAGAGCGCGAACTTAGTTCCGACATCCGCGAGGATGTCCTTGCCCCGGGCATAGGCGTCCGCACCGGGCGCGACAGGCGCTACATCGAACTTCGCCCCGTCGGGCAGCGCGCCGCCACCCGCTTCTATAGTGATACCCGTGTTCGGGTCAGTGTACGTAGGGTCCGGAAGCACAGCGCCAGGAAGCCGCAACGACGACCAGTCGAGCCGCATGAGGACGTCCTGCGTACCGCTGCCGGTCGAGATCGCCTCCATTATCGGCACGAACACCTGCAACGGCACATAATTATCGACGTAACCCGCCTTATTCACGAGCGGGAATTTCAGCGTCTTCGGGTATTTGTAATCCGGGACGCCGTCCTTCGGGCTCACGTCGTTGTACTGGTCGACGACATTCTCGTAGCTGTCGAGAACCGTAGCGGGCTTCGTCGCGCCGACTAATGCGCCGTAGTTATACGTGAATCCCGCGTCGTAATATTTCAGATCCTTCAGGTAGCCGAAGAACGACTGGTTCCCGAGCGGCACGGTCAGCCCGTGGAAGTCCACGGTAAGGTAATATGCGCCGCCCTCGACGGTCAGCTTCACATTGTGGTCAATGGCGCCGTCCGCCATCGACTTCTGATTCCTGTTCATGTGAATCATGTCCGCGTTGAGGACGTATGAGCCGTCCGCGAGATTGTCCTTGTCGAGCGTGCCGCCGCCCACAGTTTCGGCCGCATAGAATGCCCCAACCGCCAAGTTCAGCGCCGAGAGGGCATTGTCAACCTGTACCTGAGTGACGTCGCCCCTGTCATAGACAGTCTGCGCGTCCGCAATAGCAGCCTGCAGATTCTCCCAAGCCGAATCGACCTTGTTGCCTTTCGTTATGGTCTTTGCGACTGTCAGCGCGCTGCTGAGGGCGGTTTTGTTCGCGGCTGGCTCGTCGACGAATACCTCACTCTGCGGAAGCGTTATCTCATTGATCTGTTCTGCCGTGCCGTACTCGATTTGGAGCCAAGCGTCCTGTGGGGAAGGTTGCCCGCCCGCGAGCGCGTCCATGATGGGCGCTTGGAAGCGCGCGTGTATCCTATCTTCCGCCGACGGCAGGTCAAAGTAAACGTACTTGGGATAGGGAACGCCCATATCGCGCGCTATCTCGTCGATATAGTAAGAGCCATTAGCATCCTTATAGTATTCGCTGACCGTGACCGGCGTCACACCGCCCGCGCCATCACCGACCCACATATGGGATAGGTAGCCTTGAAAACCGCTGATCGTGAGGGATTTTACGCCCAGATAGAGCGTGCGGCTTCCATCCCCTCTGACAGCAAGCTGCGCGGGGTTGACCATCGCGCCATTGGCCATAGAGGTTTGACCATTCACATAGTTCGTATAATGCCAGACGGACACGTCCACAGAGTAGAACCCCTCGGCCAGACTCGCCCCATCGCCCTTAGGCTTCTTTTCGCACATAAGGAACATCGTCGCCACCGGCGCCTGCACGACATAGTAATTGCCCTCGGCATGGCCCTTGATATTCTCGATAGCGGGAATGATAGATTTCGTATTGTAGAAAAATACGTCTATGTTGTCAGGGTCATAGCCGTTCAGAGGCAGACGAAACTCGGCGTTCTTTTGCAGATTGACGATCCTGCCGCCGAGGTTGCCGAACACGAAGGTTTCCCACGCCTGCCATCTATGATAGGTCGAAGCGTATTGTGTGGTGATGTAATTATAAAAGTTCATATATTGACCCGTGTTCTCTTCCGTTATGTTCGGAGCGGTAAAGGTAGAGGAATCGGGCACGTTGTAGGTGTCGGAATGGAATTCGACATCTGTGTCGGCGTCTGTCAGTTCTATAGACTGTAATTTCCCAGGGACGAGTCGAATCGCTGTCATAATGTCCGGCGTCGAGGCTGCCACGGTTTCTCCGGAACCGTGTAAGACGATCTGTCGTCCGAACACGAGAGCCTTATAAAAGGAGTCGTCGGACTCCAAAGGAAAGTCGATACTAAACTTGGTCGACTCATTTTCCGTGAGTTCCGTTGCGAGAGGAGTATAATCGTCCCTTGTCGTGCCCGACAACCTCAAAACGGTACTCTTAGAAGAAGTGTTGATTGTTTTTTTATTCATTTGTCCTGCGTAAGTGATAGCGCCGAGACTGCTTTCTATACTTTCCGTAAAGACGGCGCTGATCTTGCCATCTTCCACCGTCACGGAATCAATCGAATCAAAAAACGATTTCGCTCTGTTATATGCTATTACAGTCGGTAGAGAGCTAACAGTTGAAAGACCGGTTGTCTTATTATAAGAAATAACGCTAAAAGTGTTTTCAAGTTCAAAGCCCCAATCACTAACTTCTTCAAGCGTAAGGGGAAGAGGTCTCATCTTCTCTTGATCAAAATATATAAATCCTTTATTGTTATGACTGGAATATGGATAATTGGCCGTCGAGTCATGAAGGCCACAAAAATATACATCCTCTGCTATATTGTTAAGCTCAAAAGTCACGTCAGCGTAACCCAAATTTTCGTTGACTTCAACGGTGACATCCTCTCGCCACCAATCGCTGTCCAGATTCTCATCGTAATAACCTAATGTCGTCATGGCCGACTTTGCGGCAGTTTCATACTCAGTCGGAAATTCTTTTGGGAAGTTGTTCGATCCAAATATCAAAGAGGTGAACCGAAAACCGCTTGCATATTTGTAGCCCTTTGACGTTGCGATGGCGACGCCTTGCAATCTGTGTTCAAATCCGCCAACGCGGAGAGTAACACGAACCTGTCCATCTTTTACCTCGGCTAAAGCAACGCGTTGTATTTCAGGACGAACATCGCTGTTGACATTGTAGGATAATGGGACACTCTTAACCGACAGAGGCAGAGCATAATAGCCATCCAAAGGAAATTTGGATTCATACGATGCATTGACTTGGTAATAGCTATAATCAAGATAATTGCGTAATGTTTGGACATTGGAAAGCTCCGTATCTGTTATATCATTTTCCTGATTTTCAAGTTTCGTACGAAGATTTTCAACCACTGTTTTTAAGTTTGTCCATGGTTCTAAAATATAGTCGAGTTCATCCTGCTCATCCATCCAGTTGGCGATCTCTGTAAAGGCCTCCTTGTTGGATGGACTGGTCTGAGAACCATCTGCAAATGCAGTCGCCGGCAAACCACCCATCAAAAGCATAAAAATAACAACGCCGGATAACATGCGCCGTAGTCGTACAGTACATTTCATTATAGTTTCCTCCCGTTTTACCCTTTAATGAACAGGAGGGGACTCACTATCAAGCCCCCTCAATTCGCTCTCGTTATAACGATGTTAAGAAAATAATGCTACGTCAGACTCATGACGCACTGACGGGAGTGAGAACCAAGTCCGCTTTGGTATAAGTCGGATGTTCCGGTATCGGGCCGTTTCCCACATGAATGGAAAACTCGACATTGAGAACTTCGCTGAGATCCAGATCGTCCAATCCCTCAAAGGTGATCGTTGTCGGGAAGTCGGGTAATGGGGGCTCAGGAGTCCCTTCGATGTCATATTCTCCGTCGCCATCGAGATCGATACGGATGTTGAGTATATGACCCGTCTGACCGTAAGCCACCATCGACTGTACATAGATCACCAACTCGCCCGTGCTCGCGTCGTAGTCCGCGCTGTTCAGAGCCGGGTCGCCCATGGAGATAGCTTGGGCTGTCGTTCCATAGGTACCGTACTTGTAAAGTGTGGCATCATACGCGCCTTCCGGATCCGGGTCGCTCGCGAACGCCGCAGTCCCCATGGACAAGACAAGCGCCAGCGCCAGTGCAAATGCTATAACTACTCGTGTGCTTTTTGCTCTTTTTGTAATCATCTCGATTACCTCCTTTTGTGTTAAGAAAAATCAATCAATAACGTATTCATTAGTAGCTACTAATTGGGATGGCGGAAAACTTTACTTCATGTTGTTATCGTCCTCCCTGCGGAGAGCGGAATGCCTTGATGCTGATGTATATGGTCTTGCCGGCGTCGTCCCTCTCGCGTTAGCTATTGCTAACAAACTCACCTTACATCCTCCGTAACACCATGTCAAGAAAATATCTGGAAATTTTGTTGCGCCTCTGCAACAAGGCTTGCAATTTCAGGCATAGCAGCGCGTTAGAAATGGCTAACTTCAGGGCTTCGCGCCCACAAAA
>JAISAI010000010.1 GCA_031266795.1 Eubacteriales Family XIII. Incertae Sedis bacterium
CCCATATCACAACGCAAGAAAACAATTGACATATTATATATTATGTAATATGGTATAAGTAGTTTTTATAGACGCTTCTGAATGAAGGTGATAGTTTGCCGGATCCGATGAGAGAAAAAATACAAAGCCTGAAACACGCTAAGAACGCCATCATTCTGGCGCACTATTACCAAGAGCCGGAGATCAAGCGGATAGCGGACGCCGTCGGCGATTCGTACGCCCTGAGCAAGACGGCCAAGGAATCAGAGGAAACGCTGATCGTATTCTGCGGCGTGAGATTCATGGCAGAGTCGGCCAAGATACTTTCGCCTCACAAAAAAGTGCTGCTGCCGAACGCCGACGCGGGCTGCCCCATGGCGAATATGGCCGTCGCGGAAAAAGTGACGGATATGAAAGCGCGGTATCCGGACGCTGCCGTCGTCTGCTACATCAACTCGCCCGTCGAGGTGAAAGCGCTGAGCGATGTCTGCGTCACGTCATCAAACGCCGTGAGCATCGTCTCCGGCCTGCATCAGAAACAAGTCATATTCCTGCCTGACCAAAACCTTGCGTCCTATGTGGCCCTGCAGTGCCCCGAAAAAGACGTCATACCGTACCCCGGATACTGCATAGTGCACGACCGCGTCATGCCTGAGGAGATACAGGAATTGAAGGCGCTCCATCCTGACGCCCCTGTGGCCGCGCACCCGGAGTGCCGCCGCGTCGTGCTCGATCTGGCGGATTTCGTCGGCAGCACCTCGGGCATCTTAAAATACGCAGCCGAGTCGCCGAGCCCGGAGCTCATCATCGTGACGGAGGAGGGGATCCGCTACGACCTTGAGCAGCAGTCCCCGTCCAAGCGCTTTTACTTTCCGGGCCGCGTCCCGATGATATGCGAAAACATGAAAAAGACCGCGCTCGAGCACGTCATGTGGGCTTTGGAATACGAGGAAAGCGAAATAGAAATAGAAGAAGCCGTGAGGCAGAAAGCGTTCGGCTGTCTGGAAGCCATGCACAGAGGGAAATGAAGTTTCATGGATTTTGACGTGATCATCGCCGGCTCAGGCGCCGCAGGCCTGTTTTGCGCATTGCATATAGATCCCGGTCTCAGGATATTGATCGTGACAAAGAGCGACGTGCGGGAATGCAATTCGTATCTCGCGCAGGGCGGTATCACGATGGTGCTCGACGAAGAGGACAAGCCCCTGTTCATCGAGGATACGATGCGCGCGGGAAGAGGGGAAAACGACGAGCGCGCTTTGACAATGGTCGCGGAGCACTCGGGCGGGGTGATCGCGGAGCTCATCGCGATGGGCGTGCCTTTCACCGAGGAAAACGGCCGCCTGCATTATACGAGGGAGGGCGCGCACAGCAAAAACCGCATCGTCCACGCAAAGGACGAAACGGGCAAGTACCTGATCGAAACGCTGCTCACCCACATCGCGGAAAGAAAGAACATCACCGTCCGCGAGCATACGACGCTCGTCGACATAATGGAGGAAGAGGGCGGCCAGGCAAGAGCCTGTGTCGGGGCGGTGATCTCCGCGCCTGAGGAAGGCCGCCTCATCAAGCTCACTTGCCGCGCTACGGTTTTGGCCTGCGGCGGCATCGGCGGGCTGTTCCGCAATACGACGAACCAGCCGACCGTTACCGGAGACTCCATCGCTATCGCTTTCAGGCACGGGGTCGAACTGAAGCGGCTCGATTACATACAGTTCCATCCCACCGCCCTTTACGAGCCGTCCGCTCCGGCCGGCCGGCGTTTCCTCATTTCGGAATCGTTGCGCGGCGAGGGGGCGTATCTGCTGAACTGCGACAAGCGCCGCTTTGTCGACGAGATGTCGCCGCGCGACGCCGTGACGCGGGCCATCCTCTACGAGTTGGATAAAAACCCGCGCGTCCCGTTCGTCTATTTGGACATCTCCCACAAGGACGGGGATTTTATCAAGGAACGCTTCCCGCACATTTACGAAACGTGCCTGCGGGCGGGATACGATATAACGGCGGGGCCCGTGCCGGTCACGCCCGCGCAGCACTACCATATGGGCGGCGTCGGCGCGGGCCTGTGGGGCGAAACGTCCATGGGCGGCCTGTACGCCATAGGCGAGGCCGGGTGCGGCAATCTCCACGGCGCAAACCGCTTGGCCAGCAACTCGCTGCTCGAGGCGCTCGTATACGCGAAGCGGGCCGCGACGAGCATAAACGCCCGCGCAGCGGAAGCGGATACCGCCGCCGGCACAGGCGCGAAAGGCCCGGTATGCTACGACGACCTCGCGAGCGAAAGCGCCCGCGCGCGCATAGTGAAGTCTCTATTGCCCGAAAAAATCGGAGGGAAGAATGAACTATACTGTTGTTGACGAGCTGATCAAGAGGGCCTTCGACGAGGATTTCCCCTCCGGGGACATCACGACCGAAGCGCTGATCGGGCCCGACCTGCAATCGAGGGCGGTACTGCTCGCCAAGGAGGACGGCGTCGTCGCCGGGCTTGAGGTGTTCCAAAGGGTTTTTACGATGCTGGGCGGCGTGGAATGCCGGCTTTTCAGAGAGGACGGCGAGAGCGTCCACAGCGGTGAAAAAATAGCGGAGCTCACGGGCAATACGAGGAATCTTTTAACGGGGGAACGTACGGCGCTGAATTTTGTGCAACGCATGAGCGGCGTCGCGACCTTGACAAGCCGGTGCGTACAGGCGCTTTCGGGCAGCCGCACAAAGCTCTTAGACACGCGAAAGACGACGCCCGGCTTCAGGTATTTGGAAAAATACGCGGTGGCGGTCGGCGGCGGCGTCAATCACCGCTTCGGGCTTTCCGACGGCATACTCATCAAGGACAACCACATCAAAGCGGCGGGCGGCGTCGCGCGCGCGGTGGAGAAAGCAAAGGAGAGGCACGGTTTCGCGCGCAAGATAGAGGTGGAGACGGAGAGCCTCGACATGGTGCGCGAGGCGTTGGACGCGGGCGCCGACATCATCATGCTTGACAACATGGACATCGAAACCATGAAGCGGGCCGTGTCGATGATAGGCGGCCGCGCGCTCACGGAGTGCTCGGGCAACGTCACGCCGGAGCGCCTACGCGAGCTCGGCGACATAGGCGTCGATTATATATCAAGCGGGGCGCTCACGCACTCTTACTCGTCCTTGGATTTGAGCCTCCGGTTTATTGACGAATGAATCTACCTGCCCATCGCGGCGCGGAAGTCCGATAGGGCGTCCCCTACGGATACGCCGTCCTTGAATATCGCCGACGAGCCGAGCACGAATATATCGGCGCCCGCTTCTTTCATCTTCAGGCCGTTGGCTACGCTCACGTTTCCGTCCACCTCGATCTCTATGTCGGGCTTGCCGTGTTCGTCAAGGTACGCTCTCAGCTCCGCAATCTTGCCGAGCGTCGACGGGATGAGCGACTGCCCCGCGTAGCCGGGATTGACCGTCATGATGAGTACGGCGTCTATGTCGCCAAGCAAGTACCCTACGGACGCTATCGGCGTCGCGGGGTTCAGCGCTATCATGGGCCGGGCCCCTTTGTTACGTATCGTATCGAGGACGCGCTGCGGGTGAGGGGTCGCCTCGTAGTGTATCGAAACGTATTCGCCGGGTTGCGGGTCGAACCAATCGACCTTGTCGCCGGGCTCGTGAACCATGAGGTGTAGGTCGAGCGGGATGTCCGACAGGCCGCGCAGCTGCTTGACGTAGTCAACGCCGAGCTGTATGTTCGGCACGAAAGCGCCGTCCATGACGTCGACGTGCAGCCAGTCGGCGCCAGACCTCGCGAAAGCGTCGAGCGTTTCGGATATGCGCGAGATGTCGGCGCACATCATGGACGGGGCGAGCTGTATCCGTCCCGCCGCGCGGCCGCCCACGCCGCCCACGCCGGCATCGCGCCCCTCCCGCGGCCGCTTCACTCGTCCGTCCTCCACGGATTCACGACGACGCGCATCGCGCTGTGGCTCTCCGTGAGCTCGAAGGCCTCCCTGATGTCGTCGAGCGCGAAATGCTCCGATATATACGGGCGTATGTCGGGCCGGCGCGCCGCTATGAGCTCTATCGCCTTGCGGTGGTGCCTCGGCATCGATCCGTGCGCGCCCATCACCATGAGCTCCTTGTAATGTATGATGTTCGTGTCTAATTCTATGCTGCTGCCCGCCGGAAGCCCTCCGAACAGACTGATGCGGGCCCTGTTCTTCGCCATGAGCATGGCGTCGCGGTGGGTTTCGGGCGACGAGTTGGCCGTGAAGACGACGTCGGCGCCGAGCCCGCCCGTCTCCTCCTTCACGCGCGCGATCGCATCCTCCTTTGACGAGGCGATGGCGACGTCCGCGCCGAGGCTTCGGGCATTTTCGAGGCGCTTCTCCGAGCGCTGCACCACGATCACCTTGATCGCGCCGAGCATCCTGACGACGGGCATTATCATGAGCCCGATCGGCCCCGCGCCGATGATTACGACCGTGTCCCCGAGCTTGACGTTCGCAAGCTCCGTCGCGTTCAGGACGCAGGCGAGGGGCTCCGCGAGGGCGGCTTCGTCGTAAGGCATGGACGGGCCTATCTTGTGAATGGGGCCGAGGTCGACCGTGAGCTTGTTCAGCAGCGCGTACTGCGCGAAGCTGCCGGGGAACTGGTATCCGAGCGCGTAGTTGATCTGGCAGTTGTTCCCGATGCCCGCCTCGCAAAATTCGCACTCGCCGCACGGCACGTCCGCGCCTATCGCGACGCGGTCGCCCACCTTGAACTTCGTCACGTCCCTGCCGACCTCCACGACCTCGCCCGAGCTCTCGTGCCCTATGATCTGCGGCGGATGGACGCGCGGGTTGCCGTGGTGAAATATGCGGATGTCCGAGCCGCACACGGCGCAGGCGTGTATCTTCACGACGATGTCGCCGTCTGTGGCCACAGGATCGGGGACGTCCCTCACTTCAATTTGGTCTTTGCCGAGGTATACCGCTGCTCTCATCACTCCTCCTTTGCTTGTCTTTTTCCCACATCTGCGGCTTATCCTCCCTCGCTCGTCAGTTACGTACGTCTATGTACGCGCCTTCCTCGTTCGGTCGTCTGCGCCGCACCTGTGAAAAAAATCCTGCGCAAATTGTTTATCTTCTTTATCGTACTATTTCGTTATCAATTAATAAACATCACCTTCACGCTGAACTCCGACGGGTCGCTCGCCACGCGGAACGCTTCGCCGCACTCCGCGAGCGCGAACCGGTGCGTGATGAGCGGCTTCAGGTCGAACACGCCGTCCCTGACGCCGTCCAAGGCGAGCGTCCAGTCGTCGTCCTTGCGGCCACCGCCGTCCCCGCCGCCGTAGCTCGAATTCCACGTGCCCTTGAGCGTGAGCTGGCGGCGCAGTATCTCCCAGTAGGTCTTTTGTGGAATAATAATGTCGCCCGACGGGTTGCCCATGAGGACGAGTTTGCCGGAGCGGCTGGCTACCCTGATCGCTCCCCCGACGGCCTGCGGTACGCCCGCGGCGTCGAGACAGAGGTCGGCGCCCTTGCCGTCCGTCAGTGACATTATATATTCAGCCGGGTCTGCCGCCGCGGAGTTCACGGCGTGCTCAAATCCTATGCTCTTCGCGAATTCGATCTTCTTCCCGTCCACGTCGAAGAGGACGACTTTGTCCGCGCCCCACGCGCGCGCGGCCTGGCCTATGAGCAGGCCGATGGTCCCCGCGCCAAACACGGCCACGGCGTCGCCGCCCACGACGCCGAAGCGCTTCAGCGCGTGCAACGCGACGGCGCAGGGCTCGGCCATGGCGGCTTCCTCGAAGCTCACGCCGTCCGGGATAGCTACGAGGTTCCACTTTTTCACGGCTATGTACTCGGCGAAAGCGCCGTCCCTGCGCGACCCGTAGTAGTCGTAGTCGCGGCATTGCTGGTACTCGCCGTCCGCGCACGCGTCGCAGGTGAAGCAGGGCAACAGTGGGAACACGGCGAAGCGCCCACCGAGGAACGGCTCGTCGCCATCGTTCACCCTCACGGCCTCGCCCGCGAACTCGTGGCCGGGGATGGTCGGAAAGCGGTACGTACCCTTAGTGAAAACCCGCGGCACGTCGGAGCCGCAGATACCGGCGGCCCGGATACGGAGCAACACCTCGTCGTCCGCTATCTCCGGCATGGGCGCGTCCTCGTATCTCAGGTCGCCGATGCCGTGCAGTACGCAGGCTTTCATAAAAACAGAAACCTTTCTCGCCAAAACTATCAGACTCGCGTCTGACTCAAAGGAAATATTACACGAATACTATCACGCGAATCATTCGCCCGGCCCGACAATCTTCGTCCAGTCGAAGCGGAAGAAGCGCGGCAGGCCGCCCAAGATGTGTTCGGACGATTCTCCTCTGACGAGCGGGCGCAGATAGTCGATCATTTCCTGCGAGACGTTCGTGCCGCCGTCCGAGATCCATTCGAGCGGGACCGTCTTTTCCTCGTTTGCGATGTTGTCGAGCGCGCCCTCCGCGTAATGGATGAGGTAGGGCTCGTTCGACTCCCGCTGTATGGTGATCATGACGCCGCTGTGCCCCTCGAGGGCCGACTCCACGGCGCGGCGCCCGCACTCGTAGGATTCGCTGAGGTCGGTCTCGCTCGCGTAGTGCGCGGCGGCGCGCTGCAGCGTGCTGAACATGATGGCGCGGCTCTTCAGCCCTTTGATCCCCGACCTGTCCTTCAACAGGGATTCGAGGATGTTTGCGACGCCCCCGAGCGTCTTGTGGCCGAACATATCCTCGGCGGCGCCCGTGTCCGCGAGGTACACGCCGTCGGCGTACTTGAGCCCCTCGGATACGGCGACGACGATCTGTCCCTCCTTTTCGATGAGCTCCGACGCGCGCCCGACGAAGTCGTTTGGGTCGAATGGCAGCTCCGGCAGGTATATCAGATGGGGCGCGGGGACGCCCGTATCGCGCGCGAGCGCGGAGGCCGCCGTGAGCCATCCCGCGTTGCGGCCCATCACCTCCATGACCGTGACGGCCGGGAGCGGATAGACGATCGTGTCGAGGTACACCTCCGCGATGCTCGCGGCCACGTATCTGGCGGCGCTGCCAAATCCGGGCGTGTGGTCCGTCTCGGCGAGGTCGTTGTCTATGGTTTTGGGTATGCCGACGGCGACCACGTCCTCGCCGCGCGTTTTGAAGTAATTCGCGACGCGGCACACGGTGTCCATGGAGTCGTTGCCGCCGTTGTAGAAGAAGTAGCCGACGTCGTACTCCTTGAGTATCCCGAGGATCCGCGCGAACACCGCGTCGCCGTCGGCGCCTTTGGGTATCTTGTACCTGCTGCTGCCGAGCGCCTGCGCCGGGGTGTGGATGAGCATATCTATGTCGTCCGAGGTCTTGATCTGCTCGGAAATATCTATGAGCTTGCGATCGAGGAAGCCCTGCATGCCGTTGATCGCGCCGTAGACCTTGCCTATCTCGCCGGCCGCCATCGCGCGTGAGATCGCGCCCGCTATGGACGCGTTGATGGCTGAGGACGGCCCCCCGCTCTGTGCGATCACCATGTTCTTCTTTGCCATTGTCCTGTCCTTTCTCATTCCCGCGCCGCACTCGCTGCGCTCGCTACGCTCGCCGCGGCTCCCGGCCGTTTATAACTCCGCGCGCCTACAGCTTTATCGCCGTTTCGAGCGCGATCTCCATCATGTCCGTGAACGTCTTTTCCCTCTCGTCCGGCGGCAGTTCCTCTCCCGTCAGCACGTGGTCGGAGACCGTGCAGAGGCCGAGCGCCTCCTTGCCCGTCTGGTGCGCGCAGAAGTAGAGCGCCGCGATCTCCATCTCCACGGCGAGGCAGCCGAGCTTGCCCCACTTTATCGCCGAGCCGTTCGCGTCATAGAAATGGTCGGACGTGAATACGTTCCCGACCACGACTTTTTTGTCGAGCTCGCGCGCCGTGTTCACGGCGGTCTCGAGCAGCCGGTAGCTCGGCGTCGGCGCGTAGTGCTGGCCCGCGAGCTCGGGGTACTGCGCGCTGAAGAAGTTGGAGCTCGTACACGCGCCGCCGGCTATGAGCACGTCGCGCACCTTCAGGTCTTCGTTCACGGCGCCGGCCGAGCCGATGCGGATGAGGTGGTCCACGCCGTAGGTGTTGAACATCTCGAACGCGTAGATGCCCATAGACGGGCAGCCCATGCCGTGCGCCATCACGGAGATCGGCTTGCCTTTGTACTCGCCCGTGTAGCCCTGTATGCCGCGCACGTTGTTCACGAGCTTCGCCCCGTCAAGATAGTTCTCCGCCACGTACTTCGATCTGAGCGGGTCGCCCGGCATGAGTACGGTCTTCGCGAAATCGCCTTTGCTTGCTTCGTTCTGAGCTGTAGCCATATCAATCCCTCCTAAAGGTAACTACTCAAGGGTCACGCTATTTTTGCGCATTCCGGGCCAAATGCCGATTTTGGCTTCCTCACGTACCTTTGAGTACGCTCCGGGGAGCCAAAATCGGCATTTGGCCCAGACTGCATCAAAACTATCGCGACCCTTGAGTAGTTTTGATTAAACTTTTGAGCTGTAACAAAATCAACGGTCACTCTACTCCAGAACCTTTCCGTCCGGCGTGAAGAGCGGGAGTTCCTCCAAATAGGTAATGTCGTCCCTGCCGATGGCGTCGCCCTCGGCGAGTATGGCCATGTTCCCGGCGATGTGGCCGCCCGCGCCTTTCACTAAGCGCTCGATGGCCGTCAGCGAGTTGCCCGTCGAGATGACGTCGTCCACGATGAGTATGCGCTTGCCGTGCATGAGCTCCGCGTCGAGCGTGTCTAAGTAGAGCTTTTGCGTACCGGCCGTCGTGATGGAGTCCACCTCCACGCCGAACACGCCCGTCATGTACAGCTTCGGCGCCTTGCGCGCGAGGAAGTATTTCTCGTCGCCGTGCTGCCGCGCCATCTCGTGCACGAGCGGTATACCCTTCGCCTCCGCGGAGATCAGATAGTCGTAGTCCGGCGCCAACTTCAGCAGCTCGCGCGCGGCCGCGACCGTCAGCTCCGGGTCCCCGAAAATGACAAAGGCCGCGATGTAGATGTCGTCGTTCAGCTTGCAGAGCGGCAGCGAGCGTTCAAGCCCAGCGATAGTGATTTTGTGATCCAACGGTGCGCCTCCTCCCGATAGGAACCCTGACGGATCCCAAGAAAAAATTCCGTGTTTCCGTTAACATTTTACCACAAACGGCGTGTAGAGAAAATGTGGGGAGATCTACTCAAAACACATCAAAAACGCGTATGCCCCGTTATTGTTCCAAATAATAATTTCAGAAATGGTAAAACGGTGTCTGAAAAGGGAGCGATTGCTTCGTCATAATAGAAGCACTAAATGGAGCTCTATGATTTTCGTGCGGTTCGGCACAGGAGGATACGCGGCGTGACGCGACAGATTTTGGATTTGAATGCGAATGGACGGGTTTTTCGGAGGGGGCTGCTGCGCGTCTGCGTGGCGGCTCTTCTCGTCTGCGGCGCCATGGGGGCCGCGGCGCCTGATTTTGCAGCTGAGGCTACGCCGCCCGTGTATCAGGTGGCCTTGACTATAAGGATGGGAGGGGCGGGGAGCGCTTGCCCCGAGCTGCGCTTTGTGGGGAGCGATAGGACGTATATAGTGCAGGCGGTGAGTCGATGGTACGTTGACGGGAAGCGGGTCAAGGATCCGTGGCCCAAATTTTACGGGAAGGGCTGGACGTTTGGGGGGCACAGCGTCACTGTCGTCATGAAGAAAAAACTCGCGAACGGCGCGTACAGGGTGAGCATGGACAACGGTTCCAAGGTGAAGTATCTCGGGAATATAAAGGTCGAGTCGAAGGACGTGAGCAGGACGTTCAGCTTTGCGGGGTGATCGAAAGGAAGGCGTGATATGAAAGCCACAACAGCTGTTTTGATCCTCGCGCTCGTCTGCGTCTGCCTCTCGTCTGCTTGCTCGCAGGGTGACGGCGGGGCGGCTTCCGGGCCCGCGGCGGGCGTTATAGATTCCGGGCCCGCGGTGGGCGTCACGGCGTCTGGGTCTGCGGCGGGCGTCGCGTCCGGGGGCGCTTCTTCCGGAAACGCAGCAGGCACCGGGCAATCCGCCGCGCTTCCGGCAGACGGCGATGTCCGTGTGACGCTCATCGGGGACTCGGTCGTGCTCGGCGGCGTCGACGCGGTGAAGCGCGCCATACCCGGCGTCGATATAAGGGCGCGCAACGACCGGAAGTTGGACGGCCCCGGCCTCGATATGCTGAGGCGGGAGGCAGCCGGCGATGAGCTCGGACAGGTCGTGGCGCTCGCCCTCGGCACGAATTTTGTCACGAAAGACGATATAGACGAGGCGATGGAGATCATAGGGCCGGGGCGTCAGATGGTGTTTGTGAACGCGTATCGCGCGGGCGCCGCCTACATCGACGAAGTCAACGAGGCCATATCGGAGGCGGCCGCGGCTCATCCCTCAAACTTCACGATCGCGGACTGGTACGGCTATGTCGTCTCGCATCCCGACGTCAAACTCGCCTCCGACGATTGCCACCTCACGAAATCGAGCGCTGAGGACTACGCGAATGTGATAAGGGCCGGCGTCGACAGCGCCGTCGCAAAGCTCGCTAAGGAGTAAAGACGATGAATATTTGTAAGAATAACATAAGGGCTGTGCGGGCTATCGTTTCGATAATTACCGCTGTTCTCATCGTATGTCAGTGCGGCGTCGCCTCCGCCGGCGCGCTGGATCCTGCGACTACGGATAGCGCATTTGATGAATCCGCGCCTGATACATCCGAGCCCGGTGTATCCGTACCTGCGGACAGCGTCACCGTGATCGGGGACTCCGTCACGCTCGGCGCGGAGCTGTTCGCGAATATGGAGGGCCGCATCGAAAAGACGAAAGGGGTCTCGTGGTGTCACGTCGATTCGCGCGGCAGCAGGCGGCTTGAGGCCGGAATGCGGATCGTAGAGCAGCTCAGACAAAAGAACAAGCTCGGCAGCATAGTCGTGTACGCGCTGACCACAAACGGTTCGTTCAATTATAAAACGGCGAAGAAAGCGCGCAAGGCCGCGGACAAGGATCGGTACGTCATTTTCGTGACGGGGTACAACAAGGGCCACGCCTATCCGAACCGGAGCAACGCTTCCATCAAAAAACTCGAGGCAAATTACCGCAATGTCTTCATAGCGGATTGGAACAAGGTCATACGCGGGAAAGGGGGCGCGTGCCTTTCGGACAACCGCTGCCACCTGACGTCCAAGAGCGGCCGTTGGTATACGGATACCGTGATAAGCGCGATCAAGGACGCGCGCGAGGCGAAAAAAGACGCGGAGAGGCGCCGGATGGAGAACTATCCTGAAACGTGACGGAATGGGGCGGTCTTTCGGTCAAATAACGGAGGCGCACAGCGCTGGGGCGGGCGGTCTCAAGTGGCTCAATTCCCTGCGCGCCCTCGGCGTGATACTCGTCCTCGTCTATCATTTCTTCCCGTCGTTTCTTCCCGGAGGTTTCATAGGCGTCGATGTCTTCTTCGTCGTGTCGGGCTATCTGATAACGTCGCTGCTCGTCCGCGAGTTCGAGCGGAGCGGCCGCTTGCGCCTGTTCGATTTTTTCAGGCGGCGGTGGCTGCGGCTGTTTCCCGCGATCGCGGCCATGCTGCTTGTGAGCCTGCCTCTCTCCCTGCTCATCCCTTCGGATTTCAGGACGGATATAGCGCGGCAGGCGGCGGCGTCCTTATCGTGGTCGACGAACTATTACGAAATATTCACGGGCCAATCCTACGAGGCCCGGCTGCTTCCTCATCTGTTCATCCATACGTGGACGCTGTCCGTGGAGATGCACTACTACCTCTTTTGGGGCGCGGTCGCCGCTGTCGTTCTTTTCGCGGCGAGCCGCGTACGGCGGCGCGGCGGCGCTTCCGCCTGTAGCGATCCGCGAGCCGCCGGAGGAAACCGCGCCGCCGCGCGCGTCGCCTTGCTGCCTATGGCCGTGGTATTCGCGGCCGTCTCTGTGGCCTGTATGCGGAGCGTCGCGGCGCGCGCTTCGGATCCGTCTGCGGCGTATATGTCCACGCTGTCCCATATCTTCCCGCTCATGATAGGCTCGGCGTTCGGCTGCCTTTATGGGTTTTCGCCTTTGATATCGTATGGGAGGCTGTTCGTTAAAAAAAACGGCGCAGCCGCCCGTGTATTCAGGCCCGTTTCCCTCGCCGCCGCCGCTGCGGGCGTGGCCGCGATTGTCTTCCTGTCGTTCGGGTTTTCGTTCCGGGATCCGCGCGTCTATGAATACGGCATACTCGCCGTCTCTCTCATCACGGCCGCACTACTCTGTCTCGCGCGGATGTGGCAGGATCTATCGCCGCGCCGCGAGCCCGGCGTCACGGACTACCTCGGCCTGCGCTCGTACAGCATATACCTGCTGCACTGGCCGGTCATGATCGTGGTGGGCCGGCTCGCGGGCCGGCTCGGCGCGTCGCCGGACGCGTCTTCGCTGTGGTGCGCCGCCTTAGGCATACCCGCGACTTTCATCGCCGCCGAGCTGTCGTACCGGTGGGTGGAGCAACCCTTCCGCGCCCGCCGCGGGCCGGCCTACGCGGCCTACGCGGCCTACGCGCCGGGCGTCGCCGTAAAGGGCGCCGGGGCCGGCAAGCGGCTATGGAACGTCATACCTGTGTGCGTCGCAGCCGCCCTCATCGCGGTTTCCCTGAATGCGGTGGCGACGGCCCCGCGCCTCTCGGATATTGAATCGGGTCTCAGGTACGGCGCAATGAGCCTCGACGTCTCCAACCTGAAAGGGCTCTACTCGGATGTTGGGAGCGCCGCGAGCACCGCGAGCGCCGCGAGTGCTGCGGATGGGTCTATGGAAAAACGCGCCTCGAAAGACGCCGGCGCGTCGCCGAGGGAAGGTGGCGTCGCGACGCCGGGGGAGGGCGGCGGCAATGGGTAAAGGCGTGAGGACGTCGATACGGGTATTGATCGTCGCGCTGACGTTGCTTGCTGCGCTGTATGCGCTCGGCGTCGTCGCGTTCCCTCACCATCTGGCATCGGACGACGGCTACGGCGACCGGTACGACGGCGTCGTCGTCCGCGGGGATTACGCTGGGGTAGTCAGGATAGAGTATGCGGACGGCGCCGTCTGGGAGGGCCCTTTGGCAAAGGGGCGGTTCGACGGAAAAGGGCGGTACCGCTCGCCTGAGGGATGGACGTTCACGGGCGAATTCAGGAACGGCGCGGCGCATGGCCCCGGCATGTTCGAACTTCCGGACGGGACGAGCTACTCGTTTAATATAATCGAAACTACTGAACGGTCGCGATAGTTTTGATGCAGTCCGGGCCCAAGGCCGATTTTGGCTCCCCGGAGCGTACTCAGAGGTACGTGAGGAAGCCAAAATAGGTCTTGGGCCCGGAATGCGCAAAAATAGCGTGACCGTTCAGTAGTTACCTTTCGGCGGGATAGACGAGGTCTATCGTGTCGCCGAGATACTTCGGGCTCTGGTTTGTCAGTACGTAGAAGAAGTCCTTCGTGCGCGCGAATATTTCGCGAACATCGCGTTGGAACTGGCCCGACGTGCGCGAGGCGGCCGCTACGCCGTAGGCCTCTATGCCGAGCCTGTCGGCGATGTACAGCGCGCGGTAGAGATGGTAGCGCTGCGTGACGACGACGGCCCGCTTCGTGTCGAATACGTCGCGCAGCCGGTACATGCTGTCGTAGGTGGAAAACCCGGCGTAGTCGAGGTAGATGTTGTCCTCGCCGACGCCGTACCCGTCGCCGTTCGCGAGCGCGTATTTTTTCATCGCGGCGACCTCGTTGTATTCGTTCGTGCCGTTGTCGCCGGAGAACAGCAGTATGTCGGTCGCGCCGTTTTTCACGAGCTCCATGCCCGTGTCGAGGCGCTCCGCGAGTATGGCGCTCGGGTTGCCGTTCCGCACGGCCGCGCCGAGCACTTCCGCGCAGTGAAACTTCCCTTTGTCGCCCGCTATGGCCGCCGCTTCGTCCGCCGTGACGATGCGGCCCTTTACGGAGGCGATCACGATGATATTTGTGACGCCTACGACCAAGGCCGCGACTACGACGCCCGCGATGATGGTTTTCACCGCGGCCCGCAGGACGCCGCGTCCTCTTTTCCTTGAATAATTCTGACTCCTACCTCTCCCTACTCTTTTTCTTACTGCCATAATCCATCCGTTATTATTACATAATGCCATACTGATATTTTCACTATAAACAGTATAACCGATGTCGCCTTTGCCGCGAAAGCCTCCGCGCGCGAAGTTTTGGGCGTGCCGGCCGAGCAGCCCTTCGCGTAGCCATTTCAAAATTAATGAACAATCCCGGCTTTAAACACATCGGATTCGATGTGTTTAGAATTTGAGTGGATTTAGTAATAGGAGGGCTGCCCCGGTCAAACGTGGCAGCCCATATAATTTACGTGCTATGCTATTGCTTTACTTTGCCGCTTTTTATGGTCTTTGACCATGAGCCGTAGGCTGTCTTGCCTCCTGACTTCTTCGCGGCGCGGACGCGTAGCTCGTATATCTTGCCCGGCTTCAATTTTTTGATCGTGAGCGACATCGCTTTCGCGCCGAGCTTTTCCATCTCCCATTCCTGCCCCGCTCCGACGACGCGGTACTGGACCTGATAGCCGCTGACGCCCTTTGCGGACGACTTTTTCCACGTGATTTTTAGCTGCTTCTTCCCGGCTTTTGCCGTCGGCGCGGCGAGCTTCTTTGGCGCCGTGGGCGCGGCTTTGTCCGTCGCGGTCGCGGTGGCGGCGGCGGGAATCGTGCGATCAAGTATGATGAGGGCCGGCGAGGAATTAGTCGTAGCCGCGATGAATGTCGCGAATATGCTGCGCTCCGGCGTCGCCGCCGTCGTGTACGTCGAAAGGCCGCTCACGCCTTCCAACTGCTTGCCGTCCACCCAAATCTTGTCGATGACGTAGCCCGCAGCCGGCGTCACCGTGTATAAGCCTTCGTCGTTTCTCGCTATCGTCCCGCCGTAGCCCGCCGCGGCTGTTATGTGGTCGTAGGTAGGAGGCGGAGGCAGATCAAGGGCGGGGTCATAGTCGGCGCGCTCGAATTTCAAGGTCGGATAATCCGCGCCCGCGACGTACTCCCACGGGGCGTCAGCGGCCACGCGCCCGTTGTTCAGCAGCGCCGCCAATTCGGCGGTTTTGAACTCTGCTGTGGTTTTGGAGTGGACTACGGATTTTACGCGCTCGGTTCCGTAACCATCGTCGCCGTTGCCCGGTGAAAGCCCAAATAAACGCCCACCAATCTCGGGACGGTAATAGACATTTGAAAAAATATCCGCGATATAATAATCAAGAAGATCCGCGTTATTCCCAAAGCCGATGATATTCCAGTATCTTCTGACGTTTTCCGGGCTTTTATCCGGATAGGGATTTTCGATAAGCCCGTAATTGAAAACATTGCTGATATTAAACACAGGCTCACTGGATTGTAACCAAGGCAGGATGTAACTATCAGCATATGACCCAAACAAACCGCCAAAGGTAGTGCCGGGGGCACCGGTGTGAATGATATACACAGTTCCGGCATTGTAACAATCCGAAACAATTAACCGTTCCACAGGCCCATTTCTTGAGAGCCCGGTGCGTAACGCGAATAAAGACCCGCCAGACGGCCCGCTACCATTATTATTGACCCAAATATCGCCGAAATTTGCGCAATATCGCATCTCGCCCAAAAAATCGGCGCATATGCCGCCCACATTCCTGCCGCCATACTTCAATCCTTGTAAGACGCCCGAAGGCCATAAATATGTACAGTCTATCTCCGCGCTGTTGACGCAGTGAAGAATTTTGCCGGGGATAACAACATCGTTCACCGTTTTGCAGCCATTATATGATGCAATTCCGGCGGCATAACCCGTTGCGCTCGTGCCCGCAATACGTCCGCTTACCGTCACGTATTCAATCGTACCATAGTTATATACCGCAGCACCCGCAATATAGCGGTATCCTTCAAAGCTGACGTTTAGATTGACATTCCTGATCACGCCGTCTGTCCCGACGGTATGAAACAAAGCTATAGTTACATTCGCTTGAGCCGAGTCTAACCCGTTTTTTGATAGGGTCAATGTGTAGCCGCCGCCGTCAAACGTGCCGGTGTAAGGGGTCGCGCTTTCCACAACCCATTCCGTCAGCTTGCCCCCAACATTCTGCTTCCCAATAGCCGTCCAGTCGCCGCTGACCGTTATGTCAGCGGTCAAGACGGCGCACAGCGCCTCGTCGCCGTTCGCGGCGTCTGTGACGCGTTCGGCGAACTCCAGCAGCTCCGTCTCCGTCCCGATTTGAAGCGGGCTCTCCGGCGTGCCGTCGCCCTCAGTGATTGCACCATTTACAAAAAGGGTACTACCCCCCCCCCCCTATTCCCAGTTTCTTCCGCAAAAGCAATATTTGCGGGAATCAGCGCTGTGGTAAAGACAAATACGAGCGCGAGCGCTATAGCCGACGCCCTTTTCAGTACGACTGAATACCTTTCAAGTGATTTCTGCATTTTTCCATTCCCTTCCCTTCCCTTCGCCGCCAAGCAGCGGCGCAGACTTATAAAACAATACGAACTTAGGCCGTACAGCCGGCAGACACCGGCCACACAAAGTTAGCAAGAGCTAACCATACGTCGTTAGAATACACTAACCCAACGCCTTTGTCAATTGCTACATAACTTGAGATTCCGTAAAACGCATTCCGTGGTTGAGGGATACAAGGGTACGGGAGAAATAGGCCCACCCCCGAGGCATACTATTCATCCAAGGTGGTTGTTATTGAGGGGAATGCTGTATC
>JAISAI010000042.1 GCA_031266795.1 Eubacteriales Family XIII. Incertae Sedis bacterium
CCTCCCACGTGCCGCTTTCCGTCAGCGTGAGCGTCTCGCCCGTGTCCACGCCGTTCACGAAGACCTGATAGAGGTCGCCGCCCACGTTCGTGTCGCCGCGCAGCGTCAGCATGTACGTAGCTTTGTAGCCTCCGACGTCCGCTTCGTCCGAGACGTAGGGCAGGTAATATCTTACGGCGCCGCCCTGCCTCAGCGTGACGGCCGCGTCCGTCAAAGCGGTGTCGTACGTGAGGTCAAACGTGGCGTCGTAGTACGGGACTGTCGCAGAGCGCTGGACTGCGATGCTCATGTCGAGCTCGAATCCCGTGGGCTCGCCGTTGATATAGACATTCCACTTGTTGGCCGCGCCTGTCGCTTCGTCGAGATAGACGGGCGCCGTGTAATCCATCTTCTCCGGAGCCGCGTTCCACGTGAGCGGAATCGTGGCGGCCGCGCCGCGCAGCGTCACCGCTCCTACGCTCGTGTTTATATTATTTACCTTCGTCGTGACCGTGGCCGTGTAGAAGTTGAGCGTCGTGCTCGTGTTCGGCGCGCCGTTCACGACGATCGTGCGCCCGGTCGCCGCGCCGTCGACGTAGACGTCGTACGTCCCGGCGATGACGCCGTGGTCGGTGTATCCCGGATGGTTCGTCTGATAATAGTAGTAGCCGCCGGCAGTGTAGTAAGAGAGCGTGTAGCGCGCCGCGCCGCCCTGCCGCAGCGTGACGGCCCTGCCCGCGTAGGCCTTGCCGTCGAGGAGCACCTTCACCTCCACGCGCCAAGGCGTCGGCGTCCACTTCGCGTACAGCGTGGTGTTCGCCGCGAATGCGTGGTTGCTCAGGCCCGCGAGGCTGCCGTTCGCGGGGAGGTACTGCGTCCCCGAGCCGTTCTGGCCCGTGTAATAGCCGCCGAAGTCGTAGTTTGGCCACGTCGGGAGCGCGATCTGGCCGAGGGGCGGGGGCGTCGCGGCCGCGTCGCCGTACCAGCCTGTGTCGTACTTCTCGTAGATGGCCGCCGTACCGGCCGAGCCCGTCGCGCCGGCCTTGTTCAGCGTGACGGCGAACACGCGCGGCTCCCACTGCGCGTACAGCGTCGCGTCGTCGGGCAGGCACCACGAGCCGTTCTGCGTCGTGTACGTACCGCCGCCCGCGCTATAGACGAAGCTGCCTTGGTTGTTGATGATCTGGACGCCGTCCGCGGTGTAAAAGCCCATGAAGCTCCAGCCCGTCAGCGAGGCCGTGAGCGTGGAGGTGTACGGGACGCCGGCGGTGACTTTGATCTCTCCCGGCACGCCCGTGGGGGAGCTCGAGGCCGAGCCCGGCCGGTTGCCGTCGAATTTGATCGTGTACAGCGAGTTTTTGTCCGTGTCCTTGCCCACGCGGTTCGCCGGCTTGCCGTTGATGTCGCCGGCAGCCGTGAGCGTCGGGACGGTGGCGGTGGTAGCTACGTTGACCGTGCCGCCCGTGCCGGAGTGGCCGGCGGCGCCGCCGGCGCCGCCGTAGCCGCCGGAGGCAGAGATACGACTACTGTGGAAGTATTTGTAACTATTCTGCACGCCGCCGCCGTCCGCGCCATCCGGGGCGCCTTTGCCGCCAGCGCCGCCACCGCCTGAGACGACAAGGTAGCCACCTGATATCGTAAAACCCATACCAACAATGAGCGAGCCAGCACCGCCGCCGCTTCCGCCTGCTCCACCGCCAGCTCCTCCAGAGCCTACGAAGGCGCCGGAGCCTCCTCCGCCGGGCGCACCTCCTCCTCCGCCGCCGCCTGCCTGTGTGAAAGGAATCGACGTATCGGCATATTCTCCCGCATTGCCCGCGTTGCTACTGCCGCCGGCGCCACCCGCTCCCGAGAATCGCGCGTTATCGAGGACAGAGAGTTCGCCCGCGACTGCGGAATTCGCTCCCGCACCGCCCGCCTGTCCGTTCATTCCTGAACTGCCAAACTCCACACCACTAATAGTCCAACTTCTTGTTATTCTACCCTTGCCTTTGAGTGAACCACCGTCCGCCTGTTCGGCCACTCCGGCGCCGCCGTGGGCGCCGTCCGTGCCAACACCGGCGCCTCCTCCTCCGCCGCCGCTCGACGACGCTCCGCCAGCGCCACCAGTTAGCACGTAGGTTGAGTTATACTGATTGGTACCGGTATTAGCATACGTTCCATTCCCCCCATTTGCATAGCTCGTCCCCGCGACGGAGCCCTTCCCGCCGTAGACGACAAGCTGGCCGGCGCCGCGCACATAGAGGTAGCTGCCCGAGGGCAGCAGGATGGCGGCCTTGCCGCCGTTCGCGCCTGTGGCATTGCCGCCGCGCACGGTCAGCGTCAGGCCGTTCGGGATGTAGAGCACGGCGGGGTTCGACGCGTCCGCGTTTGCGGCGACCTTGAGGCCGTTGTTGTTCGCGTCGCCCGTGATGGTCGTGTTGGCTGTGATCGTGTAGACGTTGTGTCTTTCCAAGGTGTGGTGTTTGTCGCTCGCGTAGAGGGTAGTAGCGGACGTATAGTCGTCCGGACCGAGCACGACGTACTTCGAGAAGTGCGTCGTCTGGAAGGTGTAGGCGCGGCTGTCGTCAGAGAGCCTGCCCGGCATTTTCTCGAAGGTTTCGTCGTCCGCGAG
Organism: Eubacteriales Family XIII. Incertae Sedis bacterium; assembly: GCA_031266795.1. Classification (GTDB taxonomy): domain Bacteria; phylum Bacillota; class Clostridia; order Peptostreptococcales; family Anaerovoracaceae; genus JAIRPC01. The sequence continues at coordinate 2,594 of JAISAI010000042.1, forward strand.
GTAGTAGACGGAAGCGCCGGACGCGTCCATGCCGCGCGGTACGTCTATGGTCACGGCGACCTCGCCCGAGGGCTGGGCGGCCGCGCCCGAGGCGTCAGCCAGCGAGATATCGAGAGGCAGGGCTACGGTGAGGCCGGGCGTGAGGCCTTCGGCTTCGGCGATATGCGTGAGGGTTTCGAGGGAAATAGGGTTGTTTTCTTCAATACCGTCATTGCGAGGAGCGTCAGCGACGAAGCAATCTTTGCTCGAAGTCAGCCGCATAGATTGCTTCGCTTCGCTCGCAATGACGTTGTTTTGCTTCGGATCTGCGGGAATGGATTCCGGGACGGAGCCCGGAATGACGTTGTTTTTTTCAGAGTTGTTTAGGCCGGTGTCGCTTGGGCCAGGATCGAGGGTGTTATTTGAATCATTAACAAATTTTGCCCCCCCCCTGAGCATTCATAGAGCCATAAGGTTCATCCGGGGATGTACTGGTTTGCATTTTGGCGGGGGCGATGCCCGCTGTGGCGGCGTCAGGCAGAGGGGTGTCCTTTATGTCCGCGCTCGCCGTGGCGGCGAGTACCGTCACCTCGTTGTTGTCGCTCGTCAGCATGCCGTACAGGAAGTCGTCGGACGTCCCGGGCACGGGCTCGATGCCGCGCCCACCGTCGCTGACGGCAGGAGTGGAGGCCTCGGCCACAGCCCCGTCAGGCAGGGCAGCGGCAGTCACGGGAGCGATAGAAACGTGCACTTTCGGCGCGGCGTCCGTATCAAGCACGCCGCCAAGCAGCAGAGCAAGCACGACGGCCAACACAGGGAGGACGAAAAGGGCAACACGAAGCCGCTTCTCCCTATTCGACAAAGATAATACCAACCCGTTCATGATTTTCATCGTACTCTCCAGTTCCCTATCCCCTCAGTTTTCTCATATTACGCCGTGCGGACGGAACGTCCGCGGGGCGATTGCCATCGCCCCCTACGATTTATACGTCATGTTACGCCGTGCGGACGGCCAAGGACGCCAGCCCCCACAAAACGCACCAGCCGAACAAGCGCTCAGCGCACCCATTAAGCCATATATAATTTATTATACCCAAAAAGAAGGCAAGTTAAACACATTCATAAAAATTTTTCGTTACGGGGCTGTGACAGGCGTCATTTACAAAAAGCGGCTACCACCCATCCATTCGGTCACGGCATGCCGCTGATCGCCTCGGCCGTGCCTGCGTCCGTTACGAGGACGTCGAAGAGTTTTGCGCGCGACGCGCCTCTGATGGACTCCGCCTTGTACGGGCCTCCCGCAACGCCTATGACGAGCGGCGTTCGCCTCAAATCGTCCGTGCTGATGGAAAGCAGCCTGCCCTCTATGCTGAGGATGCCCGTGTTCCCGTCTTTATCGTAGAATCTCGCGCATACGTTCCCGACGCATTTCTTCTCCCTGATCTCATCCACGACCGCGCCGATAGATTTCTCTATCCCTATGGTCGTGCTGTGTTCGACGTCCCCGTCTATCCCGACGATCGCGACATCGAGCGCGGACATCTTTTCGAACGATTCCGAAATACCGGGGGCGCGCATCATCGTCACGGCGTCTTTCTTGCTCCGCGCCAATATCGGCGCGTGTATCATGGCTATCTTCGAACGGTCATAGTTTGTGGCGATCGTCTCGCAAAGCGAATTCGCGAACAAGGTATAGCTGCTGCTTTCATCCGTACTGAACCCGCCCATGAGCGAAACAAATTCCGGCTCTATCACCGACCGGTCCGGGTGCAGGTATTTGGCCATGGCCTGCAGCGTGTTGCCCCAGCCGACGCCGATGCGCATCTTCGATGAAATGAGGGTTGCAAAATACTTGGCCGCCGCCTCCCCGATGCCCTGATTCACCGCCTCGCCGGGTTTCCCCTTTGTATCGACGATCTTGACGTCTTTCAGCTCGAGCTTTTTGCAGAGCTCCTGCTCGAGGGATATATAGCGCTCGCTTTGGCGAATGTCATTGATAGAGATCGTAATGATATGTTCCGCGCGCGCCTCCTGGAGCAGCTTGTTCAGCGTCGGCCTCGATATATTCAGCAGCGCGGCAATGTCGGAAAGGCGCCTGTTCTCCCTATACAGCAGATGGGCCGCCTTCAGCTTTAGATAGTATCGCTCTTCTTTCGAAATATACATCTTCGCCTCATTACAGGTGAATAGCTTTGCCATTGACGCCGAGGAAGGCCTCCATCAAGGTCTCGCTGAGCGTCGGATGCGGATGGATGGTCCCGCCGGCGACGGCCGCCGTGGACTCGAGACTCATCGCCATGACGGCTTCCTCGATAAGGCTTGACGCGTCGGCCCCTATGATGTGCACCCCGAGTATCTCATCCCAGCGGTCGTCCTTTATCACCTTGACGAAGCCCTCGGTCTTTCCGAGCGTGAGGGCCTTGCCGTTCGCCGCGTAGGGGAAGCGGTACACGGAATACGGCAGGCCTTTCCCCTTTGCCTGCCCCTCCGTCAAGCCCACGCTCGCTATCTCCATGTCCGCGAATATGCACGACGGCATGAGGCCCGGGCCGGGGGCGTTCACTCCCGTGAACATATGCTCAACGGCGAGTATCCCCTGCTCTGAGGCGGCGTGGGCGAGCTGATGCCTCCCGGTAATATCGCCGATGGCGTACACGCCCTCCACGTCCGTCCGCATGTAGGCGTCCGTGACGATATAGCCCTTTTCGTCGAGCGATACGCCGAGCGATGAAAACGCCGACTGGTCGGGGCTCCGGCCCACTGCCTCGAGCACAATCCCTGCTTTGACCATCCCGCCGTCCGACAAGGTGATCTCGTATCCCTTGCCCGTTTTTTTAATATCGTCCGCCGTGACGCCGGCCCTGATGTCTACGCCGTCGCCCTTCATCTTGTACGCCAAGGCCTCGGCGACGTCGCGATCCACGGCCGGGAGTATGCCCGGCATGAGCTCGATGATCGTCGTCTTGACGCCGAAGGCGTTCAGTATGCCCGCGATCTCGCAGCCGATCACGCCGCCGCCGATGATGGCGATGGACGCCGGGAGCTTGTCGAGCGAGAGGGCTTCGTCTGTCGTCATGATCGGCGTCTTCGACTTCACAACGGAAGCGGGGACGGCGCCGCTCGCGATGAGTATGAACGCGGCGCGGTACTCCTTCTTGCCCACTTTTACCTTGTGCGCCTCTGTCACGTGGGCCTTGCCCTTCAGTATATCTATCCCGTTTTTCAACAGCAGGCTTTCCACGTTGCCGCGCAGCTGCCCTATGACGGCGTCCTTGCGCGCCTTGATTTTCTTCCAGTTGAAGCCCACTTTATCGGCCACTATGCCGAGCGAAGCGGCGTCCTTGACGTCCTTGTAGCGCTTGGCGCTCGAGTAGAACGCTTTCGTGGGGATGCATCCCCTGTTGAGGCAGGTGCCGCCTATCTCGTTTTTTTCCACGATGGCCACATGCGCGCCGAGCTGGGCCGCGCGGATAGCCGAGACGTAGCCGCCGGGGCCCGAGCCGATCACGACGAGGTCGTAGTCAAATGCGCCTTTCGGACGTTCCGCCTTGCTGACGGCTCCGCCGGCCGTGCCGGCGCCGGCGGCGGCGTCAGCGCGCGCCGCGGGGACCATTCTCGGCGGATCGCCGGCGACGGGCGCGGCAGACGCGGCGCTGGGGCCCGCGGACGCTTCGTCCGCAGTATCCGGGTCGGGCGAGGCAGGAAGCTCCGGCGCTTCCTCTCCTTCCTCGCCTATGAAGGCGACAGGCTCGTTGACATTGACCCTGTCGCCCTCGAAATGATATATCTTCAGCAGTGTTCCCGACAGCAGCGAGTCGACCTCAAGCGTGGTCTTGTCCGTCTCCGTTTCAAATATGTAGTCGCCCTTCTCTATGACGTCGCCTTCGCCTACGAGCCATTTTGTGACGACGCCTTCCGTCATGGTCATGCCGAGCTTCGGCATCATGATAAAGTCGCCCATACTACTCTCCTTCCAACATCGATGGATGTTCGATGTACTCTTTCAGATCCTTCATGAATTTCTCTCCCGTCGTGCCGTCTATCACGCGGTGGTCGACCGTGAGGCTGAGCCCCGCGATGGGCCTGATGCCTATATTGCCGTCCACGGGGACCACCTTGTCCTCTATGTTCCCGACGCCGAGGATGGCGGTCTCGGGAAGATTGATGATCGGCGTGAAAAACCGCACGGGGGACACGCCGAGATTGGATATGGTGAACGTCCCTCCCGAAAACTCGTCCGGCTTCAGGCTCCCGCTCCTCGCCTTCGACACGAGGTCGGCGCGGCGGGCCACGATCCCCTCAAAGTCCAGCGTCTGCACATTCTTGATATTCGGCACGATGAGCCCGTTCTCGCCGAGCGAAACGGCGAGGCCGATATTCACGGCGCCCTTGAGCAGGATATGGTCGCCCATAAAGCTGGAATTGACCATGGGGTTTTTCAGGAGGGCCAAGCAGCACGCCCGGATGAATATATCCGAGTACGTGGGCTTGATCCCCGTCGCGGCAAGGCAGCTCTCCGTTTTCTCTTTGAAATACGCTTTCAAGGACAGGCAGTCCGCCTCCATCATCATCGTGTATTGCGGCGAGGTACTCATGCTTTCGCTCATACGCTCCGCGATGGTGCGGCGCATGCCGTCAAGCGGCAGCACGCGGTCATTCCCGAGCCGGTCCCTGTAAGCGAGCACGTCGGCCTTCGCGATCACCTCCTTGCCCGCAACATCCGAAATATCCACGCCGAGGTACTTCGCCACGGCGCGCGCGAGGTGCGTCGATCTGCCGCCGCGATACGAGCGCACGTCGCTCAGCTGGACGTAGGGCAAGGAAGCAAAGGCGCCCGAGCCCTTCACGCCGGCTATGTTTATCCCTCTCTCGCCGGCCGCCCTTATCGCGGCCGGAGTCGCTGCCTGTATCGCCATTTGCCCTCCGTTACCATTACATTATCCCTCAATTACCACTATGCCTCAACGCTACGCGAGCAGCCCCTTGACGCATGCATAGATCGTATCCGGCTGGGGCACGACCTGCATCTCGAGCTGCGGGGAATACGGGATAGGTATGTCCTCCCCTCCCAGTCTGCGCACAGGCCTGTCGAGATAGAAGAACGCTTCGCTGTCCCCGATGAGCGACGCGACCTCCGCGCCAACCCCGAATTTCTGGACGCCCTCATGCGTCACAAGCGCCTTTCCCGTCTTCTTCACGGAAGCTATGATGGCGTCCGTGTCAAGGGGCGACAAGGTGCGCAGATCGAGCACCTCCGCGTCTATGCCGTCTTTCTCGAGCATTTCCGCCGCTTTCAGCGCTTTCAGCGCCGTCAGGGAGTAGCTGATGATCGTGACGTCCTTTCCCTCGCGCATGACGTTCGCCTTGCCGATGGGGAGCACGTATTCCTCTTCGGGAACCTCGCCCTTCGTGCTGTACAGCAGCTTGTGCTCATAGAACAGTATCGCGTTATCCTCGCGGATCGCTGATTTCAGCAAGCCTTTCGCGTCATAGGGCGTCGAGGGCATCACGACCTTGAGCCCGGGTACGTGGCAAAACCATGCCTCGAGCGACTGTGAGTGCTGGGCCGCCGCCCCGGTCCCGCTGCCGGCGGGCGTGCGGATAACAAGCGGGATCGTGACCTGGCCCCCGAGCATGAATCTGGCCTTTGCCGCTTGGTTTGTGATGAGATCCATAGCGCAGGTGACAAAATCCGAAAACATGTACTCCACGACCGGGCGATAGCCGGCCATCGCCGCGCCGATAGCCACGCCCGTGAAACCGCCCTCCGATATGGGGGTGTCTATGAGGCGTTCATCCCCGAACTCGTCGAGAAACCCGCGCGTCACGCCGAAGCAGCCGCCGTACACGCCCATGTCCTCCCCGATCATGAACACCTTCTCGTCGCGCCGCATCTCTTCTTTCAACGCGTCCGAGACCGCCTGTAAATAGGTAATTTCACTCATTTGCTGTTTCCTCCTACGCAAAGACAAGCGATCTTGCTTCGTCAATACTGACGACTTCGGCATTCTGGGCGTAGGTGACCGCGTCGTCGCATTCTTTATCGATTTCGGCTCTCATCTTCGCGAGATCGCTCGCCTTGAATCCGTTTTTTGTCATATACTCCCCAAAGGATTTGATCGGGTCTTTCGCCTTCCACTCCGCCTCCTCTTCGCGCGTCCTATACGCGCGCTTATCGCTCTTGGAATGGCCGAGGTAGCGATAGGTCTTCGCCTCTATGAGCGTAGGCCCGTCGCCCCTCCGCGCCCGTTCGGCTGCCGTGGCGGTGACGTCCATGATCGCCTGTACGTCCGTGCCGTCGACGATCACGCCGGGCATGCCGTAAGCGGCCGCCCTGTCCGCGATGTTCGGCACGGAAACGCTTTTCTCGACGGAGGTAGACATCCCGTAGAGATTGTTCTCGCACAAATAGATGATCGGGAGCTTCCACAGGGCGGCCATATTGAGCGACTCATGAAAAAGCCCCGAATTTGTGGTGCCGTCCCCGAAATAGTTCAGTATGACTTTCCCGCTTTTGTCCTTTTTTAGCGCGAGGGCAACGCCGGTAGCTATGGGGATGCCCGGGCCTATGACGCCGTTTGCGCCAAAATTGCCGACGGAAATATCCACGATGTGCATAGAGCCGCCCACGCCCTTGCAGAACCCGTCCCTCTTGCCGAGCAGCTCACACATCATGCGCTGCAGATCGGCGCCCTTGGCGATACAGTGCGCGTGTCCCCTGTGGGAGCTCATCATGACGTCGTCGGGCTTCAAGGCGTTTATGGCGCCGGCCGCCGTCGCCTCCTGGCCGACGGCGAGATGCGTAGTCCCGTGGATCAGGCCCTTCATGAACATCTCGTTCACCCGCTCCTCAAAAACCCTCGAACGATACATCTGCATGTAGATCGTTTTCATTTTTTCCTTCGACAACTTCATCGCGGCCTCCGTTCCACGTTTGGAATATCGTACGTCCCACTATATTTACATTCGTAAACGTAGTATTCGTATGTAATTTTCATGTCTATTTTACTCGAAACCCTCTGCGCTTGTCAACCGTCCGCCAAGCTCTTGAACCTTCGGACATTCGCCACAATATCATCCCTGAGTATATCGTCCCCCGTAAAAATGCCCGATCCGACGATGAGCACGTCCGCGCCGCACTCGAGAAGGGCCGCGCCCGTCTCCTCGTTGACGCCGCCGTCTATAAATATCTGGGTGGCTATGCCCTCCCGGTCGACGAAATCCCTCACGGCCCTCACCTTTTCGTAGATACACGGATTCATCGCCTGCCCGCCAAATCCCGGTTCGACGCAGAGGAGGACGACGTAGTCCGCGTGCGCGATATAGTATTTGATCTGGTCGATCGTGACGGAAGAATTGAAACCTATCCCCGCATTGATCCCTTTCCGCTTGATCGCCTCGAGCGTGCGCAGGACGCAGGCGCTGCTGTCCGACTGTATCGTGACCATGTCGGGGCCCGCCTCGAAGAAAATATCCAAATAGCACTGCGGATCATACATCTCAAGATGGGCTTCGACCGGCGCTTTGGACAGGCGTTTCAGATCGCTCACGGTCTTTGGGCCAAATGAGAAATTGCCGCAGTACGCGCCGTCGACGACATCGATATGGACGAAATCGACTCCCGCGTCGTTCGCGGCCACAACAGAGTCGCCGAGGTACGCATTATTACATGATAATATAGAAGCTGCTACTTTGTTCAATCCATCACCCGCCTACCGTCGCGTTCAGCCCTTTCTCCACCATTACATCCCTTATCCCGTTCGCTATAGATTTATCGAGATCCTTCAGGCCCGATAGCGTGTAATCCATCCCCAGGGAATCGTATTTGTATTTGCCCAATTGATGGAAAGGAAGGACGTCTATATTCTCTATGCCGAGCTCCCGCGCCCACTCGATCAATCTGCCTATGTGCCCGTCGTCGTCGTTGAGGCCCGGCACGATCGGGCAGCGCATGGTGATATCCTTCCCCTTGGACGCGAGCCCGCGCAGGTTGCCCTTTACCTGATCGAGCGGGGCGTCGGATATAGTCCTGAATTTCTCCGGATCCGTGTATTTGACGTCGAACAGTATCTGATCGGCGTGCTCCGCCACACTCCAAAGCCGCTCGAACGGAACCGCTCCGGCCGTCTCGACCGCTACATTGATATGCCTGCGGCGCGCGGCCTTCGCCAATGCCGCGGCATAGCCGGCTTGAACACAGGGCTCGCCGCCGCCGATAGTCAGGCCGCCCCCGGACATGGCGAAGAACTTCGCGTCCTTCACGACTTCCTCAATCGCCTCATTGACGTTCATCGTTTTGCCGTAGAGCTCCATCGCGTCTTGAAGGCAGGATGCCACGCACGCGCCACAGGCGACGCATTTTGAGCCGTCGATAGACGGAAATCCGTCGTCGTCCGCGGTTATCGCGTCCCGAGGGCATACGCCGCTGCGGCATGTACCGCATTTGACGCACAGATTCCGGTGAACGGCTACCTGGAGCTGCAGGCTCTGCGATTCGGGATTGCAGCACCACTGGCACCAGAGATTGCAGCCCTTCAGAAACACATTTGTGCGGATGCCGCTCCCGTCGTTTACATGGTATTGCTCAATATTGAACACGACGCCTGTCGTGTCGTACTCTTCTTTATTATCGAAAAACATAGCTATACCGCGTGTTGGGTCCTTTCGATAATGTCGTCCTGAAGCGCTTTATCGAGCGGAGTGAACAGCGCGCTATAGCCCGCTACGCGAACCATGAGATCCTTGTACGATCCCGGATCATGCTGGGCGGCCTTGAGCGTCTCGGCGGAAACGCAGTTGAGCTGCACGTGCATACCCTTGAAATCACTGAAGAATGTCCTCAGCACCTGCAAAAGCTTCGTCGAGTGGAGCCCCGGCTCGAGCGAAACGGGCATGACCTTGACGTTGAGCAGCTGGCCTCCCGAGACTAAGACCGTAGGCAGTTTGCCGACGGATTTCAATGAGGCGGTGATGCCTTTCGTGTCCGTGCCGTGCATCGGCGACGACGTATCGGCCAAGGCCTCCCCGGCCTTTCTTCCGTCCGGCGTCGCGCCTACGAATTCGCCCATGGGGACATTTGACGACACGGAGCTCGTCGAAGGCTGCCATGTGCCGCCTATGGGCCCGCGCCCATACCTCGTCGTATGGTATTTGGCCGTCTCTTCGCACATGAAGCGGAACGAATCGACCATGACGCTGTCGGCGTACTCGTCGTCGTTGCCGTATTTCGGCGCGTCCTTCATGAGCTTCAGTATTTCCGGGCCGGTGGGCGACGTGGCCTCGTCCCCATAATTCGTCTCAAGGGCGTGAAGCAGCTGCGCCCCCGTGATCTTCTTGTCGTCAAACACGACTTTCCTGACCGCCGCGAGCGTATTCCCCACGTTTGCGGCGCCCACGTAGAGCGGCCCGCAATAATCGTAGATGGCGCCGCCCTGCTTGATCGTCTTGCCCCTCGCGATGCAATCGTTGACGAGCGACGACACATAGGGGTCGGCGATGCCCTCCTCCGTCATGCGGTCAATCGTGTTGTCGTTGATCACCTGACGCTTGAAGTAATACCGCGTCTGTATCTTGAACGCCTCGTAAAGATCGTCGTAGGACCCGAACGTGGCCAAATCGCCGTTGCCCGGCTGTAGGCGTCTCCCGGTTTTGGGATCCTTGCCGTTGTAGAGCGCGAGCTCCATGATCTTCGCGAGGTTGATGAAGCCGGCGCCGTTGGGGCGCGTGGACTGTTTCCCCTCCACGATGGATTCCACGCAACCGACTATGGAGTAGTTGACCGCGTCCTCCCAGCCGATGCCCCTGTTCATGAGCGCGGGGATGTAGACCTCGTCGCTGTAGATCGCGGGCTGGCCGCCGCCGATGCGCACGACATCGAGCGCCGCGTACATGACGCGGTCGTCGATCCTGTTGTGGTAGCGCAGCGATATAGACGGCGTATTGAGCGAGATGGCCGCCTGCGCGTTCAGGACGAGGAACGTCAACTCATTGGAGCTGTCGGCCCCGTTATGGTCCTGGCCGCCTACCGTTATGTTCTGGAAAAGCTGATACCCTGCAAACGACTTCGTATTTGCCCAGCAGGTCACTTTGAGGAGCTGGAAGACCTTCAGGAAGAAGCATTCGACGATTTCGAGCGCGTCCTCATAGCGAATCGTCCCCTGCCTTATGTCATTTTCGTACAGATCGATCAGCGTCTGGTCAAACCTCCCCGTGGAGATCGAATGGCCGTTGTTCTCAAGCTGCAAGGTCAGATTGATGAACCACATCGCCTGAACGCCTTCGTGGAAATCGCGCGCGGGGTTTTCGGGCACGTTGTTGCAGACATCCGCTATCTTCTCAAGCTCCAGCTTTCTGACGCGGTCGGACTCAACACCCGCGAGATCAGAGGCGATCTTCGCGTAGCGCTTCGCAAAGCGGATCACCGCTTCGTTACATATGATAACGGCCCGGAGAAACGGCGCTTGGCTCTCCTGATCCGGGTCGGAACTATCTATCTCGTCAAGGCGCGCCCGGGCCCGCGCGATAACATCCTTGAGGCCTTTCCTCACGACGCCCTGAATATCAACCACGAGATGCCCCTCGCCGCCTATCATGAGCCAGTAAGAATCCGTGACGCCCATTTCGCGCACGAGGGCCGTCTCCTCAGGCAGCACGGCCAAGCAACGGGACTCATGATCGTTGCCGTGCCAGAACGTATTGATCTCGCGAAGCGCTTTCTCATCCTCCTCGTCAATGATGTATCGGTCGCCCGGCCTGTCCTCGGGGCGCATTGGCTTGCCGTCGAGCTCCTCGATGAGCCAGTCGGAGCCAAATTCGGGGAATACGGGCGCCGTGCGGTCTTTCGTGCCGAGCGCGCCGACAATGATTTCCCCGTCGAGTATCGATATTTTCATGTTGTCCAAAATGTGCGCAAACGCCTTGGCGCGCTTCAGGACGACAGGATCGGAATTGTTGTTTTGGTACGCTTCCGTCAGAAGCTTTGCACGATCAGAGCAGATCTGGGCTTTCGCGTCAATCAAGCGGCCACGCAAGTTCTCGATTCGCCGGCTGCGAACGACCGGACGTTCCATAAAAATGTGCTTGGACTTCATGCTGTCTGCATATTCGTAGTAATTCATTTCTATTGCCCTCCTTGCGCGTTGTTTTTTTGAAATTTTTATATAATTTTCGTTCTTGTGATGTGGATGAGGCGATAAACAGAACTCGTCTTTTTGATGTATCCCAGTGTATCATTGTTCGGAAAAGCTGTCAATTGTCTAAAAAAAATTTTTTTGTCGCAACTGACAGCCTATTTGCCTCTCCATTTCCATCAGGCTTTCGCGCTTGGCGCTTTAGAGCGCATGCTCTGTTCGGGCTATGATATCATCTTGGACGTCGGGGCAGAGGTCTACAAAATAGCCGCTGTATCCGGCTACCCGCACGATGAGATCCGTGTAATCCTTTGGCTTGCGCTTTGCTTCCACAAGCGTACGGGATGAGACGATGTTGAACTGCAGTTGCATAGCGCGTTTCTCGAAGGCACCCTTTATGAGCGCGACCCAGTTGTCGATACCCTGCTCCGAATCGACGGCGGAAGGCGCTATCTTGACGTTGAACAGCTGTCCTCCGGGCATCAGCACATTTGGCAACTTCGCGTATGAGTTCATAAGGGCGGTCGGCCCCTTTGTTTCCGTGTCATGGAACGCCGATGTCCCCTCCGTGATCGGGGTTCCGGCCTTCCGTCCGTCAGCCGTCGCGCCGACGATCTGGCCGGTGAGCACATGCGACGCGACCGTAGCCGTCGACGGGATGAATGTGCCGCCTATCGGCCCCTTGCCATACCGCGTATTCTTGTAGCGCATTTCATGATCCGACAAATACTTCATGATATATGCGGCGATACCGTCCGGCTCGTCATTGTCATTGCCGAATTTGCTGTCGGACTTCAGCAGGATCTGCCTGATTTCCTCGCCGCTCGGGTCTGTGTCCCTGTCCTCAAAATCCGTATCGAGCGCGTGCTTCAGTTGCTCCGCCGTAATGCGCTTGTCGTCAAATACGACCTTCTTGATCGTGGCAAGGGAATTCGCCGCCGAGATGATGCCCACGGACTGCCCGCCCGTAAAGTCATACTTCGCGCCGCCCTGCTTGATCTCTTTGCCCCGGGATATGCAGTCGTCTATCATCGCGGACAGGAACGGATTGGGCGTACACACGCCCCACGACATATCCACGACATTTCCCGCGACCACATGGTGTTTCAGAAAGAAATCGAGCTGCGTCGTGAACGCGTTCATGAGCTCGTCGAAGTCCTTAAACGTCGTTATATCGCCGTCGAGCGGGGCGAGCGTCAGGCCCGTGCGCGGGTCCTTCCCGCCGTTTACGGCCAGCTCGGCCCACTTCGCGAAATTCGGGAAGCCCGCGCCGTAGCGTCCGCCTATCTGCCCGTGCGGCGCCGGTTCGACGCAGCCCACCATCGCGTAGTTTATAGCGTCCTCATACGAATACCCTATGTTCAGCATGGACGGGATGATGACCTCGTCGTTGAAGAAGGCGGGCAGGCTCCCTATTTTCCGGATGACCTTCACGGCTTCCTTCATGAAACGGTCCGACGTGCCCGCATACCACCTCACCGTGAGGGACGGCTGCGTCATGCTGAGCTTCTTCGTGCAGGCGAGAGACAGATACGACAACTCATTCACCGCGTCCTGGCCGTTGAGCGTCTGCCCTCCGATCGTGAGGTTTTGGAACAGCGGATTTCCGACAAAGGCGACCGTATTATCCCAATCGCGCAGCTTCGAGAACTCCGTCACCTTCAGCCAGAGGCAATTCATGATTTCAAACGCGCGCCCAGCGTCAAGCGCGCCGGAGTCAATATCCCTCACGAAGAACGGATAGAGATACTGGTCTACGCGGCCGAACGAGATAGAATGGCCGTTGCTCTCAAGCTGGACCGGTATATTCACGAAGAGGATCGACTGCACGGCCTCGTAGAATGTTTCGGCAGGATGCTCGGGGATGCGGCGGCATATGCGCGCCATTTCGGTGAGCTCAGCCTTGCGGGCCGTATCGTGTTCGGCCGACGCCATGTCTTCAAGCTTATCCGCGTAGCGGTTTGCGAATGTGACGACCGCTTTCAGCGTGATGACGACCGACTTCAGGAAGGTGACCTGTTCGAGCTGGGCCGGGTCGGTAATATCAATCCCGTCAAGCCTGTTTTGCGTCTGTTCCAACACGCCCTTTATACCTTCGCGAATCACGCGGATATAGTTCGGGATCGTGTGGCCGTCGCCGCTCGTCATGACCCAGTTTTCTTCCGTGCCCTTCACCTCCTGGCACGCGAGGCGCGTCTCCTCGGGGAGCAGGGACCTGACCATGTCCTCGTGCGTATGGCCTCGCCAATACGGGATGATCTCGTCAATGAGATAGCGCTTCGTCTCTTCCGTGACGTCATACGCGTCCCCCGGCCTTTCGTCGATAAAATACGGGTCGCCATTCAATTCCTTTTCAATCCAGTCCACGGAAAATTCCGGGAAAATCGGGGCGCCTCTCGGAATGGACGCGAGATTGCCCGCAAGCAGATCGCCCTCCTTGACGTAGAGCGTCATATGGGACAGGACGTTGTCGAGCGCTTTGGCGCGCCGCAGTATCGTCGGCTCACCCTCCGTCTCACGAAAAGACTCCGTGAAATATTTGACGCGATCCGTGCAGACCGAAGGGCTCGTAGAAAAAAATATGTCCCTCAGTTTTTTTATGCGCGGCGTCAGTTCCACGCTGTCATCGAGATACTTGATATACTCCTTCATTCTTCTTTCCATGGTTTGCCTCATTTCTGCTTAACGTGGCGTGTGAAAAGCTTTTCACACGCCCTTCATTCAACGCGGGCTTTGATGTTTTTCTCTGCGCATAGCTCTCTGAACTCGCCTATCTCCTCTTCCGTCGGTTTGCGCCCATTGAAAGCGTACTCTCGCCGCAGCATTTTGTATTTATTGTCACCGTACGTGTGGTACGGCAAAATATCCACGCGTCCTATACCTACGTCACCGAGTAGCTCCGCCGTATGTTCAATGTTTTCCGACGCCGTATTGAATCCCCCTATAAACGGCGCTCTCACGACGATATTATACCCTTCCTCGACTGATTTTCTCAAGTTATCTATGATGAGGTCGTTCGTGACGCCCGTGCCCTCTTCATGCATCGCGGGAGACGCGTGCTTCACATCATAGAGCACGAGGTCTACGTGGTCAAACACCCTTTTGACATCGTCCCAAGCCGCATAGCCCGTCGTCTCGATGGCCAAGCGGTAGCCCATATCGCGCGCCTCACGGGCGAGGGCCTCCGCAAATTCGGGCTGCATGAGCGGCTCGCCGCCCGATAGCGTGACGCCCCCGCCCGATGCGGAGTAGAATGCCGCGTCCCGTTCGACCTCGTCTATCACCTCGTCCACCGTCAGCGTCACGCCTTTCAGCTCAAGCGCTTTGGCGGGGCATTCCCGGACGCAATTCCCGCAATACGTACATTTAGCATCCGCCCCCTGCCCTCCTACCGGGATATGAAACGGGCATACCTTCACGCATCTGCCGCAGCCGAGACAGGTCTGCTCCCGAAAAAAAATATCCGGCTCACAGCGCTGCGATTCGGGATTGGAACACCATTTGCAACGCAGCGGGCAGCCCTTGAAGAAAACGACCGTACGAATCCCCGGGCCGTCGTGCGTGCTGTACCTCTGGATGTCGAATACCCTGCCCACGAGCCGACTCATTCATTGCCGTCAAAGGTCATCGCGTCAAAACCAAAGCTACCCTTCCCGTCGAGGCCGTCGATCAAAGCCATATCTTCATCGGAGAGCGTGAAGTCAAGAATATCGAGATTTGAGATCATCCTCTCCTTCTTTGAGGACTTCGGGATGATAATGTTCCCGTGCCTCACGTGCCAGTGCAGCGTGGCCTGCGCCGCGCTCACGCCATAGCGCGCGCCGATCTCATCAAGCAGAGGCTCTTCTTTCAGATGCCCGTGGAAAAGAGGCCCCCACGCGGTGACGAGGATATCATGCTTCTTGCACCACGCCGCGAGTTCCCGCTGTTGACGCCAAGGGTGGAGCTCTATCTGATCGTTCTCCACCGGAACCCCGGTTTTTTGCTCTATGATATTCATATGTATCTCATGAAGATTTGAGCCGCCGAGCGCCCTGATCCGGCCTTCCTCCCGCCACGCTATCATCTTTTCCCAGACGTTCAGCATGAGCGCTTCATCCACGCCGGGCCAATGCAGCATATACATATCGACATAGTCCAAGTGGAGCTTTTTCATGCTGTCGCTGAAGGCTTCGTCGGCCCGGACAAATTCCGTAGGCCATATCTTCGTCGTGATAAAAATATCCTCCCTCGGCACGTCGCTATCCCTGACGGCGTCGCCGACAGCCTCCTCGTTTCTGTAAAAAGCGGCCGTATCGATATGCCGGTATCCGACATCGAGGGCGTTCCTGACCTGCGTGTACGTATCCTGCGCGAACGTGTCGTCCCAAACGCCGTAGCCGACGGCCGGTAGAGCCCCGCCGCTCCTCAGCGTGTAGGTATCGTGAACGGAATGTATCATGGCGACGCGGACCTCCTTACTTGCTCTTCTTGTTGACAATATCAAGCAGCACCGCGGCGATGATGATGATACCGCTGACGATCTGCTGCCAGAATGAAGATACGCCCATCAGGTCGAGCCCATTGTTCAGCACGCCGATAATGACCGCGCCCACGAGCGTCCCCCACATAGCGCCTGTGCCGCCGCTCAGGCTCGTACCGCCGATGACGACCGCCGAAATCGCCTGCAACTCGTAGCCGGAGCCGACATTCGGCTGGCCAACCGTCATGCGGGTCGCCTGCAATATGCCCGCGACGGCTACGAGCCCTCCCGCAAGGACATAGACGGACAGCTTCACCCAGAGCGTCCTGATGCCCGAGGCCCTCGCCGCCTCCTCGTTGCCGCCGATAGCGTAGAGGTATCTGCCGTATTTTGTCTTGTTCAAAACAATCGCTGTGATGATAAAAGCCACGATCATGACGATGACGAGATACGGGAATATGCCCACGCCGTTCTTGCCAAAATCCTTCCACGGGCCCGACATATCGGAAATGGGACGCCCGTTGCTAATGAGAAGCGCCGTTCCCCTGGCTATCGTCATCGTCCCGAGCGTTACGATGAACGGAGCAAGCTTCAGCACGGAGACAAGTACGCCGTTCAGCGCTCCAAACGTAAGGCCGATGACGACCGCTATCACAATAGGGATAATGAGCGGATAGATGGGATCGGCCCCGCTCTCCTCCCCCCTTGCGTACATGGCGAACACGACGCCGCACAAAGCAAGCAACGATCCGCAGGAGAGGTCAATACCTCCCGTTATAATTACAAACGTGGCCGCCATCGCCAGAATAGCTATGACCGAAATCTGTCTGAGAATATTGATGAGATTGTCCTGCGTCATAAATTTGTCCGTCATAATACTCAAGACAAGCATAAGAATAATCAGCGCAAGCAAGATGGCGTATTTCCTGAAAACTACCCTAAATAATCCACCAATATTATTCCGTTCAATATTGTTCACCGTATTCCTCCTCGCTTTCCTTCTCTACTGCGCCTTATCACGCGATCGCAAGCTCCATGATTGACTCTTGGCTTATATCGCGTTTCTCCGCTATCACGCCGGTCTGCTCCCCCTCATGCAAGACCACGACCTTATCGCTCAGCCCGACGAGCTCGGGCAGCTCGGACGATACGAGGATCACCGCGTTCCCCTGCTCCGCCAGATCCACAATAAGTTTGTATATCTCCGATTTGGTCCCTATATCGATGCCGCGCGTCGGCTCGTCCATTATCAATATCTCGGCGCCTTCGAGCACCGCCTTCCCGATGACGACTTTTTGCTGATTGCCGCCGCTGAGATTGTTCACGCATTGATACCTGTTCGGCGTTTTGATACGCATCTTTGTGATGATTTCATCAGCGACCGCATTCTCCTGCTTGCCCTTCAGTAAAAACGACTTGAACAGGCGGCTCAGGCTCGACAGCGTAATATTGTCGCGTACCGAGAGAGGCAGGACAAGGCCCACCCCCTTGCGATCCTCGCTCACGAAGCCGATGCTTCGGCCTATCGCGGATCTGGGGGAGTCGATGTCGACCTTCTCGCCCTTGATATAGATCTCTCCGGAGTCAGGTTTGTCCATGCCGAACAGGCAGCGCATGATCTCTGTACGCCCAGCGCCCATCAGGCCCGCAAACCCGACGATCTCGCCGCGGTGCACGGAGAACGATACGTCCTTGAAGTGCGGCACTCGCGAGAAGTTCTCGACTCTGAGCACCTCCTCGCCCAGCGCGCACTTCTTCTCGGAAAACACATCGACGAGATCGCGTCCAACCATATCCCGAATGATCGTGCCGATGTCTATATCCTTTGCGTCGTAGGAGTTGACGTTCTTCCCATCGCGAAATACGGTCACGTAGTCCGCAATGCGGAGAATCTCGTCCATCTTGTGTGAAATATAGATAATAGATACGCCCCGGCCCTTCAAATCCTTTATCATGCCGAAGAGCTGATCGATCTCCCTGTCCGTGATGGCCGACGTGGGCTCATCCATAATGATGATGTTCGCGTCGTAGGAAATAGCCTTCGCGATCTCGATCATCTGTTGTTCCGAAACCATGAGATCGCTCATCTTGCGCTTCGGATCAAATTTGACATTGAGCTTATCTAAAAGCTCTTCGGCCCTGCGGTTCATCTCGGCCGTATCGAGTATCCCCAGATGGGAGACCTCGCGGCCGAGGAAGATATTGTCCGCTATCGTAAGCTCGGGAACGTAGCTGAGCTCCTGATGGATCATGGATATTCCCCTATGGAGCGTCAACAGTTCCGAACGGTGCTTGAACGGCTCGCCCTGATACATGACGTCGCCGGAATCCTCGTGGTACATTCCCGTCAAAATCTTCATGAGCGTGGACTTGCCCGCGCCATTCTCTCCCATCAGCGCGTGGACCGTGCCCTTCTTTAGAAAAAAATCCACATCCGACAGCGCCTGCACTCCCACAAAAGCTTTGGAGATGCTCCTCATTTCGAGTATATACTGATCTTGCCCACTTGCCATAAAGAACCTCCCGAAATTGACAACCATCCTTGAATAGACGTATAATACCACTTGTAAATCGGAATGTCAATTGTCAACCATTATGCATATATTAACAAATGGCAATCTCACAAATGCATCGAAAGGAATGGTTATATGCGCTGTTTTCTGGGTATCGACGCGGGCACAAGCGGCGTCAAAGCGGTCGTTATAAATGATTCAGGCCGGATCGTCGGCGACGGATACGCGCCGTGCGAGCTCATAACGCCAAAGCCGAACTGGGCGGAGCAGAGCCCGGCCGGATGGTGGGAGGCGTGCGACAAAGCCGTAAGGCAAGCCGTGGCGCCCGGCGGCTTCGCTAAAGATATTGTCAGCATAGGTTTTTCCGGACAGATGCAGGGGCTCACGCTCTTGGATAAGGATATGAAACCCGTGAACAACTGTATCATATGGATGGATCAGCGGGCGTCTGCCGAAGCCGACGAGCTGAACGCGCGCATACCCGAAGACGAGATACTGAAGATCGCCCACAATTTCTGCATACCCAGCTATTGGGCGGCCAAACTCGTCTGGCTCATGCGCAACAGGCCTGAGGATTACGAACGCACACACATGATATTATTCCCGAAAGACTATCTCCGCTACCTTATTACGGGGGAAATCGCGACGGAAGTATCCGACGCCTCCTGCTCATGGCTCATCGATGTGAAAAAGCGGGCTTGGTCGGACAGGATGTTTGACGTCGTCGGGGTTTCCAAGGACATCATTCCTCAGACCCTCTTGGAAAGCAGTGACGTGGCGGGGTATCTGCTCTCTGACGTCGCCGCGTCGTGGGGCGTGCCGGCGGGGATACCGGTGGCGGCCGGCGGAGGCGACCAGCCCGTCGGGGGCGTCGGGAGCGGCATCATCGAGAGCGGTATGGTGACGAGCGTCATCGGCACATCCGGCGTCATATTCGGTTGTTGCGAACCTCCGCTCGCGGATAGGAAAAGAAGGGCCATGTACAGCCTCTGCCATTCGATTCCGGACAAATACGCCTTCCTCGGCTGCACGCTCGGTGCGGGCGGTTCGTACAAGTGGCTGCGGGATACGCTGTTCAAGGAAGCTGACGACAATTCCTTCGCCTTTATGGATAGCCTCGCGGCGCGCGCGCCCGTCGGAAGCGAGGGGCTCTGCTTCCTTCCTTATATGTCGGGGGAGGGCACGCCGCATGTGGACTCGAACGCGAGAGGCACGTTCTTCGGGCTGAGCTATAGGCATGATAGGGGCGCCATATGCCGGAGCGTCATGGAGGGCGTCGCGTTCTCGCTGCGGGACACGATTGAAATACTGAGGGAGTCAACCGGGCTCGTGGTGGACGAGGTCCGCGCGCTCGGCGGCGGAGGGAAGAGCCCTCTGTGGCGGCAGATACAGGCTGACGTCTACGGGGCTTCCGTGTTGACTATGGAGACGGAGGAAGGGCCCGCCGTAGGCGGCGCGATCCTCGGGGCGGTGGCGGCGGGAGCGCACCCGACGGTCGAGGAAGCGTGCTCGGCCCTGTTGAAAACGGCGACCGTGACGGAGCCCATCGCGGAAAACGTGAAGATCTATGACGACTACTATGCGACGTACCGGAGCCTTTACCCCGCGCTGAAAGGCATCTTTGCTTCCCAAGCGGGGATAGTGGCAAGGCATTCCGCGTAGGCATTCAAGGGATCGTGGGGGGCTGCTCCATCAATTCTCGTGCGTGGTGACCTCGTGCATCCAGTTCATGGATTCCTCGTATGCCCTTTTGTACATGGCGTGATAAAACCGGTAGGCCTCGTGCGCTTCCGCATCCGGCTCTATCGTCTCCCGTATCGTGACCATTTTGTCCGCTGCCTCCGGTATGCCGCTGTAGTAGCCGCACGCGATAGAACCGAGTATCGCCGAGCCGAGGCAAGGCGCTTCCGTCACATCCGGCACAAAGATCGGAAGGTTGCTGACGTCGGCGTGCATCTGCGTCCAAAACCTGCTCTTCACCGCGCCGCCGGCGATATAGATGCCGTCGGGCGCCATCCCCCCGTCGCGGAACGACTGCATGATCGTCTCCGTCCCGTAGCAGATCGCCTCGAGCACCGCCCTGTGCATGTGCACCGGGCCATGCTTCAGTGAAAAGCCGTAAAACATACCCCTTACGTCGGGATCCACATAGGGCGTCCTATTGCCTTGGAAGTAATCGAGCGCTATGAGCCCTTCGGCGCCTATGGGAAGCTTTGCGGCCTCATCGTCGAGATAGGCGAATATCCTTTTGCCCTGCGCCTTGGCGGCCGCCTCAAACCCGGCGCCGAAATTCGTCTTGATCCAGTCCACGATCGCCCCGGTGGAGGTCTGGCCCCCTTCGATGAGCTGCAGCCCGGGTACCACCGCGTCCGGGTAAGAGCCCCATATCCCTTTTGCGTGCAGCTCCGTGTCCGTCAGGCCGAGGTGGAGATGCGACGTCCCCGTGATCATCGCGATGCTTCCGGGCCTCACCACGTTCAAGCCCACCATGCCGACGAAAGCGTCCGCCCCGCCTTCGGCTACGGGGATCCCCTCCGCGAGGCCGAGGCCTGTGGCGGCTTCCTTCGTCAGCGGGCCGACATTCGTACCCATGTCGAGCACGTCTTTCGGAAACCGGTTCAATACGTCCCCAAGGCCTACGCTTTCGTACAGGGAGACGGGCCATCCGCCGTTCGGACGGTCGAAATACCATCGCGCGGACGTCGTATCGATACTCGCCGTCAGCCTTCCGGTCAACTTATAGACCAGCCAGTCCGTGCACTCGAATATGTTCGCGGCCTTGCCGTATATATCCGGCTCGTTTTCCTTGACCCAAAGCACCTTGGCCGGCATGGATTCCGCCGACACGTTGCCGTAGCCGTTGTACTTGAGCGCGGGATCGTCCGTGGCGGTGATGGCCTTGGCCTGTTTGGACGCCCTCACGTCCATCCACATGATCGCGGGCCTGAGTATGTTCATATCCTCGTCCGCGAACATGACGGTGCAACAGGTCGTATCGACGCCCATGCCGATGATCTCAGAAGGATTAACGCCGGCGTTGTCCACAAGCTCGCGCGTAGCCTTGCAAACCGCGGCCCACCACTCGTCAGGATCCTGCTCGGCCCATCCTGACCTCGGCGTGTACAGCGGGTACGCCGCATCCGCGGACGCCACCACCGCGCCGGAGGTATCAAAGACGCCCACCTTCACGCTCGTAGTCCCCATGTCTATACCGAGTACATATTCAGGCTTACCCATAGCGCCTCCCTTCACGCGTTCAGGATAGTATCACAGAAGCAATCATCGTACAGCCGGCCGCGATCAATACCCAGCCCGCGATCTTTCCTATCAACATCCCCTGCGCAACATTCTTTTCCACATACATCAACAAGGTAAACGCCGCCATCCACGCGAGGTTCATCATACCCAAGGCCGTCATCACGGCCATCAACGCAATGCAACAGCCAACGCAGATGAAGCCGTGAAGGCTTCCCATCATATACGCGCCCTTCAGGCCCGGCCTCCAATGATGAAGGATGAAGCTCGCGGGATGCCGGCACCCTTTCAAACACGCGTATTTCAAAGGGCTCAACTGATACACGCCCGCCACGGCGAACAGGATCCCAAGCATAGTCATCGGCCCGCCGGGAGACATGAGCGCCTCGCCGAGAGCCATCCTGCCGCCGTATATCACGGCCCACGCGGCGACCCCGCACACGATCCAGACGACGATATATCCCGCCGTGAAAGACGCGGGGGGGCTCAGCAATCCACCGCTGTCACCTCTCCTTTCGCTTACCCGCTGCAAGCACATGATCATCGGTATCGCGGTAGGCAGCATCATAGCGACGCACATGACGGCCCACATGACGACGAACATGCCGAACGGCGGCGCCCCCTGATCCATGCCGCCGTGTCCCGCCATACCCGCGTCCATAGACCCGTGCCCCGCCATACTGTCCGGCGTATCCGTAGGGGCGCCATGATCCATCACGCCCATATAGACCCACGAAAGCGCCGTGCATATGGCTATAAGCGAAAACAGCACTATCTGACTTTTTGAATACTTTGCCAGCATGTCGCCCTCTTATTACGAGGATCTCGTTCCCATAGGAAAATCATCCTGCCAAGCGAAATGCCCGAGAAATCCATTCATGCCCGTATTGTTGAATGTGAAACCGTAGTCTTCGTAGCGCATCTGGCCCGTGACCCCCTGAATGACATTGCCATCCTCAAGCAGGGGATGGATATTCGTGAACATGACGGGCTTTCCGTCCCCGTAGATGCTCGGGAGGTATTTCACGGCCACATCCGCGATACCATCGATCTTTATCGTGTGCTCCTCGCCCTCAGTCCTGATCTCGATGTTCGCGCGCGTCATCCCGAGCAAATCTTCCCGCACCGCCGCGATGCCCTCCGGGGGCCCGCCGTAATCGCCGGACAGCAGCTTGCACATCGCCTCAAACTGCTCATCCGTCGCGCGGCCGTCTATATAGTAGCCGACGCTCCAATTGGGGACCTCCATCGTCGGCCCCGGGCTGTACGTAGCCACGACGTAGTTGAGCCCGTCCAAATCGACAGAGTCAAAACGGCCGTTTGTAATATGGTATCCCACGACGAGGTCGCAGTGGATCCTCGTGGGAGGGACCTTGTTGTTGCCGATGGAATTCACTAAGCAGGGGCATACGACGTTGCAGTTGCACGTCTCGATATACTCGCCCTCTATCCTCCATTTGATGTCGCTCATTCGAAACCTCCGGGGCTACTTGCCCATCATATACTCAACTTGATCTACCGGCAGGAGCTCCGGCAGGCTGCACGTGCTTTTGACCTCGTAGTACTGCCCCGATTCGGACGACCTGCTGAGGCCAACCATGATCTCCAAAGCGTGGTACGCCATATCCCCGTTCGCCCTGAACCGGCCGCCTTCGCGTATCGCCCTCGCCATGTCGGCGAGCCCGACCCCGCGGCTGTTCGTCGCGTAGTCGTAGCATGACGGTATCCCGTCCCACGGGGTCTTCTCGTTTCTCGGGATAGTCGTCGGAAACCCGTTCCAATCCGCCTTGTCCCTGCGGCGGTATTTCGTGACCCCTTCGAAAATATCGGGGCCGGCGAGAGGATCCGCTTCGTCCATGCTGATAGTCCCCTCGCTCCCGTATATCTCGAGCCTCGGGAGATTGCTATCCCATATATCGAAACTCGTGATGAGCGTCGCTATCGTGCCGTTCACAAACTCAATCGTACCGGCCGTATGCGTCGGGACCTCCACATCGATCATCTTGCCCGCCAGAGGCTGACTCGTTATCATCCGCTCCTTGAACGAAATCTTCTCCATGCCGCATACGCGCTTCGCGGGGCCGAGCAGCGCGATGAGGGCCGTGACGTAATACGGCCCCATGTCGTACAGCGGGCCCGCTCCCTTCTTGTAATAGAATTCGGGGCCGGGATGCCATACCTCGTGGCCGTGGCAGGTCATGAACCCCGTCGCCGCGATAGGCCGCCCTATCCATCCGTCGTCGATCATCTTGCGCATGGTTTGCGGCCGGGAACCCAAGAAGGTATCGGGCGCGCAGCCGACGAGAAGCCCTTTGCTCTTCGCAAGCGCTATGATAGCTTCCCCGTCCTCAAGGGTCACGGCCAAAGATTTTTCCGAGTAGACGTGTTTGCCCGCGTTCAGCGCGGCCATGCTGACTTCATAGTGAGCGAGCGGGATCGTGAGATTGAGAATCACCTCCACATCGGGATCAGCCAACATCCCATCGACTGTAAGCGCCTTACAGCCATACGCATCCGCCTTCGCCTCTGCTCTGCCGACGTCAATATCGGCGCATGCGTATACCTCAATGTTATTGAAAAGCGCGATATTCGAAAAATAAATATCTGAAATATTCCCACATCCAACGATGCCAACCTTGACTATGTTCATATTGACCTCCTGTAAAGAAAAGAATGATAAAATTGTATCTTCGAAAAGGGGAAGCCGCCCTTAGTCCTTGACGCCCCCATTCATAGCATATTTCATAACAGATAGCGCCGTTTTTTCATCCGTGACCAAGGTATTGATATACCCGCCGCGAAGCGCGGCTATGATAGGTTTTACTTTATAATTCCCTCCCGCCACGGCAATCACCTCCGGGATGAGTTTGATGTCCGCAAGCTTGACGCTGATGACGCGGTCGTCCAAGCCCCCGACGCATTCCTTGCCATTCTCATCGAGAGGCCTGCCGCAGATATGGGAAATCACTCCCCTGTCCCACATGCGGCTCGATTCCTCGGCGAGAATGGAATTGGCCATGACCATCGTGCTGAATTCCTGTTTGTTCGTACCGATGCCGACCAGCGCAATATCGCACTGCCGGATGATGTCCATGTGCGCCTTGATGCCTGTTTCCTCCATCAAGCGATCATGAAGCTTTTTGTCTTGGAGTATAAGAGGCGCGTTCAGAAGCCTCGCGCTCCCCTCTATCCTTTCCGCAAATTCGATGATCAGCTTGACGCCGTATTTGTAGGAATCGCTCCAACTGACCCCGCCCATCATCTGAACGATCTCAACTCCGATATTATCGACGGGAGGCAAGTTGCGGATCACATGAAAGACGCTCGAACCCCATGAAACGCCTATTTTCATGTTGTCCTTCATGATGCCTTCGAGGTACTTTGCCGCGTAGTATCCGATATTCGCGGTATTGATCTCCATTTCGCTGTGGGAAGGCGCGATGACGACATTCTTCAGATTGAACTCTTCTTTGAGATTCTCCGCTACGCGAAACGCGCGCACCGAAACGTCATTGATCTGGATATTGACGATGCCCATCTCATGCGAGCGCTTGAGAAGGCGGGAGATATTTGAGCGCGAGATGCCGAGTTCGTCCGCGATCGCCTGCTGCGACATATTATCGAAGTAATACATCTTTGCTATTCGAACTATCCATTCCCTTTGCATGAAGAACCGCCCCTTTTCCGCTCAACCGTATTCTTTCCTGCTCCATTATATTGTGATGTGATGTGGAAGTCAAACTTCCACATCACAATCATGTAATTGACTACTTGTTAATTCTGTTCTTTGTACTCATCTACATTGTCCTTTGTTATGGGCGTCATCTGGAGCAAGGTGACTTTCTCGACCTGCTCGCCGTTCAGAATCTTCGTCAGCGTCTCAACGATCATCTTACCTTCCGTGTAGGCGTCCTGCCACAGGTCAAGCGTGATCTTGCCGTCGGCAATGTACTGCTCGGAGTCGGGTACGAAGTCGATGCCCACCAACGGGATCTTACCGGACAGATCAGCCGCGTCGAGAGCGTTGGCTACGCCAATCGCCATTTCGTCGTTCTGGCAGAGTATGCCGTTGATCTGATCCCCATGGGCCTGGATCCAGTTTTCCATGAGGGTCTGCGCTTCCGCCCTATCCCAGTTTGCCGTATCTTGGGCAAGGATTTTGACGTCCGGATAGTCCTTGAGCACCGCATCCATACCGTCTTTTCTGTCGATCTGGGAAGACTGGCCCATGACGCCCTCTATGACCACGATATTGCCCTTGCCGCCGATCGCGTCGCAAAGCCCTTTCGTGATAGCGGCGCCGGCTTCGACGTCGTCGGCCATGACAAGCGAGTCGGGCTCAACCGTTGTAGACGTGCAGACTTCAAGCATCGGAATACCGGCTTCCTGTACCTTCTCTACGCTCGGCCCCATCGCTTCGCCGTCAGCCGGGGTAAGTATGACCGCATCGACGCCCTGCGCGATGAACTCGTCAACCTGAGATGCCTGCTTCGCGGGGTCGGCGCCCGCGTCAAGCGCGATGATCTCGTATCCGGCGGCCTCGGCCGCGTCCTTGGTACCATTCTGAAGATTGATGAAAAACTCTGTGACCATACTGGGGATCGTGAATCCGATCGTGATCGTATCGTCTCCACTCGCTTCAGTATCAGCCGCCGGGCTTTCCTCCGGTGTTGATTCTTCGGCTTCAGTCGACGCCGCGGGCTCTTGCTCTTCAGCGCTACCACCGCTGGAGCAACCTGCAAACATCGCCATTACAAGCACGGCAATCAATGCAACAATCAATAGTGTCGATCTCTTCTTCATACTCTTTTCCTCCTTCAATTTCAAAAGAAACAACCAATCCATATTTCTACGGATTACACTATTGTGGAATAGTATCACCTTACTCACAAAATGTCAATTGCCAATACAAAGATATTTTTTATCATTTGACAGACTGCCTGAGCACGTACTCATTGCATATGGCCATGCCGCCGAACAGCAGCGCGAGCATCGGGAACATGAACACGAGGCTCGTATGTGAAAACAGCAGAGCCGCGACGAGCGAGATAAGAGCGCCGCCCGTATACTCCGCGGCCACCTGGTATCCCACAAGCGATTTCGAGAGCTTGCCGCGAAACCTGACCGGCGTTTCGTGAATGAGGCAGGGGAAAACCGGCGCTACCCCCAGCCCCATGACGACGATGCCGCATTCGACGCCCGCGACGCTGAGCGCGAACGTGGAAATCGCCGCGATCACGCATCCGGCCGCGCCGACCGCGATGCCGAGCCTTATGATGGTGTTCGTACCGATCTTCGGCGCGAGGACGCCCGCGATCACGCGGCCGCCTGTCATGGACGCGAGAAACACCGTGACGGATATTCCCGCGACGGACTCCCCCGTCCCTATGTAATCGAGCAGAAAACTGCTGAGCAGGCTCACGAGGATAAATAACACGCCCGCGTGCAGGAAGAAGAGCAGCAGCGCCGCTAATACCTTTGCTTTGCTGTTCGCGTGGCCCTCCGTTTCAGACGGACCCTCTTCGCCTTCGCCGCCCGTCTTCCCGTCGTCGCGAATATCGATCCATTTCTTTTTTATAAGCGTGCCAAAGAGCAGCACCGTGATCCCGGCGCAGAGGGCTGCGATAATAGTCCAACCGCTGCGCCATCCCGAAGCATCCAAGGCTACTACCATGATCACGGGGCCGAAGAGCGCCCCGACCCCCCAGAAGAAATGCAGGAAGTTCATGCCACTCGGTGAAAAGATATGCGCTCCGTAGAGATTGGCGCCCGAATCGATCAAGCCCATCACAAGCCCGAGCGGGAACATGAAAACGGCAAGCGCCGCAAAGCTCCCCGTGTACCCGATCCCAAACTCTACGAGCGTCAGCGCCAGCAGTGAAAGGCTGAGAGCCAACGCGGCCGGATACCTTGACATGATACGGCCTATCATGACGCTGCCTACCATGGACATGATGAGCATGATCGTCGTCAAAATGCCGATGGACTCAAGAGGCTGATCCATCTCTTTCCGCATGACCGGCCAAGCGACGCCAAGTATCCCGTTTGGAAGCCCGAGCCCCGCAAAAGCCGCGAAGAGCGACACCGTCAGAATCGGCCTTGCGGATGGTTTATTCTCCGTCATGAGCGCTTTATCTCCTCTCCACCGTACGCATTGCATTCACACCATTCTATCAAGAAAAACCCGGGGTGAATATAGTTTCATACCCGCCACAGGCAAGAAAAGGACGACATCCGCCGCCCTTTTCTCTCCGAGTATCGGTGTGCCTGTAATGATCGGGTCTACTCGAACAAGGTACCGTCAAGCGACGCCTGAGCGTTATCCTTCGTCACGAGCTTGCACTCGATCAGGACTTCTTTTTCAATCTCTTCGCCCGCGAGATGCTTCAGCGCGAGATCGACGCCCTGCGTACCGAATCCCTTAGGATTCTGGGCTACCGTGGCCGACATTTCACCGTCAAGGACAGATTGTACCGCTTCGTCCGTGGCGTCGAAACCGATGAGGAGCACCTGACCGGTCAGGTCGCGCGCCGCGATCGCTTCCTTTGCGCCCAAGGCCATCTCATCGTTCCAGCAGAACACCGCGTTGATCTTGGGATTTGACGTCAGGAAATTTTCCATGAGCGTCATGCCCTTCTCCCTGTTGTAGTCCGCCGGCTGAACGAACTCGACCTTGATATTGTTCTCATCCATGACTTCGTTGAAACCGACGCCACGCAGCGCGGGGATGGCGCGGCCGATGAGGCCCTGCTCCTCCGCCACGACCCTGCTATCGTCGGTATTCTCGATCAGGTACTCGGCTGCGACACGGCCGCCCTGCTTGTTGTCAGACGTGATGAAGCAGGTGTAATCCGCCTCGGCGCCCGTGTCCAAAATGAAGATCGGAACGCCGGCCGCGTTGCACATCTCCGCAATCGTCGTGCCCGTATCCGTTTCGAACGGGCTGAGGAACAGCGCGTCTATATCGCCCTGCAGCGCGTCCTCAGCCTGGGAAACCTGCTTGGCCGGATCGTCCTGCGCGTCAAACACGGTCACATCGCAACCGTTCGCCTGCGCCTGGGTTTCCACGCCGCTCGCTACCATCTGCCAGAAAGGGTTGCCGTGGTTTGGCGACAGATACGCGAACTTGTAGGAAGCGCTCGCGGCGGCAGTGTCCGCCGCCGTCTCGTCGGCCGCGCTCTCGTCCGCGGCGGGTTCTTCCGTCTGCGCCGCACTGTCATCGCTCGTTTCCGCGTCGCCGGAGCCGCCCGAGCACGCGGCGATTGACAGCGAAAGGACAACAATAAGCATCAGCAGCAGTAACGTCTTCATCCTATTCTTTCTCTTCAACTTCATTACATTCCTCCTTAACATTCAAACTGGGTCATCCAAGATTGGATCGATCTCACTCCGATCATTCATCGGTCGCGACTTTAGCCAACTTTTCCTGCATCCCTATGCGGGTCCTGTCGACCAATATCGCTACAATAATAACGGCGCCCACGGCGACATCCTGATAGAAAGGATTGATCTGAAGCAGATTCAAACCGTTCTCGATGATGCCGATAATGAGAGCGCCGATGATCGTCCCGTATATGGTCCCCTCTCCCCCGTTCAAGCTCGTACCGCCTATGACCGCGGCGGCAATCGCGTTGAGCTCGTAGCCCTGGCCCGCGTATGGGTGCGCCGAATTGACGCGGCCCGTCAAAATGATGCCGGCGATAGCGCAGCAGACGCCCGCTATGACATAGGTCAAGGTCCGGTAAAAATTGACGTCGATACCGGAGAGCCGCGTCGCGTTCTCATTGGATCCGATCGCGTATATGTAACGCCCCACCCTCGTCTTTGACAGAATAATGTACGCGACGACCGCTACGATGATCAGTATCAAAAGCGGCGCCGGCAAAAACCCGATATTGCCGGAGCCGAACCATCGAAAATTCTCAGGAAGTTTACTGATCGGGTATCCGCCCGTAAACAACAGCGTCATCCCCCGGAATATGGACATGCCTCCCAAGGTCACGGCAAAGGGCGCGAGATTGAATTTCGTGATCAAAACGCCCTGACAGAGCCCAAAACCGACGCCCGAGCCAATCGCGATCAAAAGCGCGAGGAGCAGGGAGCCCTGCGTCACCATCGACCCGGCGGCATAGGCGCTCGTCACGGCGAGCAGCGAACCGACCGACAAGTCAATCCCCGCGCCGATGATGACGAAGGTCACGCCGATACCGAGTATGGCCGTGACCGTGACCTGCCTCGCGACGTTGAGCAGATTGCCCGCCGTCAGAAACTGATCGGATACGAGGGAGAGCACGATCATGAGCACCGCAAGGCTCCAAAACACGCCTGTGCGCACGATTACCGCCTTTATCCGCAGATTGTCCTGCCTCTTTATCCTGTCGCCTCGTACCGTAAATACCATCTTGTTCTCGTCTCCTTACATCCTGTGGCCGCGTTGCGCGGCATAACTCATGATAGTGGTTTCCTGAATAGCATCGCCGGCAAGCTCGCCCGTGATCCGTCCCTCGCACATGACGAGGATCCGGTCGCACATGCCGATGAGCTCGGGCATCTCGCTTGAGATCATGATGATCGAAATCCCGCTTTCGCAAAGCTGGTTCATCAACTTGTAAATCTCGTGCTTCGCGCCGACGTCTATGCCCCTCGTGGGCTCGTCCAAGATCAAGACCCTGACGTTGCTGACCAACCATCGCGCGAGCACGACCTTCTGCTGATTGCCTCCCGACAGATTGCCCACTTTTTGGGACAATCCCTGCGTCTTGATCTGGAGTTTTTGTACGATCTCGCTCGACGTGGATTTTTCCAGAGCGGGGCTGACGAACAGCCCTCTCACCATTTTGCGCAGGATGGCGAGCGTGATGTTCTCCGACACCTTCATGCTGGCGATAATGCCTTCGTTTTTCCGGTCCTCCGGCAAATACACAAGCCCGGCCTTCACCATCCGCCCGATCTTGGGCCGGGTGAACGTCTCGCCAAAGAGCTCCACCTCGCCCCCGTCGATCGGTATCTCGCCAAACATCATCTTCATCAGCTCCGTGCGGCCCGCGCCTACGAGCCCCCCAAAACCGAGGATCTCGCCTCGTTTCAAGTCAAAAGAGATATTCTCCGCGACGCCGTACTTCGTAAATCCGCGCACGGACAGCACGACCTCGTCCTGCGCGTAGTTCTCATGCTGGTACATGGAGGATATTTCGCGGCCCACCATGAGGTTGACCAAACGGTTTTCATCGAGGTCGCCCGTACGGTACGTCCCGACCTTCTCGCCGTCGCGCAACACGGTGATACGCTGTGATACCGTAAAAATCTCGTCCAATTTGTGGGAGATATATATGATGGAAATCCCCTCCTTGCGGAGATCCTCTATGATCCTGAACAACTGCTGCGTCTCGTTTTTCGTCAAGGTCGCGGTCGGCTCGTCCATGATGATGATGTCGCTGTCGTCGCAGAGGCATTTTACGATTTCCACCAACTGCATTTGAGAGACGCTCAGGTAGCACACCTTGCGTTTGATCGGCAGATTGAGCTTGAACTTATCGATAATATCCCCGGTCTTCCGAATGCTCTCCTTCTCGTCGATAACGCCGCCCGCGGCTTTCTCCTTGCCCAAGAATACGTTTTGCGCTACGGTCAATACCGGGATCAGGTTGAATTCCTGATGCACGATGGATATACCGTGCCGTATCGCGTCATGCGTATTGAGCGGATGGTAGTCTTCCCCTTTGCATTTCATCGAACCGGCAGATTTCTCTATGACGCCCGATATGATCTTCGACAATGTCGACTTGCCCGCGCCGTTCTCCCCAACCAACGCGTGGACTTCGCCCGGATAAAGGTCAAAATCGACAGAGGAAAGCACCGTTACGCCGGAATAAATCTTTGTCGCTTTCTTCACTTCGAGAATAGCTTGTGTCGAGTCAGACGTAACCAAAAAACCATACCTCCGCCGGGATCAAAATAAATTTAGGCCAATTATAACAACTACACAAAAAATAATCAATTGCTTATTGGAAAAAATTTTTGCACATTTGACACGGGGTGTATCTATAGCTTATTTGGCGTATTCAGAAAACGCTGTGCGCATAAACGTGCTCATGAGTGGGCTTCGATAAACCTCATAGTATCCTCAAGGGAGGGGACTGACGGCTGCGCGCCCTTGGACATCGTGGAGAGCGCCGCGGCCGCGGAAGCAAACAAAAGGGACGCCTCCAGATCATGGCCCTTGGACAAATGTGCGCACAGCGCCCCGGCAAAAATATCGCCGGCGGCGGTGGAATCGACGGAATCAACCTCGATAGCGGGGATAGGGACCACGCGGCCATCTATCAGCGCTGCGCAGCCGCGTTTGCCCAGCGTGATTATCGGCAGGCGAAATCCCCTCTCCCTGAGCTTGAACAAGGCGTCTTCCCTGCTTTTTTCATCGTTGATCTCGAAGCCGACAAATGCCGCGGCCTCCGTTTCATTGGGTTTGAAAATATCCACGCAGCCCGGTATATCGTCGGGAAACGCCACACGCGGCGCCGGCGCGGGATCGAGCACGACAAACATGCCGTTTTCCTTGCCGACCCGGATCGCCTCACACATCGTGTCAAAGCGCATCTCGAGCTGCAGCACGAGTATGTCGTCCTTACGGAATATATCAGCGTGCTCGCGTACGTGCCCGGGCATGCATTTGCCGTTGGCCCCCGGGGTGAACGTGATGCAATTCTGGCCGCTGTCGTCCACAATGATGAGGGCTATGCCCGCGCTGTCATCCTCGCTGATCAATATAGAGGAGGTGTCCACCCCTTTGCTTTTCAGATCATCAATGAGCGCCGCGCTCGTGGCGTCGCCTCCGAGCATGCCGAAATGACGCACATCGCCGCCGAGCAGCGAGGCGGCGACAGAGAGATTGCCGCCCTTGCCGCCCGGAAAATTGCCGAATTTATCCGTGACCACCGTTTCGCCCGGCGCCGGGAAATGATCCGCGTACATGACGAAATCCATATTCACGCCGCCTATGCTCAGGATACCTCTCTTATCAGCCATATGTCGTCCCATACGTCAATCTCCTACCTGCACCAATCGGGCTTCCCGCATGAACGCTCTCGTATTCTCCTCGCTTACGCGGTTTTTCCAATTGCCGTCGTATTTGAACGCGCTGCCTATGATGGCGCCATCCGAACACGACAGAAGCTCCGCGACATTCGACGCGGTGATCCCGCTCCCGAGCAAGACCGGGAGGGACACGGCCGACGCGAGCTCCCGCACCTTCTCCCTTGTCGGCGGTATGCCCGTCTCAAAGCCCGTCGCCACAAGGAGGTCGGCGCCCTCGCTCTCGGCGTCATGCGCCTGCTCGGCTATCGACCGATCCGATATGATGAAGTGGCTGCCATGCTTGACATTGACGTCGCAGAGGTATTTGACTTCGTCGGCCTTCAGGCTGCTGCGGTATCTCGAAAGTTTTGACCCTATACCCTCGATGACGCCCGCGTGGGATACATACGCGTTGACCCATTCGAAAACACGCACCCACTTCGCCCCGGTCGCCACCGCTACGGCGGTGGCGGCGAAGCCGCCGTTCAGGTGGCAGTTGACGCCGACCGGTAGAGCGGTCGCCTCCCTCACCTTCGCGGTGATTTCCGTCATCGCGGCGACGGTTTCATAGCCGATGTCGCTCCCCTTGAGATAAGGGTAGTCCCAGATGTTCTCGACCTGCAGCCCGTCGACTCCCCCGCTTTCAAGGTGGAGCGCGTCTTCAACGGCGATTGCGGCGAGCTGCGGCATACCCGTATGAATAGGGTCATAGAGCGGCGACCCGGGCAAGGGCAAGAGATGCACCATCCCAATGACAGGCTTTCTTACCCTGAATGTTTCTTCCAACCATTTGCGACTCATAAAAACCTCCGTGTGAGTAATGCTATGATCTGCTCTTTCACGATAGCTATGCCCTTTTTGCGCTCAAGCGCTTTCATACCATATCGCCGCATATATAGCGGGCGACATTGCCGAACAGTACGTCGTATCCGTCCCACGACACGAACTGCGGCGGCGCCCAGTGCGGCGCGATGTCGCTTGCGAATACGAATGAACGCCCTTTTCCGACCTCCTTGGCCGCGGCGATAATATCCCCGGACTCCGTACGCACGAGCACATCCGCCGCATCCTTTTCCAACAGCAGGTTGTACCCGAGCAGCGGCGGCACAGGCGTTTTTACACCCTTGAGTATCCCGTGCTCCCTGACGATCTCTACGGCGACGCCCTGCGGCGCCTCGACCCTGTCGTCTGTTTCCTTCACGCCCACCGGCAATATACCCTCTATCGGCGTCCCGCTGTACTTGGCCTTGCCCTCGATGCCCGCAAAGGACATATAGCCGCCCATCATCGCAAACCCGCCGCCATTCCTGACGTAATCGGCAATGGCGGCCAACCTGTTTGGAACCGATTCCGACCGTGAAAACACCTCGTCGCTGAGCAGCAGGGTATTCGAGCCAATATCGCTCAAGACGACCGCGGCGTACTCGCCGAGCGCCTCAGCGGAGGAGGGGAATTGATTCATCGCGATATGGCAGGGCTGATATTCCACGGCGTAGCCCGCCTTTTGAAACGCCGCTATCAATGTGGCGCCGCCCTCCTCGTACGTACAGGTATTGAACGTATCGAAGCCTTTCTGATGTATGCTGTGTATAAACCATGATTCGCCCGCTAATAGGATTTTTTTCATCGTGTGCCTCCGTCCCTCATCGTGCTTATGATCTCTGTGCCTCTGAGCTCTGTGCCTCTGAGCTCTGAGCCTCTGAGCTCTGAGCTTTTGCAATTAACTGAAATCGACGCCGGCGACGAGCATGATGTACGCGTAGGGCGAGAACTCGCCCGTCCTGACGACGCCCTTGATTTCCCTGCCCCAGGTATCCAAGGCGTCGGGGTTTTCCGGAGCGCCGGTCAGCCAGTAGCTCTTCAGGTCGCGATGGGGTACTTTTTCTATGAATACCTCCCTGCCCTTTGCCCTTTCCCTCTCTACAAGGCCAGTGAATGTCTTGTAGGCCTCCGGGTTCATCGTTTCCGTTTCCTCAGGCATGATCACGCCCTCTATGACCAACTCTTCGAGCACCACCTCGCAAATATCCTTTACGGCCGGCATGTCCTTCTTTATCGATAGATCGAGATTGACCGTATCCTGGCTTTTGGGGAACGGGACCCCCCTGTCGCCAATCAACATAATATCCAAATGCCCCATAGAAGCAACCAGATGCGCCAGCCCGGGATTCAGTATGCCTTTCGTTTTCATGTTCGTGCTCCTTTCGCGTTGCAGTCAACGATTCTCAATACAATAGTGCACATAATGCACATATTGAATATAATCTAACATTTGTTCTTCCCAAAGTCAATTGTGGATTCCGGCCGGGAATACCGTGACGCCTTTATTGGCTTTATTCATCCGCCGGATTGGAGTGTTTTTATGTAATAGAGGCTGTGGATTCGCGATAGTTTTTTTGCATAATCGTCCACGCGTCGCCGAGGTCAGGCGATAAGCCGAACAGCCCGGTCGATCCCAAGACGAACGAGTCCGCGCCGGCTGCGGAGAGCGCGCCGAACGTGTCCGCGCCGCAATTGCCGTCTGCCTCGATGGCGTAGCCGTAGCCCTTCTCTTTGCGCAGACGGTCGAGACGCTGTATCTTCGCCGGGACAGCCCCTATGAACGACTGTCCGGGGAAGCCCGGATTTACCGTCATGACCGTGATCTTATCGACCCTATCCAAGTAGTGGATGATAGTTTCGACCGGGTCGGCCGGATTGAGCACGACGGACATCCCGCATCCCAAGGAATGGACGTCGTCTATCACCTTGAACGCGTTTCTGCTGATCGTGTCGCATTGGATGGATAAAAAGTCCGCGCCCGCGCGCGCGAAGCTGTCTATATGGTCTTCGGGGCGCTCCACGACGAGATGGACGTCGATCGGTTTCGTCACAACAGGGCGTATCGCCTCCACGAAATACTGGGAAAGGCAAAACGTCTTCGCGTATGAGCCGTCCACAACGTCGATGTGGTACCTGTCGCACAGAGGGTCTATAATGTCGAGCTGCTCCTTGACGCGCAGAAGATCCATGCACATCAGCGATACAGAAAATTTTCCGTGATTCATCATGCTGTCATTCCTCCAAATTGCCTACCTTAGATGCGTCGCCGTCTATTCACCGGTTCTCAGTTCAAATACCTGAACACGCCCTTGACTTTGCCGAGTACCGTCACGTCGTTCACCACTATGGGGCTCATCGCGCTGTTTTGCGGCTGTAGGCGGATGTGGCCTTCCTCTTTGTAGAAGGTCTTGACCGTAGCCTCGCTCTCGAAGCCGTCTATCATCGCCACGACGATGTCCCCGTTGTCGGCCGTCTGCTGTTGCCGTACAAGAATGAGGTCGCCGTCGAAGATGCCCGCGTCTATCATGCTGTCTCCGTGTACCCTCAGCATGAAGTTCTCACCTTTGACATGCGAAGCGGGCACGGGGACAAACTCCTCAATATTCTGCTCTGACGTGATCGGCTCCCCCGCGGCTATGCGCCCGACGAGCGGGATGTCGACGATGTCGTGCCGCTCGGCGCCCACTCCGTCCACGGCGTCGGATCTGGCCTGTTCCGTGATCATGATGGCCCTCGGCTTGGCCGGGTCTTTCTTGATGTATCCTTTGTGCTCGAGCCGCTCAATATCCTTGTGCGTCGTGGATGTGGACTTGATGCCGAGCTCGGCGTTGATCTCCCTCACCGTCGGCGGATAGCCCTTGCGCGCGATCTGCTTCTTCATAAATTCAAGAATCTGTCGTTCCCTCGGTTTCAGCTCATCCATATCGAACCTCCTTATCGGCAATGATCTCTATGAAAGCTATAATACCATAACGCAAAGAAAAAGTAAACGCCTGTTCAAAAAACTTGTACAGGCGTTTACGGTGGGATTTAATCGAGACTACCTCTCACCACTTGTCGACTTCGTCGAGCACCTTGTCAAGTATGGCGATTCCCTCGCGCAGCTCCTTCTCCGTGATGATGAGGGGCGGCGCTACCATGATGCCGTTCAGGTTGTTGTAGGTCGCGAAGCCTGCCGCCTTGAGCATGCCGACCACCTTGCCCGCGTCCGTGACGGGCAGCGGCTCTTTCGTCGCCCTGTCCTTCACGAGCTCGATCTGCGAGAACAGGCCGATGCGCCTCGCCTCGCCTATGCATTCGTGCTTCTCCGTGAGCCTGTCAAGCTCATCCGAGAGCACCTTGCCGACCTTTTTGACATTGCCCGCTATATCGAGCCGCTCGTACTCCGCTATCGCCGCGACGCAACACGCGCAGCCCATTGGGTGGGCCGAATACGTGAGGCCGTTCCACATCTTATTATTCTCAAAATGCTTCGCTATATCCTTTTTCATGATGACGCCGCCAAGCGGCACGTAGCCGCAGGTCGAGCCCTTCGCGAACGTGACGATGTCGGGTTTGACGCCAAACTGCTGGAACGCGAACTTCGTTCCCGTGCGGTAGAAGCCGGCCATGACCTCGTCGCACACGAGCAGTATCCCGTGCTTCTCGCATATCTTTTTCATGCCGGGCAGATAGCCCTTTGGCGGCGCGAGCACGCCGTTCGACCCGACGACCGTCTCCACGAACACCGCCGCTATGAGAGAGGGGCCTTCGCGCTCAACGCTCTCTTCGAAGCGGTCGAGATAATACTTCGTCTGGTCGGCCTCGTCCTTGAACGTGACTTGGGCCGGCGCCCGGTAGGGATACGGGCCGTCAAAGTGATAGAAGCCCGGCACGCCCGGCTCGGCGGCCAAGCGCCGCGGCTCGCCCGTCAGCTCAGAAGACCCGAACGTCGAACCGTGGTACGAGTTGTACATGGAGAGGAACTTCCACCTGCCCGTGTACTGCTTCGCGATCTTCAGCGCGTTCTCGTTCGCCTCAGTGCCGGCGTTCGTGAAAAAGACCTTGCCGCCGTTGAACGCGGGGCCGGCGAACTCCACGAGCAGCCTCGCGGCCTCCGATCTCACGTCGACGGCGTACGCGGGGCCGATGAACGGCAGCTTGTCCGCCTGATCCTTTATGGCCTTGATGAGGGCCTTGTTGCCGTGACCGAGATTGGAGTTGACGAGCTGCGCGCTCATGTCGTAGTATTTGTTGCCGTCCTCGTCCCAGAAAAATATCCCTTGGGCTTTCGTTATGACGGGAGGCTTCAGCGCTTTCTGCGCCGACCACGAATGAAGATTGTACTTCTTGCTTATAGTGCTTATAACGCTCATATTCTACCTACCCTTTCCGTAAATCTCAACTTGAAAAATTTCACGCGAATCTCGCTTTGATCTTTTCGCTGAACAGCTCGTCGTCCGAGGGCTGCCAGTTTGGTATCTCGCGGCTGACGTACACGAAGTTCAGCAGATCCTTCCACGTCGCGTTGTGGCTGATGCTGTTGTGGCCCCACGTGCCGCAGCCGAGCGTCATGGACACGGGGTAGCCGCAGGTCCAGCTGCCGCTGTTCACGAGCGACTGCGGCTGGTTCACGACGATCTTGCAGACGGGCACGACCTCGCCCATCTTCGTGACGCGCGCGTCGTCTTTCGTGTGGATGCTGACGGAATGGCCCTTGCCCTGATAGTCGAGGATGCACAGCATCTTCGCGAGCGCGTCCTCAAAGTCTTTCGCTTTCCTGACGCCCGCGACCGGCGAGAGCTTCTCCCCCGTGAGCGGGAACTCGTTGCCGTAGCCGCCGTTCTCCTCGACCATGATGAGCCGCGTCCCGTCCGGCGCGCCTATACCCGCAAGCCGCGCGATCTCGCCCGCGGACTGCGCCACGATGTGACGGTTCAGGTCGTGGTTCTTCGGGGTCTCGGGCCAGAGCGTCTTTACGACTTTCTCCTTATCGGCGCTGCCCTCTTTCACGAGCACCGCGCCCACTTTCGCCATCTCTTTCTCCCACTCGTCGTAGACGGATTCGAGCACGATGATGTTGTTCTCCGTTGAGCACGACGTCGCGTTGTCGAACGTCTTGGAGCGGATGAGCATGTCGGCCACCCTCGGCAGCTCGTCCGCGACGGTCTCGTCGACGATGCACACGACATTGCCCGTGCCGACGCCGATAGCGGGGACGCCCGACGAGTACGCCTGACGCACCATCGGCGTACCGCCCGTGGCGAGGATGAAATCGACCTGCGTCATGAGCTGCTGGCTGCACTCCACGGACACGTACTCGGGGCCTATCGCCTGCACGAGATCCACGGGCGCGTCGAACCTATGCAGCACGTCGCGGATGGCGTCCGTGACGGCCACGTTCGTATTGCGGGCTTTCGGGTGCGGCGCGAGGATGACGGCGTTGCGCGTCTTGATCGCCATGAGCGACTTGACGACGGGCGTCGCCTCGCCGTTCGTCACAGGGATGATAGCGCCTATCACGCCCATCGGCCGCGCGTACGTGTCTATGCCCGTCTCCTTGTTGGAGTCCACGAGCCCGACTGAGGTCTTGCCCTTCATCTGCGCCCACGTGCCCTTCACCTTGCTGTACATCTTGAGCTGTTTGTCCTTCGCTACGCCCATGCCCGATTCGGCCACGAGCATCTCGCCGAATTTCAGCGCCGTCTCCGGCACGGTCAGCGCGTAGGCGATAGCCTCGCACAGCTCGTCGACCCGCTCCTGCGAGTAGCCGTCGATGACATTCTGCGCCTCTCTCCCTTTCGATACAAGCCCCGCAACATATTCTCCGTAATTGATTTCCATCTGCGCCTCCTGAAACTGGCATATAATATAGTTGATATTCATACAGAACCGCCGGCCGCGCGAACGATGCTATGTCCGCTGCGCGGGCGCCGATATATTGATGTTCCCTTATATATTACGCGCGCGCGGCGCCTATTTCAATAGAAAAAGCCCCGCGCCCAATACACGGAATATTCAAAATTGTCGCGCGCGAGTATTGTAATGTAATTGAGTAGTCCCCAGCGTCAGCGCGGAGCGAGCAGTCTGCGTATCCCCTTTTCGAGTCCATCGAGCGTCAGCTCGTACATGGGGAATATCTCCGCCACTTTCCCTATCGTGTACTGGCCGTACGTCGCGCCCCAGCCGCGCTCCCTTATCGGGTTCAGCCAGATGCTGTTCGGGAATTTCTTTCTCAGCCGCTCGAGCCACACGCGGCCGGGCTCGTCGTTCGGCAGCCCTATGACGGCGTTGCCGCCCCTGCGCTCGAGCTCGCTCGGCGCCATGGCCGCGTCGCCGATGCAGACGAGGCGGTAGTCCCCGTTCAGCTCGTTCATGACGCGCTCCGTATCGATCCAACGCCCGCGCCTGATGAGCGGGTCCGTATACAGCTTCTCGTACACACAATTATGGAAATAATAAAACCTCGTGTCCTTGAAGTGGTTCGACCGGCTCACGGCGTGGAACAGGCGGCCCGTCAGTTTTGAGTAAGGGAGCATCGAGCCGTCCGAATCGAAGAGCACGAGGAGCTTGATCGTGTTCTTGCGCGGCCTCTCGTACACGAGTTTCAGGAGGCCCGCGTTCGACGAGGTCTCCTCGATGGTCTCGTCTATGTCGAGCTCCGTCTTCGCGGCGCGCGAACGCGACGAATACTGCCTCAGCTTGCGGAAAGCCGTCTCGAACTGCCTCGTATCTATGACGGCGTCACGGCGGAAGTCGCGAAATTTCCGCTCTCCCGCGATCTGCACGGCGCGCCCGAGCCGGCCCTCGCCGTACGCGCGGATACCGGCCTCGGCGTAGCCGCTGTTGCCAAACACGGACGTGCCGCCCGTGCCTATCCAGTAGCTGCCGCCGTCGTGCCTCTCCTTCTGCTCCAACTTCCTCTCCTCGAACATCCGCCGCAGCTCCTCAAACTCGAGAGCGAGCCGCTCGCGGAAATCTTCTACGCCGCCCTTATCCCCCTCGCGCCGCCCGTTCAGCGCTGCGTCGAGCCACGCGCGAAACGCGTCGGGCAGGTCGCCCTCCGCCGCGACGGCTTCAAAGTAATCGGCGAAAGCCGTGTCGAACGCGTCGAAGTCCGACTCGCTGTTCACGAGCAGGCTACGGCACACGTAGTAAAAATTCGTCAGGCTCGAACCTATGAGCCCCTTGTCAAGGGCCTCCGTCAGCGCCATCCACTCATTCGCCGACACATTCAGCCCGTACGCGCGCAGGAAGTAAAGGAAGCCTATGAACATGCGCCCTCACCGCGGCCGGCCTTATACGGACACCCCACGCTCACCAGTTCACCGTCGTGTAGCCTTTCTTGCCGTATTCGCCGAACGCGTCTACATCTTGGTTTTTCTTCAGCAGCACGCCGAGGAAAGGGATCTCACCACCTGACGCCCCAGTCTGATTTTTACTCGAAAATTTACCGCCGGACGCTGCAGCGGGATTATTACTCGAATCCTTACCCGGAAGCTCGACGCCGGACAGGGCGAGCGCGCGCAGCCAGTCGAGCAGCTCCGACGTGCTCGGCCTCTTCTGCAGATCTTTCATATCGCGGATCTCGTAAAATTTGTCCATGGCCCGCGACAAGACGCGCGTCTCTATATCGGGGTAGTGGACGCGCACGATCTCCGCCATCTTCGCGGCGTCGGGGAATTCTATGTAATGAAAGACGCAGCGCCGGAGGAAGGCGTCGGGGAGCTCTTTCTCCGCGTTGGACGTGATGATCGTGATCGGCCGGTGCAGCGCGCCCACCGTGCGCTTCGTCTCGGGTATGTAGAACTCCATCTGGTCGAGCTCCCACAGCAGGTCGTTCGGGAACTCGAGGTCGGCCTTGTCTATCTCGTCGATGAGGAGCACGACCTGCTCCCGCGCCGTGAAAGCCTCGCCGAGCTTGCCGTACTTGAGGTATTTCGAGATGTCGCCGACGTCGCCCTCGCCAAACTGCGAGTCGTAGAGCCGCTGCACCGTGTCGTACACATACAGGCCGTCCTGCGCCTTCGTCGTGGATTTGATGTTCCACACGATGAGCTCCTTGCCGAGCGCTTCGGCGATGGACCGCGCGAGCATCGTCTTGCCCGTGCCCGGCTCGCCCTTTATGAGCAGCGGCTTTGAGAGCGCTATCGCGACGTTCACCGCACGAGCGAGCTCGGAGGACGCCACGTAGTCCGCCGAGCCTTTGAACACGTTAAATTTGTTTGCTTCTTTCGTCACATCAACACCTCATACCTACATTCAAGACGACACGAACGCGAACGCGAGAGCGGCCGCGGCCTTACAGAAAAACAGTCCCGACGCCGGATACGGCGCCACAGGCATTGTCACCCCGACATAATACCGAAAAGCCCGCGGAAAATCTCCGGCGCCAGATACGATAACACCGACATTATCACGCCCGCGCCGACCACGCCCGCCGCGATAGTGGGGAAAGCCCGTTTGATGCGCATATCGAATAGGGCCGCAATGAGCGATCCCGTCCACGCGCCCGTCCCGGGCAGCGGTATGGCGACGAACAGAAAGAGGCCGAGCGTCTCGTACTTGCCGATCTTCTTCTCGGCTTTCTTCGCCTTGCCCTCAAGCCACAGCACGAGCTTGGCCGTGTGCCTGTTCTTTTCGAGGACGTTGAATATCTTGCGGAGGAAAAACAGGATGAACGGCACGGGCAGGATATTCCCCACGCAACATACGATGAAAGCTTCCCAGAACGGTATGCCGCTCGCGGAAGCGAAAATAAGGCCGCCGCGAAGTTCGACGATCGGAAGCATAGACATGAGGAACGCTATGAGTAGATTCATGATATATTCCCTTGACCGCTCGTGCGGACATCGTATTTCAAACGGACATCTTCCTATGGATCGTTCTAATTATAGCAGAAAATGCGCTTGATTGTTTCCTATTGCGCCTTGCGCAGCGTGTATTTGCTGCCTTTGCCGCCTTTGCCCGATCTCACGAGCAACCCTTTCCTTAGTAGGTCGTTGATGTCGCGGAGCGCGGTATCGTCCGATGTATTCATCATCTTGGCCCACTTCAGCGTCGTCAAATCGCCTCTGAAACCATCCCAGAGCTTTGCAAGCATTTTTTTCTGGCGCTCGTTAAGGCCTGCCGCATCGGCTTTCTTCCAAAAACTCGCTTTGGCAAATACATCGTCGAGGAGTTCGTCGCTCGCGGCGATGGCATTATTCAAACATCCCAAAAACCATTCCATCCACTCGCTCAAGTCGCCGTCGCCCTTCGTGACTCTCTCGATCGCCGCATAGTACGCTTTTTTCTCCGCATTGATCATCGTTGACATACTGTAGTAGCGATTTTTGCTGTCGTCGCTGCGCGCAAGCTGCATATCGGTGATGGCGCGGGCTATCCTGCCGTTGCCGTCCGAAAACGGATGGATAAGAACGAAGCGTATATGCGCAATGGCCGCCTTCAGCAATGCATCCATCCCATTTTCCGTGTTGAACCATCTGATATACTCCTCCATCTCGGAGGGAACTCTGCCGGCTTCAGGCGCCGTGTAGTGGATTTTTTCTCTTCCTATCGGCCCCGAAACGACATTCATTGGCGTCGTTCTGTAGCTTGCGGTTTCAATGCGGTACGGCCCGCTGAACCCTGACGGGAATAACGCGGCGTGCCATCCGAATAGGCGTTCATGCGTCAGTTCAGCCCTAAAGTTTTGTGTGGCGTCGAGCATCATCTCCACAACGCCGTCAATATATCGG
This sequence comes from Eubacteriales Family XIII. Incertae Sedis bacterium, assembly GCA_031266795.1. GTDB lineage: Bacteria > Bacillota > Clostridia > Peptostreptococcales > Anaerovoracaceae > JAIRPC01. Next base: position 45,546 of record JAISAI010000042.1, read on the forward strand.
GATGACCCGCCTATTTCTATTCCGGCAGATTCTATTCCGAGCCGCTTTGCTATGAATGACCTTATCTGATCCTCGTTAAGTATCTCCCCTTCGATCTCGGATGATTTAACAAGATCAGAAGTCAGGGTAGTCAGTACCGCCTGATCCCGTAGCTCGAAGCCGAGGCTTTCAAGCCGCCCGAACAACCGCCCTCTCGAATGGTGCGCCTCGCTGAGCAGAGGAAGCAGCATCCCGTTGTCCCATTTGAAATTTGCCCATTCATCTTTCTCGTGAATAAATCGTATCGCCATAGTGATTCACCGCCTTTATCATAACCGATAGTGCGGTGAATCGCAACAGATACACCGCATATTTTGCGGTGTATTTTTATAATGGCATATCAGCGGTCACTACCCAGGGGTGATGTCTTCGCTTTATCTTTCAGGCGTTGAGACGCTCACTAAGGTATGTTTAACCTTCGCTACCGCTTCACCTTGCCGCTCTTCATGGTCTTCGACCACACGCCGTACGCCGTCTTGCCGCCGGACTTCTTCAATGCGCGGATACGCACCTCGTATCTCTTGCCGGGTTTCAGCTTTTTGATCGTGAGCGACGTGGCCTTCGCGCCTATCTTCTTCGTCGCCCATTTCTTTCCTACTACGCGGTACTGTACTTCATACCCGCTGATCCCCTTCGTGGCCGATTTCTTCCACGTGATTTTGATCTGCTTCTTGCCTGCCTTCGCCTGCGGAGCGGCGAGCTTCTTCGGCGCGGTTGGCTTCGGTGCGGATGTTACGGTAGGCGAAACCGGCGCTACATAGGACGGGGCAACGTAGGGTGGTGCGACCGCTGTCCATTGGGCGTGGTAGGTGACGTCCGCAGTGACGGCTGTATCCGCGCTGATCCGCGCGCCGCCCGACGACGCCGTGAACCAGCCCTTGAAGGTGTATCCGGTGCGCACGGGAGTGGGTAATGCCCCGACTGCCTCGCCTTCGTTGACTGTTTTGCTGCCCGAAGACACAGTGCCGCCGTTCGCGTCGAAGGTGACGGTAAAAATCAGGTCGTATGGAATATCGTTTTCGATCGCGTAGCTTTGCGCATAGGAATCTGAATGGACTTTGAGCAGTAGATTAATACATTCATAGAAAGCATCACGCCCTATGCTCGTCACGCTACTGGGGATATAGACGGATTCCAAGGAAGTACATTCGCCAAAAGCCCCATCCCCTATACTTGTTACGCTATTAGGGATCGTGATAGATTCCAAAGAAGTACAGTTGCTAAAAGCCCCATCCCCTATACTTGTTACACCATTGGAGATCGTGATAGATTCCAAAGATTTGCAGATGGAAAAAGCCATTTCTCCTATGCTCGTGACGCTTTCGGGAATGGTGGCGAACGTGAGGGAACGGCTGTAGTAGAAAGCACAGTCTCCGATGCTCTCAACGCAATCAGGTATTTTATACAACGAGTCCGTCTTTCCAGCGGGATAGGTAATAAGTTTCGTCTTATCATAGTTGAACAGTACCCCATCCTGACTTGCGTAGTTCGCGTTTTGCCCATCAACGTTAATTGCTTCTAAAGAATCTATGCAAAAAAAAGCCCATTCCCCAATGGACGTCACTTTATTGTGGATAGTAACGGATTCCAAGAAAGTGCAGTATTCAAAAGCCCTTTTACCTATGCTTGTCACACTATCAGGTATTGCATATGAACCTGTTTTGCCTGCAGGATAGACAAGGAGTTGTGATTTGTCCTTATTGAACAATATCCCGTCCACACTAGAATAGGTCTTGTTTTCGGAGTTAACATTGATTGCCGTCAGAGATTCGCGGTACCCGAACGCCTCACCTTCAATGCTCATCACACTTTTCGGTACACACACAGATGCCAAGGAGCAGTAGTATAAAGCCCTAACTCCTATCGCCGTGACGGGATACTCTTCGTCTCCGAGCGTATCGGGAATTACTACGTCACCTCCGATACCGCTGTAATGGGTAATGGTAGCATTGCCCTCTGATACTTCGTATTCATATTCTCCGTCGGTATAGGTCTCCGCGTACGCCTCATCCGCCGTACCCGTCGCGAGCGGCAGCGTGAACGCCGCCGTCAGCAGCATTATTACCGCTACCGCATAGCACAGCCATTTGTTTCTCTTTGTTGTAATAGCCATTTTTTTCTCCCTTCTACCGCTTCACTTTGCCGCTTTTAATTGTTTTCGACCACGCGCCGTACGCTGTCTTGCCGCCGGACTTCTTCAAGGCGCGGACACGCACCTCGTATCTCTTGCCGGGCTTCAGCTTTTTGATCGTGAGCGATGTCGCCTTGGCGCCGATTTTCTTCATCGCCCATTTCTTTCCGACGATGCGGTACTGTACTTCATACCCGCTGATCCCCTTTGTGGCTGACTTCTTCCACGTGATCTTGATCTGTTTCTTGCCGACTTTGGCCGTCGGCGCGGCTAGCTTCTTCGGCGCGGCTGGGGCTGCCTTCGGCGCGGGTTGTACGGTAGGCGCGGCCGGCGTTACAACGGGATACACAACCACAGGGGCATCAATCAGGTCATATGGAACACCGTTTTCGATCGCGTAGCTTTGCGCGTATGAGCCTGAATATACCTTGAGCCGCAGATTCGGGCAGGACAGGAATGCATTCCATGCGATTGAAACCACACTGTTTGGGATAGTTACGCTAGTCAAGCTGCTGCAATCAACAAATGCTTGCGCCCCGATTGAAGTTACATTGCTTGGGATAGTCATGCTAATCAAACTGCTACATTCTTGGAATGTATAACCTTCGATTGAAGTCACGCCTGTTGGGATGTTTATGCTCTTCAAGCTAATACAAGCATAGAATGCGCACTCCCCAATTGAAGTCACGCTGTTTGGGATAAATATGTTTATCAAGCTATTACAACCAATGAATGCGAACTCTCCAATTGATGTCACGCTGTCTGGGATGATCACGCTTGCCAATTTGCTGCAACTACTAAATGCATAATCCCCGATTGAAGTGACGCTACTTGGGATGGTCACGTTGATCAAGCTATATCTGCTATTGAACGCCGAATCCCCGATGGCCTTGACTGGATAGTTATTTTCCCCGATTTGAGAGGGGATATCAATGCTGTCCCTGTCGCCATAGTATCCGGTAATGGTTGCGCTTCCTTCTAATACTTCGTACGTATAGTCTCCGTAGATATCGGCATACGCCTCCTCGGCCGTATCCGTCGCAAACGGCAACGTGAACGCAGCCGTGAGCAGCATTGCCACCACTACCGCATAGCACAGCCATTTATCTCTCTTTCCCTTGATGAACATTAACATCACTTCCTCCTTCTCGCACACCCGGTGAATGAATCGCCTTTCAATTGAATAAACTCTTAACAAAAATTATTCCCGTCATTCCATAACATATTCACTCCCATACTCCCCTGTAGCCCTTTCAACACAAAAAAGCGCGCCTTATCCCAGGCCGCGCAAACAGCACGCACAAAAAAACGGCGATAAACAAATCCGCCGTTCGTTTATATATAGATTGAAGGGATTTACTATGGGTGTATTCTATTACCCCCCCCCATTGGAGAATATTTCCAGACAAGCGGCCCTATTACCACAGGGTTTCTTACCGTATCAACACCGCATATATACATAAATTCCCGTCCCCTTCGCGTTTACCAAACTATTATCATTTAATCACATAATAGAATTAAGCGCAAGCCGATTTTTTATACTATATCCAAATCGCGAGCGAGGGCTGGCTATTCAAAATATTTTTTTCCGTAGCCACGGTTGTTATCGTATCTATTTGCTACCGTAATGGCCACGGCATTGGATAATCTCAGCGGTATCCTCCGCGAGCCGATACACAAGAAAGCCAGTTTCATTCCATCGCCCTTAGTTCGTCCAATGTTTTGACAATGGTTTTACCCTCGTACAACTCGCGCGCGGATTGCTCCAAGACACGAATATTCGCCGTGTCGTAAAACGGGTCGACAGACCCGATGATTTCAAATGGGATTTTCCCTTGTTTCAGTGACTGGCGCACAAAGATAT
>JAISAI010000022.1 GCA_031266795.1 Eubacteriales Family XIII. Incertae Sedis bacterium
ATATTTTCTACGAAGAGGTGGATGCGTATTTCACAGAGGAGAAAATGAAGTCCATCCGCAGAGAGGGCACGGATTTTGTTACGGGCATTGATAAGGCGCATTCGCAGATTGAGAGACGGGACTTCTACCTTGCCCGCGACGTGAAGTGGTTCGCAGACAAAGGCGAGTGGAAAAAGCTCAAAGCTTTCGTCTGCTTCGAGAAGAGCATTTCAGATACAGAAACCGGTGAAACCAAGAAGGAGCGTCGGCTATTTATCAGCAGCGTGACGGATGCCGGGCTTTGCGCGGAGGCGATCCGTGGGCACTGGGCTGTGGAGAACATCCTGCACTGGCATCTGGATGCCTCGTTCGGCGACGACGAGGATATGACTACTGACAAAAACGCTTACATGAATTTCTCGCAATTCCGAAGGATGGCGCTCACTCTCTGCAAACTGGCCCAGCCATTCATGAAATGCAGCATCAAAAGCATGCGTTGGCTGATTGGCCTCGAATACAAGCTGGAACTCGGTAAGATACTCGGAACACTCGACGAGACATTTCTCGAGGAAGCATTGCGTACTGCAAACGAGAAGAAACAGAAGCAATAGCCTCTTTTGTGAAAAATCAACGCCTAATCCGGATTCGTGACAGAAACCTGTTTCATCAACTCAAAATATCCCTCCCTCCCCTCTTTTTTTCGAAGGACGAGAAAAATCAGGGCTGCACTCCAATATATTGATATTCCACCGCCGAACTCCCTTACTATTTCCTCCTTACGGCTCATTCGTCGCGGATTGATGCGATTGTCCTGCGACGTCACTCCTCAACGGGCTTCATCGTCGGGAAGAATATCACGTCGCGTATCGTTGGCGCGTCTAGTATGAGCATGATGACGCGGTCTATGCCTATCCCGAGCCCCCCTGTCGGCGGCAGGCCTACCTCGAGCGCGTTCACGAAGTCCTCGTCCATCGGATGGGCTTCATCGTCGCCCGCTTCGAGCTGCTCCTGCTGGTCTTTGAACCTCTGGAGCTGGTCGATCGGGTCGTTCAGCTCCGAGAAGCCGTTCGCGATTTCCCACGTGTTGATGTACGCTTCGAAGCGGCGCGTGATACGCGCATCGGCCGGGTCGCGCTTCGCGAGCGGGCTGATGTCTACGGGATGCCCGGTGATGAAGACGGGGCCGTCGAGATGATCTTCGCAGTATTCCTCAAAAAGCTCCGCTATAGCGAGGCCGCGCGTCAGCTTTTCGGCGTCCTCGATGCCCTTCTCCGCGGCCGCTTTGCGCGCCTCTTCATCGGTTTCTATCTTGTCGAAATCGACTCCGGCCCACTTCTTTACGGCGTCCTGCATCGTAAGCCGCTCCCACGGCGGCGTCAGGTCAAAGGCCTTGCCCTGATAGCTGATGGCCATGGACCCGGTCGCGGCGAGGGCGGCCTTCGATACGACGTTCTCCGTGATCGCCATGACCGTCTCGGCGTCGCCGTAGGCCTGGTACAGCTCCATCGACGTGAACTCGGGATTGTGGTTTTTGTCCATGCCCTCGTTGCGGAACATCTTTCCCATCTCGTACACGCGGTCGAGACCGCCGACGGTCAGGCGCTTCAGATAGAGCTCGTTGGATATCCTCAGCTTCATGTCTATGTCGAGCGTGTTGTGGTGCGTATCGAACGGGCGGGCGTTCGCGCCCCCCGCTATTGTCGTGAGTATCGGGGTATCGACCTCGAGGAAGCCCTCGTCCTCTTCGAGATAGCGTTTGATCTCGCGGACGATGGCGGCGCGCTTCACAAAGACGTCGCGCACCTCGGGGTTCATGATGAGATCCACGTAGCGCTGCCGGTAGCGAAGCTCCGTATCTTTCAGCCCCTGCCTCTTGTTCGGCAGCACCTGTATACTCTTGGACAGCAGCACGACCTTTGAGGCCTTGATGGAAATCTCACCGTGACGCGTCTTGAAGACCGTCCCCTCCACGCCTATGATGTCGCCGATGTCGTATGTCTTGAACCAGACGTACTCCTCGTCGCCTATCGCGTCTTTCCTGATATAGACCTGTATGCGCCCCTGCCTGTCCTGAATGTCGATGAATGAAGCCTTGCCCATATCGCGGAAAGCCATGACGCGCCCGCAGACGGATACGGCGCGCTCAACCGGGGCCTCGCCGTCCGGAACCTGCTTCTCGCGTTCCTCGTAGTCAGCTTTTATCTCCGCGCTGAACGCGTCGGCGTCCCATCTTTCATTCTTGAACGGGTCGCGTCCTGCGTCGCGCAGTCTTTGCAGCTTGTCGCGGCGTATCTGTCTTAATTCGTTTACCTGTTCGGAAGTGAGTTCCTCGTCCTGCCCCCCATAAGCGGACTGCCCCTCCTTTATAGTGCCATTACCCATATCACGCTCTCCGCCCCTTTATTACGCATGGAAACCTCTAATAAAATCATCCGACCGATACTATCTCGTACTTCGTAGTCGAACCGTCGGGAAGAGTGACCGTGACCTTTTCGCCGATCTTGGCTCCGAGCAAGGCCGCGCCGACCGGGCTCTCGTTCGAGAGCTTGCCCTCGAACGGGTCGGCCTCCGCGCTGCCGACGATGGTGTATTCCGACTGATCCTTGCCGTTCTTGGCCTTCACCTTGCGGCCGAGCGTCACCCTGTCCTTATCGCCGCGCGAACCCTTGACACTGATGATCTTCGCGTGCTTGATGATGTTCTCGATGACGATGATCTTCTCTTCAAGCTCGGCCTGCTCGTTTTTCGCGGAATCGTACTCCGCGTTCTCCGATATGTCGCCGTACGAAATCGCCTCCTTGAGGCGCTCGGCCACCTCGGGCCGCTTGACCGTGATGAGTTCGTCGAGCTCGGCCACCTTCGCGTCGTAGCCTTCTTTCGTAAGCAGTATCTCTTCGTTCATTATTGCCTCATTTCCTCCGCTCACAGCCGATGACCTGTGATAATTGTTAAATATAGCGGCAGTCCGGAATCGTAACGATCCCGGACTGTTGTGGCTGAGGTACAGGAGCTTTAGCTCCGTCGTACCTCGCACATCGAAGAGTGCAGCGCTTTAGCGCGTGGCACTCTACCGTGGTCGGAGTGAGAAGATTTGAACTTCCGGCCCCTTGACCCCCAGTCAAGTACTCTAACCAAGCTGAGCTACACCCCGGCCTTGCGCTCCACCGCGCGGGTCGCGCGTGAACACCCAACATTATATTATCAATCCGCGCTCTTGTAAACCCGTCATTTTCATGCTCTAATATAATTATGGTTTTACCGCGTTTGGATTGTGGGAATAAAACCGGCTCAGTGGATTTGGTGTAGTGTGGACAGAGACGAAAACGGCGTGATGACTATAGACGAAATGCAGGACATTCTCGACGGGCTCGCGGAGGAGCTGCCGCCCATCTTTTACGAGGAGCTGAACGGGGGGATACTGCTTCTGCCCGAGGCGCACCGCAGCGCTTACGCGAAGGCGGACGACCTGTGGACGCTCGGCGAGTACCGATACAGCCATACTATGGGCCGCTACATCGTGATATTCTACGGGAGCTTCATCAGGCTATTCGGGCACTATGACACGGAGCACATGACGGTGGAATTGCGCAAGACGCTGAGGCACGAGTTTCGCCACCACATGGAATCGCTTTCGGGCGAGGACGGGCTTGAAAAGGAAGACGCCGCGTACATAGCAAAATATCTCGCCGGGTTCTGACGGCGGTATCCCACACCAACGTATTCCGAAAGTACCTCCGAAAATACAGAGCCGGTACGGCCGCGATTGTATGTAGGCCGCGTGGTCGTCGCATATATGGTATGGCCAAAAACATATTCGCCGTCGTACGCTTTTTTTTCTTGTAAACCAAAACGGGGAGGAGTATACTTGTCATTGCTCTCGCGCGCGGGGCGGTGTTCTATATTGTTACGGAGGGACTATGGTGTCATACGGAGACGGATTCGGGGATTATCTTACAGGCGTTAAAAAGATGGCTCAAAATTCCGTGGCCGCCTATGTACGCGATTTGAATGAGTTTGAGACGTATATCGCGCGGAGGGGCATCAAGGACATAAAGGACACGGCCGAGTCCGACACGGCGGCGTGGCTCATGGAGCTGAAGAGCGGCAACCGGAGCGCGTCCACGATAGGCCGCAAGCTCGCGTCAGTCCGCGCGTTCTACCGATACCTGAACAACGAGGGCATTATGTCAACCAACCCCTCGTTGGACATCAAAACCCCCAAGGTGGCCCGCAAGGAGATAGAATATTTTTCGATCGAGGAAATCGAGAAACTTCTCGTGCAACCGGACAGATCATTCAAGGGAGTCCGCGACAGGGCCATACTCGAAGTGCTGTACGCCACGGGGGTGCGCGTCACCGAGCTGATACAGATAGACAGCGGCGACATCAATATGAGGATGGGCTTCGTGACGTTGCGCGGCTCGTCGGGGAAGACGCGCATCATCCCGCTCGGCAGGCCCGCGCGCGCGGCGCTCGAGGAATATATATACGAGGGCCGTTCCAAATTGCTGCGGTCGAGAAAAGGCAAGGAGAAAGCCCTGTTCCTGAATTATTACGGGGAGCGCATCACGCGTCAGGCTCTCTGGAAGATGATGAAGAACTACGCGAAGCAAGCGGGGATCGGCAAGAAGATCACGCCACAGATACTGCGCAATTCTTTCGCCGTCCATATGATACAGAACGGCGCCGACCTCAAAACACTTCAGGAGCTGCTGGGGCACGAGGACATCGCCGCGACGCAGATATACCTGAACGTATCGAAGAACAAGATCAAAGCCGTATATGATCGCGCTCACCCACGCGCATAATGGCCGCGGGCAGCGCGTCCACTATGTCCGCGGCGATGAGGCCGTACTCGCCGCGCTCGTCAGACGCCAAGTCGCCCGCGAGCCCGTGAATGAAAACCCCCGCTATCGCCGCGTCGCGCAGGTTCATGCCCTGAGCCGCGAACGAGGCGATAAGGCCTGTGAGCGCGTCGCCCGAACCGCCCGTGGCCATGCCCGGGTTTCCCGTCGTATTTTCGAATAATTCCCTGCCCGGCCCGTCTTTCCGGCGTGGGACCGCGACGAGCGTCGCCCTGCCCTTCAGCACCGCGACCACTCCGTATTTTTCCGCGAGCCGCTCCGCCGCGCCCGGCCTGTCCGACTGTATGTCAGAGGCGCTGACGCCGAGCAGCCGCGCGGCCTCGCCGGGATGCGGCGTGATGACGGCGCGGGGAAGGCCGCCTATCGATCCGGGCAAAAGGGGAAGGAGACGCGACAAAAGGGAACGGTCCGCGTGCCCTCCGCCCACTATTATATTGAGCGCGTCCGCGTCGAGTATGAGAGGGCCGCCGTAGTCCGCGAACGCGCGGGCGACTACATACTCCGCGTCAGGCCCGGTCCCAAGACCGGGGCCGATCGCGACCGCGTCGTAAGCGCCGAAATAAGGATCCCGCGCTTCCGGCGCTTCCGGCGGGGCCTGCGTGGCGCTCGCGGCCTCTCCGCCTGTTTTGATCCCGGGCCTGCCCACGCAGACGGCGCAGGGCTCGCTCGCCTGTATGATCGGCCACAGGGCTTCGTCCGCGCCCACGTAGACGAGGCCCGCGCCTCCGCGAAGAGCCGCGCCGGCCGCGAGCACGGCGGCGCCGGCCATTCCGGGGCTGCCGGCGGCTATGAGTACGCGGCCCGCCCCGCCCTTATGCAGGGAGGGGTCGCGCGCGGGGAGCAATCCCGCTACCTGCTTGGCCGTGATTCCCTGTGATCTTATCCTGACTGCCATCCCTGACATCCCTCCCTGCCGCCAATAGACGGAAAGCGTTATTATTACATGATCCCTACCCATGATATTTTCGTTCATTGCCGGCCGATCGCCCGCCGCGCTTCTACATAAGATGGAAGAACAGCGCCGCCAAGTTGAAGTAGATGAGGCAGGCGAATGTGTCCGTCAGCGTCGAGATGAACGGCGACGCCATGAGCGCGGGGTCGACGCCGATGCGCTTCGCGAGCAGGGGCAGCAGACCGCCGATGCATTTCGCGAGGCAGATGACGAGTATCTGCGTGATGCAGACCGTGGCGGCGACGAACAGCGCGTCGTCCGGCCGGTCGAGCATGATGATCTTGCAGAAGTTGATCGCGCTCAGGCTCGCGCCGAGCAGGATGCTGATGCGAAATTCCTTCCAGAATACGCGCAGCGCGTCTGAAGGCCCGATCTCGCCGAGGGCGAGGCCGCGGATGATGAGGGTCGAGGCCTGGCTGCCGCTGTTGCCGCCTGTGCCCATGAGCAGGGGGAGGTACATCGTGAGGCTCACGACGTCTTGCAGCAGTAGCTCGTAGTGCTCGATGACGAGGCCGGTCAGCATGGCGGAGCACATCAACAAGATGAGCCACGGGAAGCGGTTCCGGTAATGGCGCAGCACGCTCGTGTCGAAATACTCGCGGTCGTCCGCGCTGATGACGCCGCCCATGCGCTCGATGTCCTCCGTCGTCTCCTCCTCGACGACGCGCATGATGTCGTCGACGGTGATGATGCCGACAAGCCTGTGCTCGTTGTCGACGACGGGCATGGCGAGAAAGCCGTACTTCGTGAATGTCTCGGATACTTTTTCCTGATCGTCGTACACGCCGACGTACACTATGTCGGAAACGATCAGCTCCTCTATGGACGTATCCGCGTCGTACGTGACGAGGTTTCTCAGCGAGACGATGCCGATCAGCTTGCGCCCGCGATCCTTCACGTAGCACGTGTACACCGTCTCCGAGTCCATACCCACCTGCTTGATGTGGGCAAGGGCGTCGCCTACGGTCCAGTCTTGTTTCAGTTCTATATAATCGGGCGTCATGAGGCTGCCCGCGCTGTTCTCGGGATAGTTCAGGAATGTGTTGATGAGTTTGCGCTCGCCGGGCGTGCTCTTCGCGAGTACCTTGTCCACGACCGTGGCGGGGAGCTCCTCTATGACGTCGATCATGTCGTCAAAGTCCATCTCCTGCATGATCGTGCCGAGCTCGCTGTCCGTGATCTTGTCGATGATCGAGAGCTGGTTGTCCGAATCGAGGCGCGAAAACACCTCGGCGGCCGAGTCCTTAGGGAGCATACGAAAGAGGATGACCGCCATCTCGATGCCGAGCTCCGATTCGGCTTCTTCGAATACGTCGGCGGCGTCGACCTCGTTCAAGGCCATGAATTCATCTCTCGCGTGGATGTACTTCTTCGCGGCCATCAGCCCCAATATGCGATTTTGGGTTTCTTCGAAAGCGGATTCAAGCTCGTTCCGCCCGGTCGCGTTCGCTTCTGTCTGATCGCTCATCGGTACATCCTCCTTTCCCGTGCGCGGATTTTAGTATATCATAATAACATGATGATATATATTGAAGCAAAATCTATGGACTGCGCGTTCCACTTCGCGGCTGAAGAGTTCGTGATGGAGCGGCTAAAACCCGATGAGCCCGTACTCATGCTGTGGCGCACGGATATGACGGCCATGATCGGCGCGAACCAGATCGCCGAAACCGAGGCCGACCTGCGCTACGCGAAGGCGCGCGGCATAGCGGTCGTGCGGCGGTCGAGCGGCGGCGGCGCGATCTATACCGACCCCGGGGTTTTGCTGTACACCATCATCCTGCCGTTTACTGATGAGACGGATACGAAAGCCGTCATTGCCGACTATCTCGCGGGCCCGGCTATAGAAGCCCTGAGGCGCATGGGGGTGGCGGCGTCTCTCGAGGGCAGAAACGACATACTCGTGGAGGGCAAAAAAATATCGGGCATCGCGCAGTATGTGCGTCACGGGTATCTCTGCAGCCACGGCTCACTGTTGTTCAACGCCGACCTCGCGGAGCTCGCGCGCGTACTGACCGCGGACGATGAAAAAATCGTTTCCAAGGCGCTGCGCTCCGTCAGAAGCCGCGTAACGAACATCGCGGAGCATCTGCCGGGGGGCCTACCGGCGGATATATCGGCGAGCGATACGCTTACCTTCATGAAAAATCTCAGAGAGAGTTGGCGGGACGAGTTCGGGCTCACGGAGTACGAATTCACGGAAGACGACGAGAGGGAAATACGAAAAATACGTGAGGGCAAGTACGCTTCCAAAGAATGGACCCGCGGCCGCACCCCGAAATATTCATACCGCAATTCAAAGAGGTTTCCGGGAGGAGGCGTCAAGGTCTTTGTGGGCGTGAAGGGCGGGGCTATCGAAGACATCAGGATCACCGGCGACTTTCTCTCGCTTCGGCCGGTCGCGGACATTGAGCAGAAGCTCATAGGCGTCCCGTTTGACGCGAAGGCCCTCGCCGGCGCGATTTCCGGGGACGATGTGAGCCTCGCGCTCGGGTCCATCACAAAGGACGAGCTGCTGTCTCTGTTCCCGTGACGCCGGGCGTACGCCACGCGGCGTGGTGGGCGTGATAGAATATATGCTATGGATACAGGCGACCAAGAGCGCGGCCCATGCCACGCTGCGCCGGATTGATACGCGGGACGATGAGGAGGTAGGTCATTATGAACAGCACGAAGATCAAAGAGGGCTCTGCGGGCGCGGTCGTACGCATGCTATTTTACGCGATGGGATATACGAGGGAAGAGATCGACCGCCCTCTCATCGGCGTCGTCAACTCCCAGAATGAGATCGTGCCGGGCCACATGCACCTCGACCGCATCGCGGCTGCCGTCAAGGCCGGCGTACTCGCCGCGGGCGGCACTCCCGTCGAATTCCCGACCATCGGCATATGCGACGGCATAGCCATGGGGCACGAGGGCATGAAATACCCGCTCGCAAGCCGTGAGCTCATCTGCGACTCCATCGAGGCCATGGCGATGGCCCATCAGTTTGACGGGCTCGTCCTCATACCCAACTGCGATAAGTCCGTGCCCGGCATGCTCATGGCGGCCGCAAGGCTGAACATACCGTCCGTCGTCATAAGCGGAGGCGCGATGCGCGCGGGCCGTATGGACGGGCGGGCCCTCGACCTGAACGACGTGATGGAGGGTATCGGTTCGTACAAGGGAGGCATGATCACGGAGGAGCAGCTCGCCGCGCTCGAGATAAAGGCGTGCCCCGGCTGCGGCTCGTGCAGCGGCCTCTACACGGCAAACAGCATGAACTGCCTCACGGAAGCCCTCGGCATGGGGCTGCCGTTCAACGGCACGGCGCTCTGCGACAGCGCGGAGAGGATACGCATGGCGAAGACGGCCGGCGCCCGCGTGATGGAACTCGTGAAAAACGACGTGCGCCCGCGCGACATACTGACGCACGAGGCGTTCGAAAACGCCATCACCGTCGATATGGGCATGGCCGGCTCGACGAATACGGTGCTGCATCTGCCCGCCATCGCGCACGAGGCGGATATCAGCCTGCCGCTCGCGCTCTTCGACAAAATATCGAAGCGCACGCCGTACATCGCAAAGCTCAGCCCGAGCGGCGTACATCATATGGAAGACCTGCATGAGGCCGGCGGCATACCGGCGCTGATGAAGGAGCTTTCCGGCGAGGGGCTCATACACGAGAACCTGCCGACGGTTTCGGGAAAGACGGTCGGTGAGATCATGGCCGGGGCCGAGACCATAGACAGGAATGTCATAAAGGAAACAGCCGCGCCGTACAGGAACATCGGCGGCCTCGCTATACTGAAAGGCAATATAGCTCCCGACGGCGCCGTCGTAAAGGAATCCGCCGTCGCTCCGGAGATGCTCACGCACTCGGGCCCGGCCGTGGTCTTCGACTCGGAAGACGACGCGGTGGAAGCCATCTGGGGAAAACGCATCAAGAAAGGCGACGTGATACTCATCCGTTACGAGGGGCCTAAGGGAGGGCCGGGCATGAGGGAGATGCTCGGGCCGACAGCCTCGATAGCGGGCATGGGGCTTGACAAGGACGTGGCGCTGCTCACGGACGGACGCTTCAGCGGCGCGTCGCGCGGCGCGTCGATCGGGCATATCAGCCCCGAGGCTATGTCGGACGGCCCCGTCGGGCTCATCGAAACCGGCGACGTCATTGACATAGACATCCCCGCGCGCACGCTGAACGTACGCCTGACAGACGAGGAGTTCGCGGCCCGGCGTGCGAAGTA
>JAISAI010000037.1 GCA_031266795.1 Eubacteriales Family XIII. Incertae Sedis bacterium
CGCTACTGATCAGTGTGGTTCAGATCGTTTGCTATGATCAGATCTCTCACTTGATGCTTGTCAGGTCGTTATCGGCTGTAGGCAGATGATTCTGCCTTAATGATTACTATACAAGGAGGATGCCGTTCAACGTTGTTTTATTTTGACGCAACGAATCTCATTTCAACGTTGTTTTTTTATGAGGCATCACGTACACAGCAATAATTCGTGAATATAGGCTTGCGTCTTTAAGTCGATTTTTTTGTATGTTAAAGACACAACTATGCAGCAAGGGAGGCGTCGCGAAAAGCTACTTCGTCAGAGACGACCACGTATATCCGTGGTATAATTGTATACAATCATTTAAAGAGCGTAGGCGATACTGTTTGAGGTTTGCAGCGTCTGCGGGGCGCGGGCAGAGCGCTTGGAGGAACGGAGGAACATATGACTAAAGGCGGCGCACCCGGGGAAACTACCCTCGCTTACAAGATACTTGCGGAGCATCTGGCCTATGGCGAGCTCTCGCCGGGGAACGAGATCACTATACGGATCGACCAGACGCTCACGCAGGACAGCACGGGCACTATGGTCTATCTGCAGCTTGAGGCCATGGACGTTGACAAGGTGGCCACCGAATTATCCGTCGCCTATATCGATCACAACACGCTGCAGACGGGTTTTGAAAACGCAGACGACCACGCTTTTATCGAAAGCGTCGCGAAGCGCCACGGCGTGCTCTTCTCGAAACCCGGCAACGGCATCTGCCATCAGCTCCACCTCGAAAATTTCGGCGAGCCCGGCAAGACCTTGCTCGGCTCCGACAGCCATACGCCGACGGGCGGCGGGCTCGGCATGATCGCCATCGGCGCGGGCGGGCTTGACGTGGCCGTCGCCATGGCGAGGGGCGCGTACAGCCTGATCGCGCCCAAGGTCATAGGCATACGCCTGACGGGAGAGCTCAGGCCGTGGGTGAGCGCGAAGGACGTCATACTTTATGTGCTGAAGGAGCTCACGGTCAAGGGCGGCGTTGGCAGGATCGCCGAGTATTACGGGGACGGTGTGAAAGCCCTCTCCGTCACGGATCGCGCGACGATCACGAACATGGGCGCGGAGCTCGGCGCGACGACCTCCGTATTCCCGTCCGATGAGAATACGAAAGCCTATCTCGATTCACAGGGGCGCGGCGAAGCGTATCGGCCGCTCGCCGCCGACGAGGACGCCGTCTATGACGAGACGCTCGAGGTCGATTTGTCGGGGCTCACGCCGCTCGCGGCCATGCCGCACAGCCCGGACAAGGTGAAAGCCGTGTCCGGGATACGCGACGTCAAGGTGGATCAGGTCGCGATCGGAAGCTGTACCAATTCCTCATACGCCGATCTCATGAAGGTCGCCGCCATACTGAGGGGCCGCCGCGTGCATCCGGAGGTGAGCCTCGTCATATCACCCGGATCGTCGAGCATACTCGCGAAGCTGTCGCGCAACGGCGCTCTCTCAGGCCTCATCGACTCCGGCGCGCGTATCATCGAGAACGCCTGCGGGCCGTGCATAGGCATGGGGCAGAGCCCGAGGAGCGGCGCTGTATCGCTTCGGACATTCAACAGGAACTTCAAGGGGCGCAGCGGGACGCTCGACGCGGACGTATACCTCGTCAGCCCCGAGACGGCCGCCCTATCCGCGGTGACGGGAAAGATCACGGACGGGCTGGCTACAGGCGGCGCGCTCGGCATAGGGCTGCCGCACATCGAGTCAGAAAATTTTACGCGAAACGATAATTTTTTCATCAAGCCGGACGGCCATAGCAAGGACGACACGCCCGTGGCCATGGGCCCGAACATCAAGCCGTTTCCGCGAAACACGGCCCTACCGGAGCGGGTCGCCGGCAAGGTCGTGCTGCATGCGGGCGACAATATCACGACGGACGACATCATGCCGTCGGACAGCCGCCTGCTGCCCTACCGCTCGAACATACCGTACCTCGCAAACTTCTGCTTTGAGAAAATCGACGCGGGATTTTCGTCACGCGCAAAGGAGGCGGGCAGTGGCGTCATCATCGGAGGGGATAACTACGGGCAGGGGTCGAGCCGTGAGCACGCCGCCCTCGCCCCGCTTTTCCTCGGCATTACCTTTGTGATCGCGAAGAGCTTCGCGCGCATCCATCGGTCGAACCTCATCAACAGCGGCATCATCACGCTCGTGTTCACGGACCACGGCGACTACGAGAGGATACATATGGGCGACGATCTCGTCATAGAGGACGCGCACAGCCAGGTCGCGTCGAACGATATCATCGTGCGCGACGCGAATACGGGCGCCGAGTACCGGACTGCCGGGAATTTTTCGGACATCGAAATACAGATGTTGCTCGCCGGCGGCAAGATCAACATGATAAAAGAGCGGAAGTAGCGCGCATATGGGAAACAGGGGGCAGACGTCCGAACAGCTCGCGGACGCGATACGCGAGGAGATACTGAAAGAAACACTGCGGCCCGGCTCGAAGCTGACGGAGCAACAGATCTCGCAGCGCTTCGGCGTGAGCCGTACGCCGGTACGCGAGGCGATAGGCGGGCTTGAGGCGGAAGGCCTCGTAGAAACGATCCCGAACCGGGGGGCTTTCGTCGTCGGATTGTCCGCCACGGACGCGGCCGATCTGTTTGAAATAAGAAAGCACTACGAGATAATAGCGGCCCGCCGGGCGGCGGAGCTGGCGACGAAGGACGACATCGAGAAGTTCGACGAGAGCGCGGAGTTCATGCGCTACTATACGGGGCGCGACGACCTGCCGAGGATGAAGCAGATCAACAAGGATTTTCACGAAACGATCTACAAGACGGCGAGCAGCCGCCTGCTGCTCGTGTCGATTCGCCGCGTCATCATCTATCTGAACCTGAGCGTCCACACGAAGAGTTACCGCCGTGAAAATCTCGCGGAGATACTCGCGGAGCACGAGCGCGTATACCGGGCGATAAAGAGGCGCGACCCCGACAAGGCCGCCGCCGCCATGGGAGAGCACATCGACAACATGGCCAAGCGGGCGCTGAAAAAGCAGTAGAGCGCTACAGCGAAATTATTCCGCTCCTATATCGACCGTAAACGTATCGCCGTCCTTCAATTCGCCGCGGATGATCTTCGCCGCGATCTGCGTTTCTATATTCTTCTGCAAATAACGCTTGATCGGGCGCGCGCCGTACGTCGGCGAATACGTCTCCTTCGCGATGAACCGCTTCGTCTTGTCCGTGAAGCTCACCTTGATGCCTTTCTCCGCGAGCCTCGCCTCGATGTCTATCATCGCTATGTCAATGATCTTGACTATGTCGTCCTCCGTCAGCGGCGAGAACACGACGATGTCGTCTATGCGGTTGACGAACTCAGGCCTGAAATGCCGCTTCATCTCGTCGACGGTCGCGTCCTTGACCTCGTCCGATATTTTTCCGTCGTCCGAAATATTCTCGATGAGGTAGGGGCTACCGATGTTTGACGTCATGATGATGATCGTGTTCTTGAAATCGACCGTGCGCCCTTGGTTGTCCGTGAGCCTGCCGTCGTCGAGAAGCTGCAGCAGCACGTTGAAGACGTCCGTGTGGGCTTTCTCTATCTCGTCGAACAGGACGACGCTGTACGGCCGGCGCCGCACGGCCTCCGTCAGCTGGCCGCCCTCCTCGTAGCCCACATAGCCGGGAGGGGCCCCGACGAGGCGCGACACGGAATGCTTCTCCATGTACTCGGACATATCGATGCGGATCATGTTCTTCTCCGTATCGAAGAGCGCTTCGGACAAAGCTTTCGCAAGCTCCGTCTTCCCGACGCCCGTAGGCCCGAGGAATATAAACGAACCGATGGGCTTGCGCTCGTCTTTCAGCCCGGCGCGCGCGCGCAGGACGGCTTCCGACACCGCGTCCACGGCCTCGTTCTGTCCGACGACGCGGCGATGCAGTATCTCGGGCAGACGAAGCAGCTTGTCCCGTTCCGATTCGACGAGCCGGCTCACGGGTATCCCCGTCCAGCCCGCGACGACCTCGGCTATCTCGTCCTCCGTGACTTCCTCCTTGAGCAGCCTGCGCTCCTCGGCCGCGTCCGCCGCCGCGCGCGCGTCGTCGAGCTGCTTTTCGAGCTCCGGCAAGGCGCCGTATTTCAGCTGCGCGAGCTTTTCGAGATCATAGGCGCGCTCCGCCTCCTCGATCTCGAGCTTCACGTCCTCGATCTGCTGCTTACACTCCTTCACCTTCGTGATGACCTGCTTCTCGCTTTCCCACTGGGCGCGCATGGCGTCGTTCTCCCCGCGCAGCTCCGAGAGCTCCTGCTCGATGTTCACGAGGCGGTCTTTCGAGCCCTTGTCGTCCTCTTTGCTGAGGGCCTGCTTCTCTATCTCGAGCTGCATGATCTTGCGCCCTATCTGGTCGAGCTCGGCCGGCATCGAATCGATCTCCGTCCGTATCTTCGACGCGGCCTCGTCCATCAGGTCTATCGCCTTGTCGGGCAGGAAGCGATCCGATATATAGCGATCCGACAGCACGGCGCAGGCGATGAGCGCGGCGTCCGTGATGCGCACGCCGTGGTGTATCTCGAAGCGCTCTTTCAGTCCGCGCAGTATCGAAATCGTATCCTCGACGCTCGGCTGATCCACGAGTATCTTCTGGAAACGGCGCTCGAGCGCGGCGTCTTTCTCTATGTACTTGCGGTATTCGTCGAGCGTCGTCGCGCCTATGCAGTGCAGCTCGCCGCGCGCGAGCTTCGGCTTGAGCAGGTTGCCCGCGTCCATCGCCCCCTCGGCCGCGCCGGCGCCGACGATGTTATGTATCTCGTCGATGAATAATATGACGCGCCCGTCTGACTTCTCGATTTCAGTCAGTACGGCTTTGAGTCTTTCCTCAAACTCGCCGCGAAATTTCGCGCCCGCGATGAGCGCTCCCATGTCGAGCGCGAATATCGTACGGTCTTTCAGCCCCTCCGGCACATCGCCGTTGAGTATGCGCTGCGCGAGCCCCTCCACCACGGCCGTCTTGCCCACGCCGGGGTCGCCTATGAGCACGGGGTTGTTCTTCGTGCGCCGCGACAGTATCTGTATCGTGTGCCTGATCTCATCGTCGCGCCCTATGACGGGGTCGAGCTTGCCCTCCCTCGCGAGCTGCACGAGGTCACGCCCGTACTTCGTGAGCGCCTCATACCCCTCCTCCGGGTTTTGCGACGTGACGCGCTGGTTGCCGCGTATCTTCGTCAGTTCCTCGAGGAAGTTTTCCTTTGTAATGTTGTGGCTCTTGAATATCTTCGCCGACGGCGTCCCGTGCTCGTCCATGAGCGCGAGATAAAGATGTTCGACGCTGATGAAGTCGTCGTTGAACCCCTTCGCGATTTTCTCCGCATCGCCGAGTATCTTTCCTATGCGGCGCGTCGGGTAAAGATTGTCGCCGCCGCCCTGCGCCTGCACCTTGGGCAGCTTGTCGAGCTCGGCCTCGACCTCGCGGACCATGCCCGCCACGTCGACGCCCTGCAGCTTGAGTATCTTCGGCACGACGCCCTCGTCCTGCAAAAGCAGCGCGAGATGCAGATGCTCGCCGTCGAGCTGCTGATGCCCCATCTGCACAGCGATCTGCTGGCTCTCCGATACGGCCTGCTG
Organism: Eubacteriales Family XIII. Incertae Sedis bacterium; assembly: GCA_031266795.1. Taxonomy (GTDB): domain Bacteria; phylum Bacillota; class Clostridia; order Peptostreptococcales; family Anaerovoracaceae; genus JAIRPC01. The sequence continues at coordinate 5,591 of JAISAI010000037.1, forward strand.
GGCCTTCTGCGTAAATTTCTCAAAATTCATTATATGTCTCTCCTTATATATTATTTTTATTATTGAAATCGTCAAAGGAAACCGCGAAATCAGCGTTTCCTACTTATATTATACCACAAAATTAGCACTCTAACCATGAGAGTGCTAATGAATCCGAGTTACGCAAACTATTACTGCAAAAATGCTATAATATCCACATATAAAGTACAGCGACATAGGGAGGACTTCGTCATGAGCGATTTTTACAAGAACTATGGCGGTTGGGAGATCGAGCTTGAAACAAAGCCTGATTTTGACGAGGCCCTGCGGCGCGTCTACGCTTGGTACGAGGGGGAGATGGACGGGCGGCCCCCGATACGGTTCTCGAGGCACAACGCGGACTACGAGCTGCGCGACTGGGGCGGGCGGACGTGGACGGACATCAAGGATCGCTGGTTCGACACGGAGTACCACGTGGACTCGTTCATAGACAGCCTCCCGCGCCGCAGTTTTCTCGCCGAGACATTCCCTATATTCTGGCCAAACCTCGGGCCGAACGTATTCGCCGCGTGCTACGGCATACCCTATGAATTTGGCGAGGTGACGGCGTGGACGGAGAGTACGCTCACGCCGCGCGAGGCGCTCGGCCTCACGCTCGACTGGCGGAGCGGGTACGTGAAGAAGCTCGACGAGATGACGGACTACGCGGCGGAGCGTTCCGCGGGCAAATACCTGATAGGCTATACGGATCTGCACCCCGGGATAGACTGGGCCGCGGCTGCTACGGGGATGGACAACCTCCTCCTCGGCCTTTACGACGACCCGGAGAATGTGAAGCTGCTCGCGAGAAAGACGGACGACGACTACCTGAGATTTTTCGAGCGCTACGACGAGAAAGCCAAGCGCGTGGGATCGATGTCCGTCGCGTGGATGGGCATACCGTCGTTCGTATCCGTAAACCACCCGAGCTGCGACGTCGCAAATATGTTTTCGCCGGAGCACTTCGAGGAGTTCGTATACGACGGCCTCGTATACCAGTGCGAATATTTCGAGCACAACGTCTTCCACATGGACGGCAAGCAGCTCGCCCGGCACACGGACATCATCCTGACCTTGCCGCGCCTGCACGGCGTGCAGTGGGTGCACGGCGTGGGCGACGACGCGCCGCTGCTCCAATGGGTCCCGTACATCAAAAGGCGCCAGAGCAGCGGCAAAGGCGTCGTCATAGACGTCCTGCCGGAGGAGCTCCCGCAGATCATGGAACAGCTCGACCCCAAGGGCCTCTTCCTCTGCATCCCGGCGGAGGACGAGGAGCACGAGCGTTTCCTCATAAGGCAAATCGAGCGCTGGGCATTGGGTAAAAGGTAGGCTCAGAAAAAGCTGGGCAAAAGGTAGGCCCAGATAAAGTAAATAATATAATCGAAACTACTCAACGCCGGGGATACGGCGAGAAACGGAGGCAGACCCATGGCAATCACCTACAACGTAAAACTCGGCGTGGCTTCGACGAGGCGAAACATATTCAGCCGCGAGGACGCCATCCGCTGCAAGGACGAAACGCTCGCGAAGCTGCGCTCGCTCGGCGTGGACTGCGTGGACTTAGGCTGGCTGAACGAGGACGGGCTCATGTACGACGTGGCGCACGTGGACGCGGTCGCGCAGAGGTTCCGGGCCGAGGGGGTGGACGCCCTGTTCACGCCGCACTGCAACTTCGGCAACGAGGACTCCGTGACGCGGCTCGCCGCCGCGCTGAATGTGCCTACGCTGCTGTGGGGCCCGCGCGACGAGGCGCCGGGGCCGGACGGGCTGCGCCTGCGCGACTCGCAGTGCGGCCTGTTCGCGACGGGCAAGGATCTGCTCCGGCGGCATATCCCCTTTACGTACATCGAGAACTGCCGGATAGGCGACGCGGTGTTCGAATCGGGCGTGAAAAACTTCATCGCCGCGGCAAACGTCGTCAAGAATTTCCGCAGGCTGAAGATAGGCCAGATCGACACGAGGCCGTCCGACTTCCTGTCCGTCATGGCGAACGAAGCGGAGCTCGCCGAGAAGTTCGGCATACACGTCGAGCCTTGGTCGCTGAACGAGCTGATAGCCGAGATGGATACCATCCGCACGGAGCGCGCGGGCGAACTGGCGGACGCGGCGAAGAGCACGGCGGAGCGCATCCCGTTCGACTGCGACGGCGACGGCGTCCTCGCGATGATCGCCATGAAGATGGCCATGAGCGAATGGGCGGCGCGCAAGGGGCTGTCGGCTCTCGCGATCCAGTGCTGGGACGCGCTACACGAGGCGACGGGCGTCATGCCGTGTTTCGCAAACTCGGTCATGATAGAGGAAGACATCCCCGTCGCCTGTGAAACGGATCTACACGCGGCGATAACGGCCGTGCTCGTGCAGGCGGCCGCAAAAGAGCCCGTATTCATCGCAGACGTGACGGTGCGCCATCCCGACAACGACAACGCCGAGCTGCTGTGGCACTGCGGCGCGTTCCCGTACTCGTTGAAAAAAGAAGGCGCCGATGGCAAAGTCGGCAGGCACTATGTGCTGCCGTCAGGCGCGCCCGGCGTGAACGAGTGGCAGCTGAAAGACGGCGAGGTGAGCATCTTCCGCTTCGACGGCATAGGCGGCGACTACTCGCTGCTCTTCGCCAAAGGAAAGACCGTGGACGGCCCCGCCAACAGAGGCACGTACGTGTGGGTCGAGTTCCCCGACTGGCCCGCCCTCGAGCGGAAGATCGTCACGGGCCCGTATATCCATCATGTCATCGGGACATACAAAGACGCGGGGCCGATACTCGAAACAGCGATCCCGTACCTCGGCCCGATCAAATTCGACCCGGCGTTTTAAGGTAGTGCGTACCCGGCAAGGGCTCAGCGGAAATGAGGCAAAACATGAATTCCAAAGAACGTATAAAGACGGCTTTCAGCCGCAAAGAGCCCGACCGCGTACCGGTCTTCGCGAACTTCGTGCCCGAGAAAAAGAAGGAGCTTCTCGCCCACTTCGGCACGGACGACTACTACGCCATGACGGCCGGACTCGGCAACGACATGATGATGGCCGGAGGCGGCATAGAGCTGTCGTACTACGGGCCGGAGGAGGAGTACGTCTGCGAGTGGGGCTGCACGTGGAAGTATTTCAGGAACGACGACGGCAGCTACACGGAGATCGTAGGCCACCCGCTCGCGGACGACCCTGACGGGAAAAAGCTCGAGGCGTTCACCATACCTGACCCCGAGTCGGACAAAGTCATGGCGCCGCTGAAATCCCTCGTGGAGAAATACGGCGACGAGTATTTCATCTGCCAATCCCTCGCGTGTTCCATATTCGAGGCGGGCTGGTATCTGCACGGCCTCGAGGACACGATGATGGACATGGCTATCAATCCGGACTACGCCCACGCGCTGTTCGACAAGACCATGCAGTTCCCGCTCAAGGCCGGGCTTGGAGCGATAGACGGCGGCGCGGACATGATATGGCTCGGCGACGACGTGGGCATGCAGCACAGCATGCTCATGTCGCCCGATACGTGGCGGACTTTCCTGAAGCCGCGGCTCGCCACGCTCATTTCGGAGTACAAGAAAAGAAATCCCGAGATCATAGTGGCGTACCACAGCTGCGGCTACCTCGAACCCATTATCGAGGAACTCATCGAAATAGGGCTCGACGTGCTGAACCCGATACAGCCGCTCGCCATGGACCCGGCCGCCATCAAGGAGAAATACGGCGACCGCCTGAATTTCTGGGGCGCGATATGCGTACAAAACACCCTGCCCATGGGGACAGAACAGGACATACGCGATGAAGTCGCCCTGCGCATGCGGACGATCGGGCGCGGCGGCGGGTACCTCATGAGCCCCGCGCACAACGTCCAGTCGGACACGAGCCTCGAAAATATCTTCGCGTTCTACAAAGCGGCGCGCGAGCTCGGCGCGTACTGATTGATCTACGTGCTGCGCTTCATGATGAACGAGTACACCGATACTGAAATCATTATTATCAAGCCGAAGAACACCTTTATCCAGAACCCGTTGATGCCGAGCGATATGATGCCCGCTTCGAGCGAGCCCATGATCAACGCGCCGAGGAAGGTGCCGACGACCGAACCACGGCCCCCGAGGACGGACGTCCCCCCGATGAATACGGCGGCCAAGGCCGGCAGCATGATGTCCTCGCCCTGGCTCGGGTAGTAGTACGATACTTCAAGATTGCTGAGTATGCCGGCAAACGCCGCAGCCAGACCCGTGATGACGTACGCCGTCACGCGCACCCTCTTCACGTTCACGCCCATCATCTGCGCCGCGAGCTTATTGTCTCCCACAAAGGAGACGTGCACGCCGTAGCGGTTTCGCTTGAAGACGAACCAACAGAGCACGCCAAGCCCGACGAACCAGAAAAACTGCATGGGGATCTTGTCGGACTCCGTGATCGGTATCTTGCCCGCGAGCGCGAAATACACGCCGCTGTCCTTCGCCGTCTGCGTAGCGAGCAGCGAAATACCGGCCCCAGCGGCTATCACGTTCACGATGCCGCGGAAGAAAAACTGCGACCCGATCGTACCGACTATCGACGGTATGCCGAAACCGACGATCAGCAGCGAGTTGACAAACCCGCACGCGACGCCGACGACAAGCCCGCATACCACCCCGAGCGCCACGCTGCCCGTCGCCGCAAATATGGAAGCCATAGTGAGGCCGCCGAGCGCCATCGTGGACGGGAACGACATATCGATCTCGCCGAGCGTGATGACAAAGGTCAGCGACAGAGCGAGTATGCCCGTGATCGGGATCGTCGTCATGAATGAATAATATATCTGATAGTGCGTGAATACATCGGGCGCGCCGATGAGGTACAGCAGGAACACGCCGAGCGTGACCATGCCGATACTGATTTCAATCTTTGACCGGGCAATCTTCTGTTTGAAGGTAGGCTCGGGCAGCCGCGTGATTACCTGTCCGTTTTGCTCACTCATTGCTTCCCTCCTCCCCTACTCAAGCACACCGGTCTTGACCAAGTTGACCATCTTTTCCTGCAACTCGTCCATCGTGACGTCCTTCTTGTAGAGGACGCCCGCGACCTTGCCGCGGTCGAGCACGATGAACCTGTCACAGACCGGGTACAGCAGGTATATGCTGTGGCTGATGTAAATCGCCGAGTGCCCGCGCCGCTTGATGTCCTTGATGAAATCCTGCACACGCTGGGTTTCCGACAGGGAAAGGGCGACCGTCGGCTCGTCGAGTATTATGAGGTCCGCGTTGAAGTAGAGCGCGCGGGAGATGGCTATGCCCTGTTTCTCTCCGCCTGACAGAAACTCCACCTCCGTATCGACCGTGATGGCCTTGGAGGTGAATCCCATATGCTCGCGCATCATGGTCTCGGATTGGCGCTTCTGCTCCTTGATATTGAGAAAGCCGAGCTTGTTCGATATTTCGCGCCCGAGGAACATGTTTTGCCATATCGTCTGAAGGTCCGCGAGGGCTCGCTCCTGGTACACCGTCTCGATACCCATTTCGCGCGACTTTTTGACGGAATGTATGCTGATTTTTTCACCCTTGTAATAGAGGTCTCCGGATGTGGGCAGATGAACGCCCGTTATAGTCTTGATGAGCGTGGACTTGCCCGCGCCGTTGTCGCCGACAAGCCCAACTATCTCGTTGTCCCCAATCTCGAGGTTTACTTTATCCAGGACCTGCACGCCTCCGAATCTTTTGCAGACGTCGACCATCCGCAACAGAGGCGGCTTCGGCGCCACAACTTCGGCGGCGCTTTCAGATTCTTTTATAGCTCCCGACATATCAGTCCCCCCTGATATTATTGCTCCGACAACTGACACTTTGAACCGGGCCGCGATGTCATCGCGGCCCGGCATGAAATTCAATGATGCGGATTAACGGATGCCTTCCGTAGCGAGAGGCTTGATGAGCTCTATGTTGTCCTTGTCGATAATCGACGCGCCCGTGTCGATGTGCAGGCCGGCGAACTGATATTGTTTCGTCAGACATGCCTGAAGTACGGGCAGATAACCCTGGAGCCATTGCTGCTGGTCGAGCACCGCGCCGACCCAGCCGTCGGTCACAGCCTGCGCCGTGTCGCCGGAGAGGTCAAACCCCGCGCCGAACACGTCGCCCGGCTCTTTCCCCGCGGCCTGCAGGAACATGCCGAGGGACGACGTGAGTGATCCGTGGTCTGTGATTACCATCTTACAATCGGTGTTGCTCGCGAGATACGAGGTCAGCGTCGGCGTGCCCTGTGAGGGATCCGAGTTGATCGCGTCGCTTATCTCAATATAGTCCACCGTCATCCCGGCAGCTTCGAGCGCGTCATGTGCGCCTTTCGTGCGCTCGCCGCGTCCCGGCTGCGCTTCGAGGCCCCAAAGCATGACCCTGTCTCCGCTCTGCAGCCCGGCGCGCTTGATCGACTCATTCGCGAGCAGCTCGCCCGACGCGTACAGATCCTGGCCGACATATCCGAACCCGGCCGTCTTGTACGCGGCTTCGAGCTCGGGGAGCGTGGTGTTCTGACTCGTGATGATGATCCCCTGGCTCTCCGCATCCTCCACGAGGGACTTGTAAGCGTCATCGCCTGGATGTCCCATTACGCAGATTGCGTCCGGCTTCCTCGCGATCGCCTCCTTCAGCTGATTTACCATCTTGTTCGGATCCCAATCCGACCAGACGAATTCGACCTCGCAGCCGAGATCCTTCTGCGCCTGCACGGCGCCGTTGTAGACCACCGACGCAAATACGTCGCCTTCGCCGCCGCCCGGGAAGAATACGACCTTCGTACCGGCCCACGGCTTTGCCGACGCGTCGCCTGCGTCAGAGCCCTCACTCGTCGCTTGCTCGTCACCGCCGCTCGAATCTCCGGAACACGCGGCAAGCGTGACGACAAGAGCTACCGACAAAATAACACATAACACTATACTGAAAAATTTGCTTCTGATCATTGTTTTTCCTCCTCATAGACTACAAATTCGGAGTAATAACCGATTACTTATTATAGCATCACTTGCTATCGAAAACGCAAGTAATTGTATCAGAATATTGAAAATATGAACTTGCGGCCGCCGGGCCGTAAAAGACGAATTTTGTGTTAAAATGGCATATGCGATAAATTGGCGGTTGGGCGAGCCGCAGGCCGCGGGCCGCTGGCCGGAGTCATACGGTTTGGTATATGAGTGATCTGCAAAAACTGAAAAATAAAATCCGCGACGGGGTCTACGACGGCGCTTTTGCGTTGCTCTATCCCGTAAACCATGCGGGCGGCGAGCCCGGACGTCGCTATCTGTCATTGCTCGAAACATTTGAGACCGGGTTCGGCATAGGCAACGACGTCAGACTGTTTTCCGCGCCGGGGCGCATCGAAATCGGCGGCAACCATACGGACCATCAGCGCGGAGTGGTACTCGCCGCCGCGATAGATACCGACGTACTGTGCGCCGCGACGCCGTCACCGGACAATACGATATTCATACGTTCCGCGGGGTACAGCGATATATCCGTATCCTTGGAGGACCTGTCCGTGCACGATGACGAGAAGGGCTCTCCGTCCGCGATTGTTCGAGGGGTCGCGGCGTGGTTTCGTAAACAGGGCTATGATGCCGGAGGCTTCAGGGCGGCGATTACCTCGAACGTATCCACAGGTTCGGGACTTTCCTCTTCGGCTGCTTTTGAAGTCGCGACAGGCGGGATCATGAACGCCTTATATAATGAACACAAGGTGGGCAGCGTCGATATAGCGATTGCCGGCAAATACGCCGAAAACGAATACTTCGGCAAACCGAGCGGCCTCATGGATCAGATGGCTTCCTCCGTCGGCGGGCTTGTCTCAATAGATTTCAACGACCCGGCGGCCCCCGTGGTAAGGCGCATAGACTCGCATCTCGCGGACGCGGGATACGACATATGCATCGTTGATACAAAGGGCAGCCACGCCGATCTTACGCACGAATACGCGACGATACCGGAGGAAATGGGCCGTATTGCCGCGGCATTCGGAAAAGACGCGCTGACAGATGTGGACGAACAGTCCTTTTTCGCACGCGTGCCAAAGCTCCGTGAAACATGCGGCGACAGGTCTGTGCTGCGCGCCATGCACTTTTTCACAGACAATCAACTTGCCTTACGGGAAGCGGACGCGCTCGCCGCCGGTGACATCAGGGAATTCCTCAGTCTCGTCAGGCGCTCGGGCCGCTCGTCGCTCGCGTGCTTACAAAACATATTCTCCGCGTCAGACCCGGCGCGACAGGGCATATCCGTCGCGCTCGCTCTGAGCGAAAGATTCCTGTCGGAGACGGGAGGCGCGTGGCGGGTACACGGGGGAGGATTCGCGGGTACGATACTCGCATTTGTGCCGGACAAATCCTTTGATGATTATAAGCGCGAGATGGACGGGGTGTTCGGAACGGGCTCATGCAGAAGGCTGGCTATCAGGCCAGTGGGCGGCGCGGAGGTGCTTCCGGAAATGGCGCCGGATGGACAATGCCCGCGCGCAGAGCGGAGCTACTCACCGGATAAGGAGGAACGATGAACAGAAAAGAACTCGTATCTGCGGCGCTCGCACACAGGGAACCGCCTGTTATACCTCATCACATGGACTTTACGGCGCAGGCGCTTGACCGGCTGCGCGAGTATACGGGCGATGATGACATAGAGGAAAAGCTCGGTGCGTGTCTGCATTACGTCCAGTATTGGGGATGGCCCACGGAGATCGAGGGAATGCCCGGTTATTTCAGGGATGAATTCGGCGTAATATGGGACAGGACCGGGCTCGACAAGGACATAGGCGTCGTGAGAGATCCGCAGATAACAGATCTCACGGGCAGCGACTACGTGTTCCCGTCCTGTGATACGGACCGTCTGCGGCGTGACATAGAGGCGCTGATCGCGTCGCGCGGCGACAGGTTCACGATGATGGGCTTCGGTTTCTGCATGTTCGAACGCGCATGGAGCCTCATGGGCATGGAAAACGTCTATATGAGCATGGCCGTCTGCCCGGATGAACTTGAACTTTTTTTCGACAGGATATGCGACTATTATCTGCCGCTCATAGACATAGCCCTCGAATACGACGTTGACGGCATATACTTCGGCGACGACTGGGGGCAGCAAAACGGCCTGCTGTTCGGGGCAAAACACTGGCGCAGGTTCATCAAACCGCGCATAGCCCGTTTTTACGAACGGGTCAAGAGCCGGAACAAGTACGTCATGCAGCACTCATGCGGGGACTGTCATGAAATACTTCCCGACCTTATCGAACTCGGGCTCGACTGCTACCAGACCTTTCAGCCTGAGATATACGACATACGAGCGATAAAAAGAGAATACGGGCGCGACCTCACTTTCTGGGGAGGCGTGTCTGTGCAGAAGGCGCTGCCTTATATGGGCAGAGATGAACTCATAGCCGAGATCGCCTCCGTGGCTGACGCGCTCAGAAGTGACGGCGGCTTTATCATAGCGCCCACCCACGCGATCACTCCCGACATACCGCCGGAGAACATACTCACGATGGCCGAAGTCTTCCTCAACCAGGGAAAATACCTGAAAAATATATGATAGCGGTGTTTTAGAACCCCAAGGACAGGAAATATCGGGAGGCGATTGCAGGTGCAAATAATGAAGACCCTATGTCGGACAAAACGGTTTGTAGCGTTGTTATCGGTGTTGGCGCTACTTTCTGGAACAGCGCTCGGGGCATGTGAGCTTACCTCAAAGACGGAAGACAACGCGAAGCCCGCCGCAAAGGTGACAAAATTTGAGTCTTTTGCCGAGGGGCTTGATTACAAAGAAGCGCACAACTGGTATTCCATGTCTGAGAATCCCGGGGCGCCCATCGACGTTTTTGTCATATATCCTACCGTCGTTATCGATCCGTATGAGTCCACCTACGTTGTTGACACCGACTCGCCCAAGATGACGTCCGGCGTAGAGGCTTTTGTGCGCGATTCCATCTCCCCTATTCTCGACGGG
>JAISAI010000080.1 GCA_031266795.1 Eubacteriales Family XIII. Incertae Sedis bacterium
CAAACCTCAAAGCAGTTTTATTAATGAAAGGAAAGTTATTTGGAACAGGACTTTACGGAGGTCATCCGCATCGGGCTTGACGGGGAGCACGACGCGGCGGCGCTGTTTGGAAGCATGGACGCCAACCTCAAGTTTATAGAGACGCATTTCGGGGTGGAAGCGGTGCTGCGCCGCGACGAGATAGTGATAAAGGGGGAACGCGCGGAAGCCGCCCGCGACGTCGTGAAGGATCTCTTTTGGATATTGGACAGCGGGGAGTCCATCGACAAGCAGAAGCTCGAATACGTGATAAGCCTCCACGCGGAGGGCGCGTCGTATGCGGGCTCGGATTTCAGCCGCGACATCCTGGCGTTCACGCACCGCGGCAAGCCTATCAAGGCGAAGACGCGCGGCCAGAAGGACTACGTCGAGGCCATCAGGGGGCGGGAGATCGTGTTCGGCATCGGGCCGGCGGGCACGGGCAAGACCTACCTCGCCGTGGCTATGGCCGTGAGCGCGTACAAGAACAAGGAGGCGGAGAGGATCATACTCGCGCGCCCCGCGGTCGAGGCGGGCGAGCGGCTCGGCTTCCTGCCGGGCGACCTGCAGGAGAAAGTCGATCCGTACCTGCGCCCGCTCTACGACGCGCTGTACGAGATCATGGGCCGCGATACGGTGCTGCGCCTGAAGGAGAACGAGACGATCGAGGTCGTGCCGCTCGCGTATATGCGCGGGCGTACGCTCGACAATTCGTTCATCATACTCGACGAGGCGCAGAACACGACGCGCGAGCAGATGAAGATGTTCCTGACGCGCATGGGCTTCGGCTCGAAGGTCGTCGTGAACGGCGACGTCACGCAGATAGATCTGCCGGAGGGCAGGGCGTCGGGCCTGCTGCACGCGGAGCGCGTGCTCGGCGGCGTCGACGAGCTGGCGTTCTGCCACCTCACGGGGAGGGATGTCGTCCGCCATTCGCTTGTGAAGAAAATCATCGGCGCGTATGAGCGCTATGAAAAACGGGATAAGCCCTCGGCTGACGGAGCGCGTGACGCGCGTGACGCGGCCGGGAAAAGCGCCGCCCCGGCTCCGGTCAGGAAGGGCAAGAAGAGCGACCTGTCCGGATACGGCAAGAAGGGCAAGCCGTTCGGATATGATAAGAAGGGAAAGCCGCCCGGCTACGGCAAAAAGGGCGGGCCGCGAAAGGGGCCATGATAGAGCTTTCCTACGACGCGGCGTCGCCGGGGCTCCCTCCTGACGATATACTCGCCGCCATGCGCGAAGCTGCGCTCGCCGCTATAGGGGAGCGTGGCGTGGACGACGCGGAGATAAGCCTTTCGTTCGTGTCGCCGAGTGAGATCAGGGCGCTGAACGGGGAGCACCGGGGCGCCTATGAGGTCACGGACGTGCTGTCGTTCCCGATGGACGGCGCGGGCGAGGGCGAGGCCGCGCCGCGTATGGCGGACGGCGGGGACACGGACGCCGCCGCGCCGCGTACGCCGGACGACGAAGACACGGACGCCGCCGTACCGCGCCCGCCTCTGCTGCTCGGCGATATAGTCATATGCCCGGAGCGCGCCCGCGGGCAGGCGGCGGAATACGGACACGGCGAGCCGCGCGAATTTGTGTACCTCTTCGTGCACGGCCTGTTCCATCTGCTTGGCTATGACCACGGGACGGAGGAGGCGCGCGCGGAGATGCGCGCGGCTGAGGAGAAGGTAATGCGGAGGGTGAATCTGTGAAGTCGGGTTTCGTAGCGATCATCGGGCGGCCGAACGTCGGGAAGTCCACGCTGCTGAACGCCATGGTCGGCGAGAAGGTGGCGATCACGGCGGACAAGCCGCAGACGACGCGCAACCGCATACGCGGCATATATAACGATGACGAATGCCAGATAGTGTTCGTCGACACGCCGGGCGTCACGAAGCCGAAGAACAAGCTCGGCGAGTATATGGCGGGCGCGGCCCTCGGCGCGCTGCCGGACGCGGACGCCGTGCTGTTCATCACGGACAGCTACGGATTGCCCTCTACGGGAGGGGACGCCGGGGACAGCGGCGATGTTATTCTACAAAAAATACAGGGGGTGAGCGCCCCGAAAATCCTCGTGATAAACAAGACGGACCTCATGGCCCCGGACCGGTTCAAGCGCGCGTATGAGGCGTGGGAGGCCGAGGGCATTTTCACGGACATCATCGGCACGACGGCGACGGACGGCGTGAACGTGGCGGACGTCGTGGCGGCGCTGAAAAAACATTTGCCGGAGGGCGTGGGATATTTCCCGGACGACGTGGCGACGGATCGGCCCGGGCGCTTCATCGCCTCTGAGATCATCAGGGAGAAGGCCTTGCACTATCTGCGCGACGAAGTGCCGCACGGCGTGGCCGTCGGGATCGAGAAGTACGAGGAGGGGAGGGGCGTCACGCGCATATCCGCCGTCATCTACGCGGAGAAAAAGTCGCACAAAGGCATCATTATCGGCAAGGGCGGCCGCAAGCTGAAGGGCATCGGCAAGAGCGCGCGCGAGGAGATAGAGGGGCTGCTCGGGACGAAGGTGTTCCTCGATCTGTGGGTCAAGGTCAAGCCGGGCTGGCGCGACAGCGACTTCATGCTCGGCTCGCTCGGGTACAGGGACTGACATGACGATCGAGTGTGAGGCCATCGTGCTGCGCCAGACGAAAGCGACGGGGGGGCGGCGCATGATACTCCTTTTTACCGATCATCACGGGAAAGTGAGCGCGGGCACGAACGCGTCGGAGCGCGGCAAGAGCAAGTCCGCGATAGCGGTCAGGCCGTTCACGCTCGGGCGCTACACGCTCAGGCGCTCGAAGGGCTACGTGAATATCGCGGCGGCCGAGGCCGTCAAGCCTTACTATTCCATTGGGGAGGATTATGAAAAATACCTGAACGCCTCGTTGGTGCTCGAGTTTGCGGGGAAGATGCTCCCTGACGAGGCGCCCGCGCCGGAACTGTGGGCCCAGACGTTAAAATTCATGGATATGATGGAGGGCAGGAGCAGGGGGCGCCGCACGTTGACGGCCGCCTGGCTCGTGAAAGCGCTGCACTTTGCGGGCGTGCTGCCGGACGCGGAGAGTTTTGGCGATGATAAGTTGTTTTATTCGCTCGGATTTGATACACTTGAAGCGTTGGCCTATCTGATGAGAAACCCCATCGACAAGATGGCGGGGCTCGCTCTCGACGACGGTGTCGCGGACGCTCTCATCACGGCGCTTTTGCGCTTCGCTAAGCGGCATCTGGATATAGAAAACCTGAAAAGCGAGGCTTTATTTACTGTTTGAACAGATTGAACGGAGGTCTGATATGGAGATCACGCTGGAAAAAATCGAATTGGTGAAGGACAGGACGGGAGTGAGCTACAAGGATGCGAAGGAAGCGCTCGAATCGTCTGACGGCAATGTCGTGGACGCGATCATAGCCATCGAGGAATCGATCAATATGAGCGGGGCGGCGAAGGTCATCGGGAAGTCGACGGATATACTCGACGTCATCAAGGACTATGTGCGCAAGGGCAATGTGTCGAAGATCGTCGTGTCGAAGGACGAGGACGTGCTGCTGAACATGCCCGTGAACGCGACGATCATCGGGGCGCTCATCGCGCCGTGGGCGGCCCTCGTCGGCACGGCCGTGTGCTTCGGCCTGAAGTACAAGATAGAGCTCACGCTCGATGACGGTCAGGTCATCGACATAACGGAGAAAGCCACGGATAAGTTTGGCGACGCCGTCGAGCGGGGCGGCCTCGTGGTCGACGCCGTGAAGGAGAAGGGCGCTCAGGCCGTGGACAGTGTGAGCGGCAGGGTGCAGGACGCCGTGGGCAAGACGAAGCAGGCCGTGAACCAGCTGAACCCCGAGGACTTCAAGGACACGGTCGACGAGATGTGGAGCGCGGCGAAGCAGCGCGTCGAGAACGCGTCCGAGGCGGCCGGGGGCGTGAAGGAAAAGGCGGGCGAGCTCGGCGAGGCGATGAAGGACGTCGCCGACGAACTCGTGGGCAAGCGTGACTGAACGGGCGCGCTCGGCCTGTCCGGAATAATTACGACAATTATAGCAAGAGATAAAGTAATGGAAGAAAGCATGGGGGCTTTATGGCAAACGACGGACTGACAATGGAAAAACTCGCGGCCCTCTGTAAAAATCGGGGTTTCGTATATCCGGGCTCCGATATATACGGAGGGCTTGCGAACAGCTGGGACTACGGCCCGCTCGGGGCGGAGCTGAAGAACAATATCAAGAAGGCGTGGTGGCGCAAGTTCGTACAGGAGTCGCCCTACAACGTCGGGCTCGACTCGGCGATACTCATGAACCGCGAGGTATGGGTGGCGTCCGGCCATGTAGGCGGCTTTGCCGATCCCCTCATAGACTGCAAGTCCTGCAAGTCGCGTTTTCGCGCAGACGATCTCATCGAAGATTATTTTACGAAAAAAGGCGGCGGGCACGAGCCGGTCGACGGCTGGGAGCACGCTGAGATGGAGTCCTTTATCGCGGAAAAGGGGATCAAGTGCCCCGTGTGCGGCAAGGACGACTTCACGGGCATCAGGCAGTTCAACCTCATGTTCCGCACGCATGCGGGCGTGACGGAGGACTCGCAGAACGAGATATACCTGCGGCCGGAGACGGCGCAGGGCATATTTGTGAATTTCCGCAACGTGCAGCGCACGTCGCGCAAGAAGATCCCGTTCGGCATCGCGCAGACGGGCAAGTCGTTCCGCAACGAGATCACGCCGGGCAATTTCATATTCCGTACGCGCGAGTTCGAGCAGATGGAGCTCGAATTTTTCTGTGCGCCGGGGACGGATCTCGAATGGTTTGACTACTGGAAGAAGTATTGCCACGACTTCCTGCTCGCGCTCGGCATGAGGGAGGATAACATCCGCATGCGCGACCACAAGCAGGAGGAGCTCGCGCACTATTCCAACGCGACTACGGATATAGAGTTCCGGTTCCCGTTCGGCTGGGGCGAGCTTTGGGGCGTGGCCGACCGTACGGATTTCGATCTGAAGCAGCATATCGAGCACTCGGGCAAGGATCTGTCGTATCAGGACCCCGAGACGAACGAGAAGTACGTGCCTTACTGCATCGAGCCGTCGCTCGGCGTCGACCGCATACTGCTCGCTTTTCTCGTGAACGCATATGAGGAAGAAAATCTCGCGACCGACGAGAAGAGCACGGACGAAGCGCGGACCGTGCTGCGTCTGCACCCGGCGCTCGCGCCGTACAAGGCGGCCGTCCTGCCTCTCACCAAGAAGCAGTCTGACAAGGCGCGCGAGCTGCATACGGAGTTGTCGAAGAGCTTCATGACGGACTTTGATGTGAGCGGCAACATCGGCAAGCGTTACAGGCGGGAGGACGAGGTAGGCACGCCGTTTTGCGTCACGGTCGACTTCGACACGGAGACGGACGGCGCGGTCACGGTGCGCGACCGCGACACGATGGAGCAGGTAAGGCTGCCGATAGAAAAGGTGAGAGAATATATCGAGGACAGACTCGAGTTTTGAAAGATGTAACTGTTCGGGCATACCCGGCTTTTTCCCGCGTATATCCGAATGGTTATTGAATAATTATTTAACAGTAGAAAGTTGAGAAGGAGAAGAAGTAATGGGAAAGAAGTTTGTGTATCTGTTCAATGAGGGCGCCGCATCCATGCGAAATCTGCTCGGCGGCAAGGGCGCGAATCTTGCGGAGATGACGGGGCTCGGCATGCCCGTACCTCAGGGATTTACGATAAGCACGGAGGCTTGTACGCAGTATTACGAGGACGGCGAGAAGATCAACGACGATATCCGTGCCGAGATACTCGAATATATAAATAAGCTTGAGGGGATGATGGGGAAAAAGTTCGGCGACCCCGAAAACCCGCTGCTCGTTTCCGTACGTTCGGGCGCGCGCGCGTCGATGCCCGGCATGATGGATACGATCCTGAACCTCGGATTGAACGAGACCGTCGTCGTCAGTTTCGCTGAGAAGACGAA
>JAISAI010000011.1 GCA_031266795.1 Eubacteriales Family XIII. Incertae Sedis bacterium
TCATGGACAACAAACCCGGCGTGCTCTCGCGCATTTCGCAATTGCTTGCGCGCAGGGAGTTCAACATCGACAGCATCACGGCCGGCCCGACGCGCAATCACGACGTCACGCGCATGACCGTCGTGGTCGAGGGCGACGACTACGTGGCTGACCAGGCCGCGAACGAGATAAGCAAACTTGAGGACGTGATACGCGTGGAGCGCTTTTCGGCCGAGCAGTCGACGCGCCGTGAGATCATGCTCATCAAGGTGAGGGCGACGAAAGGGCAGCGCGCCGAGATCGTCGACCTTGCGAAGATCATGGATTGTCAGATCGTGGACATCTCCCCCGCGACGCTCATGCTGGAGCACAGCGACGTGCCCGAGAAAATAGACCTGCTTGTCAACCTGCTGTCGGAGTACGAGATCCTCGACATGGCCCGCGGCGGCGCGATAGCCCTGAACTCGGGCGAGGAAGAGAAATACATATTTGAATAGCCGGAGAGACCCGGCGCGGGCGCTTTGCCCGCCTATCTGTCGAGTTCGATCGTGTAGCCGTTCCCTATCATGAGCGCGACATTCGTATCGAGCTCGTCCTTTACCTCCATGCGGTAGACCGACGAGACGCGCCCGCGCGAGACGGCCTCGGCCGTGCATATCAGCTTCTTGCCTTTCGGCGGCGAAAAGTAAGTGATGTTTGCCGATTGGCTCACCGTGATGAACCTGTCCGTCTCCCCCCGGTCGATAAAACTATAGTTCGACGCCACCGCGAACGTGCAGTCCGCGAGCGTGTACGTCACGCCGCCCTGCACGACGCCCCCCTTGTTGAAGTGGTTTTCCGGCACGATGTCCACCGTGCACACAGCCCTGCCGTCCTCCGCCTCCTCGACGATCACACCCGTCATGGTGAGGTATCTGTCCCCCTCAAAATACTTCCTGACATCATCAATCTTCATGCAAGCTCCGTTTCCACTCCCTTATTTTTATTCCAATAATATCATCCGCAACAGATAGAAATATATTATGAAACAGGCCGCCGGGTCAAGTTTTGATAGGGGACGGCCGCTGCGGTTTCCGTTGTGCGAATAAACAGATGATTCCGAATTGTTTGACATTTGACGAGCGCGGTTATATACTGTTGGCTTATGAACGACTACGAAGACAGGGAGGAACTCCCGCAGCGGCGCGGGACGGCGCGGCGTAGCGCGGGCGAGTATCGCGGGCTGCATGAGCCGAAGTTCGAGCATGACTCGTGCGGGATCGGGCTGCTCGTGAACATCGACGGCCACAGGTCGCACGGGCTCATCAAGGACGCGACGCTCGCGCTCATGAACATGGCTCATCGCGGCGGCGTCGGCGCGGAGCCGGAGACGGGCGACGGCGCCGGTATGCTCATACAGTTGCCGCACATTTTTTTCAAAAAGGCCGCGAAAAATTCGGGTATAGAGCTCGGCGACGAGGGCAGCTACGGCGTCGCTATGATGTTCGGAAGCCCGGAGCCGGATCGCATGAGGCGGACGGTCTCCGCGTTTTCGCGCATATGCAATGAGGAGGGGCTTGATGTCCTCGGCGTCCGCAAGGTTCCCGTCAACCCGAAGACCATAGGCCCTACGGCCCGCGAGGTATGCCCGGGGATACGGCAGGTTTTCGTGAAGCGCCCGGAGGGCATGGCAGAGGACGATTTCGAGCGGAAGCTGTATATCGTCTCAAAGGTGGCGAGAGGGCGCATACGCTACGGGGAGAATGAACGCGACCTGTACTTTTATCTCGCGAGCATATCGTGCAGGACTATCGTGTACAAGGGTATGCTGCGGGCGGATCAGTTCGAGAGCTTCTATTTGGACTTGAAAGACACCGATCTGGCATCCGCCATAGTGCTCGTGCATTCGCGTTTTTCCACGAACACATTCCCGAGCTGGGAGCGCGCCCATCCGATGAGCTACCTGATCCACAACGGGGAGATCAACACGATACGCGGCAATGTCAACTGGGTGAAAGCGCGCGAGGCGATGCTCAGCTCGGAGGTATTTGGGGACGAGCTCGCAAAAGTCATGCCCGTCATAAATGAAGAGGGCTCCGACTCGGCCATGCTCGACGACTTTATAAAGCTCCTCGTCCACGCGGGGTACTCGCTGCCGGAGGCGGTCATGTTGACAATACCGGAACCGTGGGAAAACGACCCCGATATGGACGAGGACGTGCGCGCGTTTTATGAGTACAACAGCTGCCTCATGGAACCGTGGGACGGGCCGGCCGCCATCGCATTCACGGACGGCCGCATAGCCGGCGCGACGCTCGACCGCAACGGGCTCAGGCCCGCCCGCTATGTTCTCACGAATGAGGGCACGCTCATACTCGCGAGCGAGTCCGGCGTGCTGCCGCTACCGGCGGAGCGTATCGCGAGAAAGGATAGGCTCAGGCCGGGCCATATGCTGCTCATTGACACGGTAGAGGGCCGCATCATAGACGACGGTGAGCTGAAAGCGGCCGCCGCGTCGCGCAGGTCGTACAGGCGATGGCTCGACTGCAATCTCACGCGCTTGGCGGATGTGCCGCTGACGGATTCGCCGGGCGAATACTGGCAGGACATCATCAGGGACAAGAGGCGGCGCGGCGCCGGAGGCGTTTACGAGCAGGCGGTGCTGAAAGATTTCGACGGGATGCGTCTGCTGATGGCAAACAGGGAAGCCGACGCCGAGGCCCTGCCGATCATTACGGAGCAGAAAGTGTTCGGGTATACGTGGGAGGATTTGAACCTCACGCTGAAAGGCCTTGCGGATACCGGCGACGACCCGGTGTCGTCCATGGGTATAGACACGCCGCTCGCCGTCCTCTCCAACCGGCCGCAACTCCTCTACCATTACTTCAAGCAGCTCTTCGCGCAGGTGACGAATCCGCCCATAGACGCGATCAGGGAGAGCATCGTCACATCGTCGAACATACATATCGGCAGGGAGGGCAATCTTCTCGAGCCGGATGAGACGAACTGCCGCATGATCCGCCACGACACGCCTGTCCTCATGAAGGATGAATTGCAGAAACTGCGCGGCCTGAACGGGGACGGTAGGAAGAGCGTGACCTTGCCGATACTCTTCAATTCGCGCGAGAAAAAAGGGCTGCGGCACGCGATAGACGACCTGTTCGCGGCGACGGACTACGTGATGAACAGCGCTTACAATATCATCATACTTTCGGACAGGGGGGCCGCGCCGTACAAGGTTCCGATCCCGGCTCTTCTCGCGACGTCGGCGCTCCACCACCATCTCGTGAAGAACGGCACGCGCACGCGGGTAAGCCTCGTCGTGGAGACGGGCGAGGCTAAGGAAGCGCATCATATCGCCCTGCTCGTGGGCTACGGCGCGGAGGCGGTCTGCCCTTATCTCGCGTACGACACGCTTGCCGATATGGCGAGCGACGGCCTGCTCGAGACAGGCGAGGCCGAGGCGCTGGCGAATTACCGCGACGCCATGACGCACGCGCTCGTCAAGATCATGTCGAAGATGGGCATATCCACGGTTCGGAGCTATCACGGCGCACAGATATTTGAAGCGCTCGGAATATCAGAAACAGTCATACAGGAATATTTCACGGGCACGACATCGCGCATAGGCGGCCTCACGCTGAAAGAGATAGAGTCGGAGGCGAAAGAGCGGCACGAAAAGGCGTTTGACCCCAGAGAGAGGGACGAGCCCTTAGACACAGGCGGCGACTATAAATGGAGAAAAAACGGGGAGTACCATCTTTACAATCCCGAGAACATCTATTATCTGCAACAGGCCTGTAGGCGCGGCGACTACGGGATGTTCAAGAAGTTTTCCGCCTGCGTCAACAAGCGATCAGTCGAGCTGAAAAATATCCGCGGGCTGCTGTCCATCATCGAAGCGGAGAAACCGACGCCGATCGACGTCGTCGAGCCCGTCGACAGCATCGTCAGGAGATTCAAGACGGGCGCGATGTCATACGGGTCGATCAGCCAGAAATCGCACGAGTGCATGGCGATAGCCATGAACCGGCTCGGCGGCAAGAGCAACACGGGGGAGGGCGGCGAGCTGATCGAGCGCTTCACGCCCGACGACGAGGGCGCGAACAGGTCGAGCGCCATCAAGCAAGTGGCGTCCGGACGCTTCGGCGTGACGATGTATTACCTTAATAACGCGAAAGAGATACAGATAAAAATGGCGCAGGGCGCGAAGCCGGGCGAGGGAGGGCACCTGCCCGGCGCGAAAGTCTATCCGTGGATAGCCAAGGCCCGGTATTCGACGCCCGGCGTGGAACTGATTTCGCCGCCGCCGCACCACGATATATATTCCATAGAGGATCTGTCCCAGCTCATACGCGACCTGAAAGCCGCGAACAAAAATGCGCGAATCAGCGTGAAGCTCGTTTCGGAGGGCGGGGTCGGCACGGTGGCGGTCGGCGTGGCGAAAGCGCTCGCGGACGTGATCGTCGTGAGCGGCTACGACGGCGGCACGGGCGCGGCGCCCCGCACGAGCATAAGGCACGCGGGCCTGCCGTGGGAGCTCGGCATCGCCGAAGCGCATCAGAGCCTGCTCATGAACGAGATGAGGAACAGGGTCGTGCTCGAGACGGACGGCAAGCTGCTGACCGGCCGTGACATCGTGATCGCGGCGCTGCTCGGCGCCGAGGAGTTCGCTTTCGCGACGGCGCCGCTCGTGGCCATGGGCTGCGACATGATGCGCGTCTGCAACCTCGACACCTGCCCCGTGGGCATAGCCACGCAGAACCCGCGGCTCTGCGGCAAGTTCGAGGGGAAGCCGGAATACGTCGAGAACCTTATGAGATTCCTCGCTCAGGAGGTGCGCGAGTGGATGGCGCGCATCGGCGTCAAGAAGTTCAACGAGCTCATCGGCCACGTCGAGCTGCTTACGGAGCTGCATCCCGAATGGAACGAAAAGGCGAAGACCGTCGATCTGTCGAGGCTTCTGTACCAGCCTAAGGCCGTGGACAGCGCGGGCGCGCGTTACTTCACGCAGCCGCAGGATCACGCGCTCGAGAGGACGCTCGACATGAGCGCGCTGATTTCGCTGTGCCGCGACGCGATACGGCGCCCGGGTGAAAAGGCGGACTACACGCTCGAGATCGCGTCGCGCAACCGCACGGTAGGCTGTATGCTGTCGGGCGCGATAGTCCGACGGCACGGCCCCGGCGGACTTCCCGACGGCAGCATACATCTGCGGTTTGACGGCTCGGCCGGCCTTTCGTTCGGCGCGTTCCTCACGCGCGGCGTCGAGTTGGAGCTGCACGGCGACGCGAACGACTACGCGGGCAAGGGCCTGTCGGGAGGGCGGATCGTGATCGTGCCTCCGGACGGGGCGATGTTCGACCCGTCCGATAATATCATCGTGGGGAATGTGATACTGTACGGCGCGACGGATGGTGAGTTCTACGCGCGCGGCTCGGCCGGCGAGAGGTTTTGCGTGCGCAACAGCGGCGCGACGGCCGTCGTAGAGGGAGTCGGTGACCACGCCTGCGAGTACATGACGGGCGGCGTGTGCGTCGTGCTCGGAGGGACGGGGCGCAACTTCGCGGCCGGCATGTCGGGCGGCGTGGCCTATGTGTACGACGGGGACGGGGCGTTCCCACAGCGCTGCAACGCGGCGGGCGTCGTCGTGGAGCCGACGGCAGCGGGCGACGCGGAGCAGCTGAGGGAGCTACTGCGCAAGCACGCGGCGTTTACGGGTTCGGATATCGCCGTGAGGCTTTTGGACGATTGGGACGCGTCGTTAAAAAAGTTTGTCACGGTCGTGCCGGGGGAATACCGGGAGCTTATGGCGAGGTCGCGCCCCGGCCCTCAAGAAATGGCGGATGGCTGCGATGGGTAAGGCTACGGGCTTTCTCGAATACGAACGCGCGGACGCCGCGTACCTCCCGGTAAGCGAGCGCATAAAAAACTGGAACGAGTTTGTCGTGCCGCAGACGCCGTCCGGGATAGAGACGCAGGCGGCGCGCT
This sequence comes from Eubacteriales Family XIII. Incertae Sedis bacterium, assembly GCA_031266795.1. GTDB lineage: Bacteria > Bacillota > Clostridia > Peptostreptococcales > Anaerovoracaceae > JAIRPC01. Next base: position 5,950 of record JAISAI010000011.1, read on the forward strand.
GCATGGATTGCGGCGTGGCTTTCTGCCACGCGGCCTTTGTCGTCGACGGCCAGTCCATAGGCTGCCCCCTGTCGAATCTCATCCCCGAGATCAACGACCTCGTGTATCGCGGCGAGATAGAAAAAGCGTACCACCGCCTCATAAAAACGCATCCATTCCCGGAGTTCACGGGGCGCGTGTGCCCGGCGCTGTGCGAGGGAAGCTGCACGCTCGGCGAGCACGAGCCGGCCGTCACGGTCAAGGGGATCGAGCGCTACGTCGTGGACGAGATGACGCGGCTCGGCAAGGTCGTCCCGCGCATGCCCGGCGTCAGCACAGGCAAACGGGTGGCCGTCATAGGCTCGGGCCCGTCGGGGCTCGCGTGCGCGGATATGCTGAACCGGCTCGGCGACGCCGTCACGGTGTTCGAGCGCGCCGACAGGCCGGGCGGGCTGCTGATGTACGGCATACCGAACATGAAGCTCGATAAGAGTATAGTGCTCGATAGGGTAGGCATAATGAGGGATGAGGGCGTCAGGTTTGAGCTCGGCGCCGAGGTGGGCGCGGACTACCCGGCCCTGTCGGTCATGAAAGATTTTGACGCTATCGTGCTCTGTTGCGGCGCCGTGTCGGAGCGGACGCTCGACATACGCGGCGCTGACCTGTTCGGCGTCATGACGGCGCTTGAATTCTTGACGCGGAGCACGGCGAATATACTCGACGGAACCATCATCGACGGGCTGCCTAACATCGACGGCAAGAGCGTAGTAGTCGTAGGCGGCGGCGATACGGGGACGGACTGCGTGGCGAGCGCCATAAGGAGAGGGGCGGCGTCCGTGGCCCAGCTTGAAATAATGCCGGAGCCGCCGGCCGAGCGCGCCGAAAACAACCCGTGGCCGCTGTGGCCAAAGGTGAAAAAGACGGACTACGGCCAGCTCGAGGCTGCGGAGCTATTCGGCGCCGACCCGCGCGAATACGGCGCGACGGTCAAAGCCGTCATAGGCGACGGGCGCAAGGTCACGGGCGTGAAGACCGTGCGCGTCGAATGGCGCGCGGACGGAGCCCCGCGCGAAGTCCCCGGCACGGAGCGCGAGCGCCCGTGCGACATAGTGCTGACAGCCATGGGCTTCACAGGCCCCGAACGGCTCTTGATAGATCAACTGAGCTTGGGGACGGACGCCCGAGGCTTGGTAGCGTGCCGTGGGCCGGGGTCGTATCACACGAATACGCCGACCGTGTTCGCAGCCGGCGATATGCGAAGAGGCCCGTCGTTAGTAGTGTGGGCAATAGAAGAAGGCCGCCGCGCCGCACGCGCCTGCCACGCGTATCTGTCCGAACGGTAGTGTAGTGAGCGCCGGGAACTCCGCACACGGCGCGGTCTCAGCCCTCGCGTTTTGAGAATATATCCGTAAGCCGCTTCATATCCGACGGCGTATCCGCGTCGTATAATATCCCTTCGTCGTCGACTTCGATGCAGGCCGTCACCTCGTCAAACGCGGCGAGCGTCGCCTTGAGGCTCCCCGCGCCGCTTTCAGACGCCACAAGCACAGGTATCAGCTTCGAGTCAATAAGTATCGGATGCCCCTCTATTCCATTATATATAGGCTTCACGATAGGAGCGTCGCACGCCGCCAGACGGCTCACCGTAGCCGAGGTGAAGAGCGGCACATCGATCGGGCAGAAGAATGTGCGCGCGCACAGGCCCATGATACGCGACAGGCCGATCTTCGCGGACTCGTACATCGTAGTGCTGGCGTAGCGCGCGTTCGTCACAAACAGCAAGTCGCGGAGAGGCGGCGCGCCCGGCCGGCGCTCCGAGAGGTGAGCCTCGAGCTCGGCCGCCCTGTGCCCCGTCACGACGACGAGAGGGCGCGCGCCGGCCTCGGCAAAGGCAGAGGCCACGCGCCGCGCCACGGACACACCGCCGATCTCAAGCAGCGGCTTGTACGCGCCCATCCGCGACGACATCCCCGCCGCCACGACGACCGCGCCGATATTCGCGGTTTCTGTACCCGCGCCACGATGCTCATCCATGCGTATAGTATATTACAAAGCGTGGGAAGTGACTATTCGGGCAGACCTGTATTTCCCCCGCGCGTCATACTTCTATTTCCCCCGCACGGTGCGCGCTTTTGCGTAGAACCCGCGGTTTTTCGGTTCATTCGGTAGAGATTTGGTGATAAAACGGTAAAATCCCGAATTTTATGTGTAGATTGCTCCAATCAGGGTATATATAATAGGGAATCTCTAAAAACCCTATGTGCGCGGATTTGTCGTGGAGCTTGTCGCGATTCACAGGCAAAAAACGCAGGGATACTGGTGGTATCACGAGGCTTTTTGCCGAAGAATCACGGCAAGATACGCGGCAAAGGCGTGTGCGTAGGGTTTTTAGAGGTTCCCTAAAAAATGGATTGGAAAAGGTGTTGCATGAAGATTGATGATGTCAGGGAGTATTTTAAGGGTGATCAGTACCTCACGATGACGGGCGTGGTCATCGAAGAGGCCGGGGACGGCAGGTCCGTGTGTACGGTGGACATCGTTCCGGAAAATCACTTTAACAAGGGCGGTGTCGTTCAGGGCGGAGTGATCTATACGCTCGCGGACTGCGCGTTCGCGGTGGCCTCGAACTACAAATTTCTCGACCGGGGCGAGATGGACAAATTCATCACGGTGAACCAATCTGCGAATATCACTTACCTTTCGCCACCGAAAGGCAAGCGATTGATATGTACGGCGGAGGCCGTTACGCGCGGGCGCGTTGCTTCTGTTTACCGGATTGAAGTGAAGGACGAGCTCGATACGAAAGTCGCGCTCATGACCGGGAACGGCTACACCGTCAGCATAAACAAATAAGGGATCGGAACGGCCGCGGCCGATCGCCTGATCGTCCGTGGATTGAATAAGTGAGTCGGGTCCCTGTTCCGGCTACTCGAATATATATTTTTCTTCTTCGCCTGAGTTCAGCGCTATCGCTCCTCCGCGGGCCATGTCGAGAATTTCG